>JAYUOT010000403.1:0-4598 GCA_043760705.1 Betaproteobacteria bacterium
GTTCAATGAATAAAAGGGCATTCTTGCTCGCAAGCGCAAGCGGGCTCGGGAGCGGCATCAGTGGCTGCGCCTTCAAGAATGTGCCTTTCTCGAACTACACCCCGCTGTTTTATCGAGTCAAGGATTTTAGCAGTGGGGGCGAAGCGTTTTTGTTCGGTGCTGTGCACCTGGGCTTGAGTCGCTTTTATCCGCTTCCCGAGCAAATCGAGGCCGCTTGGAATCAAAGCGAGTGTCTCGCGGTCGAACTCGACATCGCCATCCGTCACGAGGAGTTGCGCGAGGCCTTCTCGAAGCGGGTGTTGTTACCCGCCGGGGAAACCCTGGACGAGATCCTCTCGGACCAGGAGATTCAAAGCATCAAGGCCCATATGGGCTTTGATTATCAAGATTGGTTGCGGCTACGACGTCTGCAGCCCTGGGCCTTGGGTTTGAATTTGTTTAACCGGATTGAGGCCAATGCCGGACCCAAGTCCACTCTTGGAATCGACTTATTTTTCCTGCGACGAGCCCGGGCGAAAAAGCTGCGCATTGTGGAACTCGAGCAAGCACAGGATCAGATCGAGGCTTTTGCAGGCGGCTCGCGCGCCGAGCAATTGGAACAATTGCGCAATCGCCTGCAACAATTACAGCGCTACGAGCGCACCACCGAAATGGTCATTGACGCTTGGCGACGCGGCGACGCGCTCGCCTTGGCCCGCCTTAAACGCGACTCCTTCGGTGATGAGCAAACCCTGAGCAGCCTTCATCAACGCATGAGCGTCATCCGCGACAAGAAAATGGGGGCAGCACTGGTATCGGTTTTGCGGGGAGGTTCGCGAGTGTTCTGCGTGGTGGGTGCCTTCCATCTCGTAGGTCCGCAAAACTTTCTGGAAGTCCTACGCCAGGAACACAGCCTTGAAGTCCGTCAAGTGTCCATTTAGAAGGCCAGAAATTCCAAAGTGGCGGAGGTTTTTTCTTCCGGTTTTGCGGCTTACTAATACAATATCGCCATGAACGCTAAAGTCTATGACGCGGTGACTCCGCAAAAAGTCGCATTTCTCGGTCTCGGTGTGATGGGTTATCCCATGGCCGGCCACCTGCAACGCGCGGGCCATCAGGTGACCGTGTACAACCGCACCGCCGCCAAGGCGCAGGCCTGGGCCAAGGAGTTTGGAGGCCAAGCTGCGGCCACGCCGAAACAAGCGGCCGACGGGGCCAGCCTGGTCTTTGCCTGCGTCGGCAATGATGCCGATCTGCGCTCGGTGGTCCTCGGGGCCGATGGCGCCTTTGCGGGCATGACACGCGGTACTGCCTTTATCGATCACACCACCGCCTCGGCACAAGTGGCCCGTGAGCTTGACTCCGAAGCCAAGAAACTCGGCCTGAACTTTGTCGACGCACCCGTGTCGGGCGGACAAGCGGGCGCGGTGAATGGTTTGCTCACCGTCATGTGCGGTGGAGACAGCGCCGTCTTTGATCAAGCCAAGCCTGTGGGCATGGCCTTCTCGCGCGCCTTCACGCTGGTGGGCCCCTCGGGCAGCGGCCAACTCGCCAAGATGGTGAACCAAATTTGTATCGCAAGTCTGGTTCAGGGCTTATCGGAAGGTATCGCTTTCGGCCAGGCGGCCGGACTGGATATGAATCTCGTGCTCGATGTCATCAGCAAGGGTGCCGCTCAGTCTTGGCAAATGGAGAACCGGGGCAAGACCATGGTCGAGGGTAAATTCGAATTTGGCTTTGCGGTGGACTGGATGCGCAAGGACCTTGGGCTTTGTCTTGATGAATCCAAACGTAATGGCGCGGCCTTGCCTGCCACTGCACTGGTCGATCAGTTCTACGGCGATGTGCAATCCATGGGTGGCGCGCGCTGGGATACCTCGAGCTTGATCAAACGTTTGAAGCGCTAGCAAAACATGAGCATGCTCTCTGGAAACCGCCCTTCTCGGTTAGGCAAGGTCAAAGCCGATGACGGGAGCCTCCGACTGCACCCGGTCAAGGCGAAGTTGACCAACGCGGTTTCAAGTTTCGAGCTCCTTGGCTATCATGCTATTGCGCCGCTTGCCGCCAGGGACCCGAAAGCCGCGTGGGCTAAGCTTGAAAAAATTGTTCGAGCCAGCACGGGGGCCAAGGTGATCACCACAGAGGCGGACTACCTCTATGCTGAATTCACCACCAAGCTTCTGGGCTTTGTTGACGACACTGAGTTCTTGCTGGACGCTGCGAATCAACGCATCCATGTACGCTCAGCCTCTCGCCTGGGTCGTAAAGATTTCGAGGTCAATCGCCAGCGTGTTGAATCCATCCGTCGGCAGATGGCTTAATCATTTTCATTTTAAAATTACTTCTTTCACATGACAGGTATACGCATGACTTACACCACGACGCCCTCGGGTTTGCAAATCGAAGACGTTAAAGTCGGTTCTGGCGCTGAAGCCAAGGGCGGCAGCAATGTCTTGGTGCACTACACCGGCTGGCTCTATCAAGATAACACCAAGGGCACGAAGTTCGACTCCAGCAAAGACCGCGGCCAACCCTTCTCGTTTCCTCTGGGCGCGGGTCATGTGATCAAGGGCTGGGATGAAGGTGTGGCCGGCATGAAAATTGGCGGTACCCGGAATCTCGTGATACCGCCGGAGCTTGGCTATGGCGCTCGCGGCGCCGGTGGAGTAATTCCTGGCAATGCCACTTTAATTTTCGAAGTCGAATTACTAGGCATTTGATGGCTGGCGAAGGCAAACCGAGACGCATGACGAGCGGTTCTCACTCAAGTGAAAATGTTTCGTCGGCGAGCACTTCGTCGGCGAGTGGTTCTGCGGCGAGTGGTTCTGCGGCGAATACTTCGGCGGGAAACTTTTTGCGCAACCAGATCGAACAAGATTTGGGCGCGAGCAAATATGCCGGTCGCCATTGGTCGGGTCAACCCGGACCGGCCGCGCAACAAAAAAACGCTGGCCTGGATCCCGCGAAAATCCGCACCCGCTTTCCGCCGGAACCCAATGGCTATCTGCACATTGGACATGCGAAATCGATTTGCCTGAACTTTGGTTTGGCGCGCGACTACGGCGGACGCTGCCATTTGCGCTTTGACGATACCAATCCAGTGAAGGAAGACCAGGAGTATGTCGATTCCATCATCGAAATGGTGCAGTGGTTAGGATTCGACTGGTCATCAGGTGGTGAAGAAAACCTCTATTTTGCGAGCGACTATTTCCCGCTCATCTATCAATGCGCCGAGGCCTTGATCGAAAGCGGCGACGCCTATGTCGATTCGCAAAACGCTGACACGATGCGCGCCACCCGAGGCACCTTGACCGAGGCCGGTGTGAACTCGCCGTTTCGAACCCGAAGCATTGAAGAAAATTTGAGCTTGTTCCGAGAAATGCGCGACGGCAAGCATGCTGAAGGCACGCATATTTTGCGCGCTAAAATCGATATGGCTTCGCCCAATATCAATTTGCGCGACCCAGCCTTGTATCGCATTCGGTTTGCAGAGCATCATCGTACTGGTAACACCTGGTGCATTTATCCCATGTACGACTATGCGCATCCGATTTCAGATGCGCTTGAAAACATCACTCATTCGGTGTGTACCCTGGAATTTCAGGACCACCGACCGTTTTACGACTGGGTGTTGAATCAGCTGGCGAGGCTTGGTTTTTTTGAATTACCCCTCACCCAGCAGTGGGAGTTTGCTCGTCTCAACATGACCTTTGCCATCACCAGTAAACGCAAGTTGCAGCAGCTGGTGACGGAAAAGCACGTTCTCGGCTGGGACGACCCTCGCATGCCAACCTTGGTGGGCTTGCGTCGACGGGGTTACACTGCCCAAGCGCTCCAGCTCTTTTGCGAGCGCATCGGTGTCTCCAAATCCGACTCTTGGATTGACCTGAGCATTCTTGAGGCGTCTCTGCGCGACGACCTTGATGCCAAAGCACACCGGGCCATTGCGGTACTCGACCCGATACTACTTATTCTCGACAACTTCCCGAACGACTGGGAAGAGGCCTGTTCGGCCCCCGTGCACCCTCATCAAGTGGGCCTCGGCCGCCGAGAATTCCCAATGCACAAAACGTTGTGGATAGAACGTGAAGACTTTATGGAGAACCCCACAAAAGGCTACTTTCGTCTCTTTCCAGGGAACAAGGTCAGGCTGCGTTACGGTTTTGTGATTGAGGCCACTAGTTGCGACAGGAACGACGCGGGCGACATCATTGCCGTGCACGCGAACTACTTTCCCGATTCAAAATCTGGGACGCCAGGCTCCGATGCCTACAAGGTCAAAGGCAATATTCACTGGGTCTCGGCCAAAGCGGCTCAGCCCGCTGAAGTTCGACTTTATGACCGACTCTTCGTCGAAGAGCATCCGGATGCGGGCGGCAAGGATTTCCTTGAAAGCCTGAATCCAAGCTCGGTACGTATCATTCAAGCCTGGGTGGAGCCTTCCGTCATGAAAGCAGCAAAGCAGCAAAGCTTCCAGTTTGAAAGACATGGTTATTTTGTGGCCGACCGCATCGATCATTCTGCGGACAAGCTGGTCTTTAACCGATCTGTCGGACTCAAAGATAGCTGGGGCAAGCCTGGTTAGGGTGCTGCACTCGCGCTGGCGGGGTGAAAAAACA
>JAYUOT010000404.1:0-4597 GCA_043760705.1 Betaproteobacteria bacterium
CTCCTGTGGTTGAATGCCACACGAGAAGGCGCTGTTTTTATGTAAAGTGCAATGCCACTCGATCTACTTCCTAAATGAACGCAAAGCCAAAGCGAAAAAAATCCTAAATCTCAGAGGCTTTACATAATTCAGTAATGAGCATAATTGCGTTTATGCGAAGCTTCGCATAAACGCAAGGCTTGGCTCTTTAGTGACACGATGGCCGGGGCCAACGCGAGCGCAGTCCTTTACTCGCTTGTAGAAACCGCAAAGACCAACGGGCACGAACCCTACACATGGCTACGACATGTGCTGCGCGAACTACCCAAAGCAAGCACTGTCGATGAAGTCGACGCACTTATGCCCTGGAACCTCGACCCTACTCAGACACTCATGGAATTGCGGGCTTGAATAGAGTGTAGATAATGGATCGCTTACTCTCTACTTACGAACTAATTTATAGACCGCCTGTTCAAACCTCTCGTAGGTGCTGAGAAAGCGCGGCTCCACGAAGGGAAGTGATTGCGTCAATAAAAGAGGGTTACTGAATGCTCCCGCCGATACACAATATTTCAATTTTTTGCTGATATCAAGGACGAGTGCTTCGATTAACGCGAAAAGAAGTTCTAATTCTCAGTCAAAAATCACAACATCGGATGGCTTAATCTGGTGGGCTAACTGCTGCTGCTGCTCTAAGCGTTGAGATTTATCGTTAGCGTCCCACCCGACAATCACGGCGTGCTCGGGAAAATCTTCTACAGGATCGCTAAGCGCTTTGAGTCCAGAAATAGGCGTCAGTTCGTGCCATCGAACTATGATCACGGCTTTTGCGGGTTTCGGTAATTTGGTCTGTCCCAAGTGGCGCAACAGTGTCTCCGCGATCCCACGAGTCCGGCAAACCGAAACTTCAAGTTGAGTCGGTATACCGCCGTAGGAGGGTTCAAACGCCTTAGGTTTAACGCGGTTTTCTGCGGTCAATCTGCCGCTTTCGAGTACGAACCGACCTAATTCCTCTTGAAGTAACTCATTAGGCATTAAAGTGCTTATAAATATTCTTTTACGATAGCCGGCAGCGAGCGAGGTACTGAGTCTTTAACTGAAACAAGGCCTCGAACCTTCTCAGTCAGGCTTTTCGATGCAGCATATGCAACTTCGCCGTTACTCCCAACAGTAATAGACACAAATGCACCCGCCGCGCTTTCCCATTCGAAACGAATTTCATTGTCCTCATCTAGGCTTGTGTCGGGCAGAAATGATGCCTTTAACTCAAGAAGAACTCGTTGGGCGTATCGATACTCTGGGGCATTGTTCACGTCAACACTGTTCGAACGGGCTAGGTCGTACAAAGGCTGCAAATGCTCGCTTTCGTTCGAATGGAAGGCTTGTCTGAAAAAGTTCTTAAAACTATTGTCAACCTCTTTGCCTACTGAGCTACCGGGCCTTCCGTTCAAACTAATGATCGGGTAAGTTTGTGCGGCAGGAAATATATTACTCAAGCAGTTTCTCCTCGTGCCTTGGGTGTGGTGTGTTCGTTGAAAATTTCGTTTTTCACATGACGCAACGATTCTAGATGTGTTTGAAGTGTCGAAGCCTCAAACACCTTCGAGTTTGGATTAGCGGGTGTAAAAGTATCGATATCTAACAGCAATCTAGACACTTGCGGAGCACCGTTTGTCGTCAAGGCATCTCTAACTAGAGCCTGATTGACAATTATCATCTTGTCTTGGGCCAAGTCGACTATTTCATTTCTAGAAAAGAATGAATTTAGAAATAATGGAGGAGATCGAGGAATCTTTGGTCCATAGGCGAGGAAATCGTCGATTTCAACACTTTCTGCTTTTGGCAAGGTGATCTCGTTAATATATCTAACGGCAATCCGAGTGAGAACTCTCTCTCCCTCGTTTAGGTCGAAGGCATCCCAGGCAATTTTGAATTCTTCAAGCAAGCTCGCCCAGTGCTCATAAGGGCGCAGGCGACTCATAGAAAGACCATTCTTTCGAATTTGAAAAACAAATAAACCATCAATCGACACGGCCCGATAGCCAAGTTTGACTTGGGGGGTGTGAATGACCGTCCCGGTGTCGTTAACCTCTATGGAAAGGTCCATGGCATCCATTGCTTGTAAAGCGCCGTAACGCGCCTCAATCCGACGAAATTTAAGTTCGATTTGCTCGAAGGATATTTCCGGCGCGAATTGAACATCGATTAAAGCTTCCCGAATCGGCGCGTTTGTCAAAACTGGGAACTCTTTCAAAACCTCACCCTCTTACGTTAGATCGCAGAAGTATGGCACGACCGGGGGATAGGCAATTTAAACACCCTTTTCCCGAAAAGCTCCCCTAACCGACAGCCATCAATAGCCTCTTTGGCTGTGAAAGCCGGTCGCATTTTGCTTGGGGCTAAGCTTGGCTTTTGCCTGACTTGGCTTCAAAGCGTTCTCCAGCCCCTGCTAAGACACTCTTTTCTGGCTCTTTTGTGCCTTCTGTTTGACGCCCACGCTCCTAGCGCTGCTTTCGTCACTTTATTCTGGGGTCACTTTACCTTCGAGCTCACCCTGCTTGGGCAGCACGACCTCGTGGCTTTACTGCTGCGCAAAGTTCATCTGCCCTGGCGCGGGGGGCTTTGGCGGCGCTCGGGCCTCAAGCCCCATGTGAGTGAGAATCTTCAGGGTGCTTGAGCGGCCAAGGCCAGAGGCCTTGGCGTGGGCTAGGCACAAACGGTCCTCAGGACCCTTTGTGTCCGAGCCCACTGCCAATCGCAGCGATCATCCTCAGCTCTGGCCCGCAGTTCGGGCAGTGTTTGTGCACTAACGCCGCCAATCGCTGCATGAACTCCAAGGGTGACATCACTTGATGGGTTGTGCCGTCTCGCCACGGCGTCTTGAGCTTCAACACCACTTGGCCTGCGCCATGGCACTGAACTCGGTCATTGGCCAAGGCTGGACGGGTGATGTATCGGCACAACCTCTCCAGCTACTTGCGCTCCCGGGCCGCGCACCGTACTACTGCATGCAGGCTAAAGCCGTCCACATTCGCACACAGGGCCTGCTTCTTGATCTTTTGATCGGCAGGTGCAAAGCGCCTACGCGAAGGCCGCTCTTGAACGACGGGAGCGCTCTCGGGAGCGCAATGCTTGGAAGCAGGGCACCAGCTTTGGGATCTCCATCTGGCGGCAATATGCGTAACTTCGCGCTGGGCGATCAACCGCTCATGACAACGAGCGCCAGCTTCGCACCCAATGGTGATCTGTTTTATTTTCTATCAGACCAAGGCATGGGTGGCTTGTTCCGGTATGAGGTGTCCTCAAAGAACGAGCTGTGCTTACTACATCGACAAAATCTCCAGTTGAACGATCTCTGCGTGTCGCCTGACGGCACCTTGCTTGCCGCCTCCGCACCTCAGTCAGATGGCATGGCTAATATTGCGATCCTCTCCCACGATGGCAATGCTCTGCGCAAAGTGACAGGCGGCGCTCAACAGCGCAACCGGTCCAGCTCCACAGGCCGATCTCAAGACTATTCTGCTCCGAGGCCGACGAATTGACGCGGAAAACGCCTTGCGCAATTCTCGTCCCGTTGGAGGCGTTCCTACTTTGGTACCGCAAAGCTGGGAGTTAGTGCAATGCACTCCGGGTGGTACTGAACGAGTTCTCGCGACCAGCGTGGCCGCCTATGACATTGATCTCGACGGTACGGTCATTTATTCGAACGGGCGCGGCGTGTTTGTGCTTGATCCCTCCGGATCGTCGATACTCGTCCACAAGACAGACTTGGTCGCCGAGGTCTTCGCGACGATGCACTAACTTTTGGCGTCGATGTTTTATGTGGATTCGGTATCTGGCTGTAGAGCTTGTTGAGCGGCACGCACAATGGTAATCAACCGACGCGTCACCTTGAGACCTGAAAACCGTTCTACCTTTATTCGGGTCGAATACACTGAATACTTACACCTAAGGGTTTTGCCACTTTTAACCAAGGTCGATCTGCGGTCAATACTTTTGCTCCAAGGCGTTGCCCAAGCGCAAGACAAAGTCGATCCCCTAGACTTAACCCAAGGTGACGAGTTTTGGCTCGCATTGCACCCGCCGCAACACCGTCGGCAGCGGTAATATCAACCACGGAATAGTCCAACTCGTCGAGCAAGACCTGTAATGGAGAAAGAGCCAAGCCATGATCAAGGGACTTCGAAATAATCTCTGCCTGGTTGGCAGCACTTACGACGCAAGAGTCGGACTCCAAAGCCTTCAGAACAACATCAGCACCCGGCTCTCCTTGCAAAAATGCGAGTACTGCCGAGGCATCTAAAACTGTGGCAGCTTTCATGCTTTGTCGGCAACATTTTCCACACGACGTTCGGCAATAAGTTCATCAGCAAGGGAGGGTGCGGCGGATTTCAACTTCCTTTGAAACATTGCTTGGGCATTTTGAAGCTGAGCTCGTCGGGTAGTCACCATTAACTGCTCGCCTCGGATAGACCATATCAACTGATCACCGTCTTTCAAATCAAGTTGCGCTCGCAAAGCGGATGGAATCACAGCTCGGCCATTGGCTAGATTAGACGTATGATTCATGGCAATTTATCTTGGATTTTAAAGAACTGCCATTTTATAATTAATTCAG
>JAYUOT010000405.1:0-10101 GCA_043760705.1 Betaproteobacteria bacterium
CGTGATCAATTAGGTCGCGCTGATCAGGCAAGGCACGAAGGTTGATAGCGGCATCGCGCATGAGGCGCTCCTGATTTGGTGTATGAGATAGATATACAAATGATATCTTCGTGTGTAGCTATTGTCAATACGTCTTCCCGCGTTCACCGGGTTCAAGTTACGTTTTCGGGTCGTCGCTTTACAGAAGACATTGATCATCGGTATCGGCGCGAGTTTGAATTTTTGCCCTGACAACTCACAAGGATCAAACCATGGCAGCGGATCCAAAGCTAAAAGGCCCAGCCTCATACTTTCCATCGATTGAGAAGACGTACGGAAAGTCAATGGACCACTGGTTCGAGATCATCAAGAAGGCTGGGCCGTTAAAACACATGGAGCTCGTCAACGTCCTCAAGACCGAACACCAGATGGGTCATGGCCACGCCAATGCGATTGTCGCGTACCTCCTCTTGAAGAAGTAGCTTGGCCCTTACCGCCTAGCCTAGGTGGCGGCATTCTAAGGATGTCCCCCGACGCCCAAAGCTAATACCTCGACGACTGGAATTTTCGTTTTTGTTCTCGATTTCCCTTACTTCGATTCGAGATTGTGCGCGCTAGCGAACAGAAAAAGTGTTCATTTTTTGCCATATTTAATCGGCTAAGGGTAGCTAGTGATTCATGAACATGATCCTGTGTCCGTCTGACGCCTCTGCTATGACGTCAGGAGCAGCCTATGAACTTTAGGCATCGTTGGATTTTTCTACCAACCACGAGCGAAAAATATGATTGAGCAAGCAACTCCCAAGCAGGATGTGGCGAAATGTGGTCACATCACCTGCATCTGCGGCGTAGCGCCGGGCAAATTGTATTGCAGCGACTATTGCGAGCGTGCGAGCTTTAGACACGATGGTGGCGACCAGTCGCAAAAAACGGCCGAAAAGTGCCAATGTGGTCATCCTTCATGTGCATGAGGAAGTAAGATGATTAGGGTAGAGTGGGCCGACGTCCGGAAAAATATATCGCTCAAGAGCCCAAGAGCCCATGAACCTCTCGACTCCCGCTCAATTACCAAGCCGGCCCCGCCCGATCAACACTGACGCACTTGCCTGCGCCCACATCGAACCACTTTATCACCCGGTATTGGACCCCAAAGCGCCGCTGATATTCGTCCTCAATGCCGCCTCCGGCCACCACGATGCTGATGCGGCTCGCCTGAGCATCGAGCGGGAATTGGCAGAGGCGGGCAGGACCGGCGAACTGCTGCAAGCACGCCCGCACGAGCTTGCGCGCATCGCAAAAGAAGCTGTAGCGACCGCCATGGGACACCGTAGCGCCGTCGTTGCCGTGGGGGGCGACGGTACCATCAATGCAGTGGCGCAAGCCGCGCATGCGCAGGGCTGCCCCATGGGGGTGGTACCACAGGGTACTTTCAACTATTTTGCGCGGACCCATGGGTTGCCAACCGACGCCGCTGAGGCGACGCGGGCGTTGCTTCGTTGCCAGGCACAGCCAGTACAGGTGGGCATGGTCAACGATCACGTATTTCTGGTGAATGCCAGCCTCGGTTTGTATCCCGAACTACTCGAGGACCGTGAGGCCTACAAGGCACGTTTCGGCCGTAGCCGACTGGTGGCACTTGTGTCAACGGTGGCGACTGTGCTGGTCGCACACCGGCAGTTGCAGCTTTGCATCGAACGCGGCAACGATGTGCGTGACGTGGTCACCCCGACACTCTTCGTAGGTAATAACCGTCTGCAACTTGAACAGGTTGGTCTCAGCGAAGCCACTGCGATCGACCAAGGCAGCATCGCTGCTGTCATGTTGCGCCCGATCAGCATGCTGTCGATGTTTGGCTTGTTGCTGCGCGGCGCCATGGGCACCCTGGGCGAGGCGGACAGCGTTGAAAGCTTTCAGTTCCGTCGTATCCTTGTCAAGCTGCGCCCGGCCTTAGGTACCCGGATGGTCAAGGTCGCGTTCGATGGCGAAGTGATCCGCATGCGGTCGCCCTTAGAGTTCCGAGTGTCCGACAAGCCGCTCTACGTTCTCAAGGGCCCTACAGAGCAAAACACCGCTCACGCGGACAGCGACAAGGCATGAGTATCCTGCTACAGATTTCGGATACGCATTTCGGCACCGAGCAACTGCCGGTCGTGGAAGCCCTGGTGCATCTGTCCCATCAACAACGGCCACACTTGGTGGTGCTGTCGGGGGACATCACCCAGCGCGCACGCGAGGACCAGTTCCGCAGGGCTCGTGCCTTTATCGATCGACTAGATGTCGAAGTGCTGGCCATTCCAGGCAACCACGACATCCCGCTGTTCGACCCGTGGGCTCGCCTGCGCCACCCGTACGCACACCATTGTGCTGGCTTCGGAGAGGTGCTGGAGCCGGAGTATTCGTCGCCCGAGGTTCTGGTGGTTGGCGTGAATACGACGCGCTGGTATCGGCATAAGAACGGCGAGGTGTCTGGCCAGCAGATTGATCGCGTGGCGCAGCGCTTAATACAGGCGAGTCCCACGCAATTGCGTGTGGTGGTCGTCCATCAACCCATCGCGGTAGCTCACGCCGCCGACACGCACGACCTCTTGCGGGGGCATGTCGGCGCCATTCCTCGCTGGGCCTCAGCCGGTGCCGACTTGGTGATGGGCGGGCACATCCATTTGCCTTATGTGATGGCCTTACCGAATGATGCCCGCCCGATGTGGGCCGTGCAGGCAGGAACGGCCGTGTCGTCGCGTGTCCGAGCGGGTATCCCGAATTCGGTCAATATGATTCGATGGGGAGTCGACGCCCCCCAAGGGCAATGCCTGATCGAGCAATGGGACTACGCAAGTGAAGGCCAGACCTTTGGTCGTGGAGCCGTCACGGTCGTGAGACCGGGAAGGGTAATCGATGGGCACTGAGTCGTCTGCGGTGACTTGGGCACAATGGGCACATTGGGCCGGTAGGCATGCACTACTGCTCTTCATCGTGGTACTAGTCGGCTCACTGGCGCTGACGTTCGTAGCAGCGCGGGCATGGCAACCCGACACCGGGACGAGTGAGCCGACCCAGGCATCGTTGACAAGACAGTTCCATCGGCGAATGACGCTTGGGCTCAGCGTAATGGTAGTGGGTACCGTGGTCATCGCCGCTCTGTCCGGCCATCTGGCTGTCGCCGGGGGTTTAAGCCAGGTCGACCAGGCCCTCACCGACGCCCTTCGCCTGAGTGTGCCGCAGCCGGCGCTGGAGGTCTTTGCCGTGCTCACGCACCTGGGAGATACAGTTACGCTTACGGCGCTATGCGTGTTCGTCGCCTTAGTGCTTATTCTGTTGCAGCGTCCTGGACTGGCCGTCGGCTGGGTCGTGGCCGTGGCGGGTAATAGCATCTTGAACAACACTCTCAAGCTCACCATCGGCCGTGTGAGGCCACTCTTGACGGATGGAGGATCGGTCGCCAGCGGGTTCAGCTTTCCTAGTGGTCACAGTTCGGGATCGGTCGTCGCCTATGGCCTGCTGGCCTATCTGGCGCTGCGTCTGCTCCCCGCCCGCTGGCATTTACCAGCAATGATGGTGAGCATGACGCTCGCCCTCACGGTTGGTGCCAGCCGCCTGTTCTTGCGGGTGCATTTTGGCAGCGATGTTGTGGCTGGGTTCGCGTTAGGCGCGGCATGGCTTGCTGCCTGTATCACCATCTTCGAGCTTGCGAGCTGGAAAGGTCAACTCGCGGAAAGATGTCAGCGTGGGACTACACCCGAAAGGGCACCGTGACTACACACGATACTCGGTGGGGCCGATGGCTTGAAAGATCATTTCGATTCAAACTTTCAATGCACCAGCCAAGTTCAGCGATCGACGTTAAGTAATGTTTATCATCCGCATTGGTCAAGGCTGCACCTGTTGTTGCCTTTCATGGACATGCTTTAAAATTGGAATTCGAAGGAGTGCACGCAATGAAACGAACCTCTTTAACCCTGTCTATTTTGACAGCAACACTGATGATGGCTGCCTGCCAGTCCTCCAGCCCGACCCAACAACCGAACGTGCAGGGGCGTGGTAATCCTAATTATCAGAATACTACTTGCCCAAATTGTGGGGTCGCTCAATCCATTGCGAAGGTGCGAGTCTAGTCTTGGGGCGTGAGTTGGAGAAGCGTCAGGGCACACGGGACGTTTGGCATGTAAACGTCCGGATGTCCAATGGTACGACGCGTACCATTAGTTTCGATGTTGAACCGCAATTGCGTGTCGGTGAGGCCGTCTCGGTTGACTAGTCAGAACCAGAGTAGGCAAGGTTGTAACGACATGCACTGGGAACACAGAGAGATTGGTTTTCCCACGCGCCTGGAATGGCGCTACGTTTTACCCATGGACGGCACTTTGCATTGAGCGGTGCTTGCCTTCGACTGGTGGATCATAAATTGACATGGTCGGCAGAAAAAGTCGAACTTCTGCGTTCGGGTACAGTCTCTAGAACGATCTCCCGAAAGTATCCTCCATGGCCATTCGAGTTGCCCTGCACCACACTACAACGTATCGATATGATCGACAAGTTGAGCTATCCCCCCACCAGGTCCGTCTGCGTCCTGCCGCACATTCGCGCACACCCATTTTGTCTTATTCTCTGGCTGTGGAGCCCGCTAAGCACTTTATTAATTGGCAACAGGATCCTTACGGGAACTATATTGGTCGCTTCGTTTTTCCGGAGCCGACTCGGTTTTTAAGCTTCACGGTCGACTTGGTAGCTGACCTGACCGTGATTAATCCCTTCGACTTTTTTGTCGAAAAAGAGGCCGAATATTTTCCCTTTGTCTATGACCCCCTGCTTGCAACAGAACTCGCACCCTATTTGTTGACCGAGCACACGGAAGTCCTCTTGAAGGATTGGTTGGCCCGCTTTCGCGCTGATTTACCGGTCGCACCCATGACGACCACAGATTTTCTGGTCTACATTAATCAACGCTTGCAGCGCGATATCGGCTATCTGGTTCGCATGGAACCTGGCGTGCAAACCCCTGAAAAGACGCTGGCCTTACGCTGCGGATCATGTCGTGACACCAGTTGGCTACTGGTTCAGATTTTGCGTCATCTTGGTTTGGCCGCGCGTTTTGTATCCGGCTATCTGATTCAATTGCAGGCCGATCAGAAGGCACTGGATGGGCCATCGGGAACGGATCGCGATTTCACCGATCTGCACGCTTGGGCTGAAGTTTATATTCCGGGGGCGGGATGGGTGGGGCTCGACCCCACCTCGGGTCTCCTGGTGGGTGAGGGCCACATTCCTTTGGCCTGCACCGCGTTACCCTCGTCGGCGGCACCGGTCACTGGTCTAGCCGGTTTTGCGATCGTAGAGTTCAGCCATGAAATGACGGTGACGCGCATTCACGAAGACCCGCGTGTCACCAAGCCTTATTCGGAATCCACGTGGGCCAAAATCGATGCCCTGGGCCATCAAGTTGAAGCCGTTTTGCAAGTCAACGACGTGCGCCTCACTCAGGGAGGGGAACCCACCTTCGTATCCGTCGATGATATGGAAGACCCGCAGTGGAACATTGCCGCTCATGGTGATGCCAAACGCAAACTAGCCGGTGAGCTTGTGCTTAAACTCAAGGCTCATCATGCACCGGGTGGAGTGCTTCACTACGGTCAGGGCAAGTGGTACCCCGGAGAGCTGCTGCCACGCTGGGCGCTTAACGTATTCTGGCGACGGGACGGG
The DNA here is from genome assembly GCA_043760705.1 of Betaproteobacteria bacterium. GTDB lineage: Bacteria > Pseudomonadota > Gammaproteobacteria > Burkholderiales > Burkholderiaceae_E > JAPOKJ01. The sequence goes on from JAYUOT010000405.1 coordinate 5,674, forward strand.
CATCCGGTCTGGCAAGATCAGAAGCTCTTGGCGCAGGATGGCGACATTGATACCTTGAAGGCAAAGGATGCACTGCGCTTTGGTGAGGCACTCGTCGCCGAACTCGGCTTGCCAGTCGAGTGCCTGATCCCCGCCTATGAAGATGTCATGCAACAGGTCTTGATGGAGCAGAAGTTACCAGCAAATCTAGATCCGACCCGCGCCAATCTTAAGGACCCGGAGGAACGCCGTCGTTTGGCGACACTTTTGGAAACAGGGCTGGGCGCCATCGCGGGATACGTGGTGCCCTTAAAACCCTTGCGCCACGCGCAGGCTAGACACTGGCGTACCAGCCAATGGCCATTACGCCGCGAAAAACTCTATTTACTTGCGGGCGATTCACCGGCGGGACTTCGCTTGCCGCTGGATTCTTTGCCCTGGGTACTACCGGACGATGTTGAACCCATCTTCCCGGTGGACCCCTTTGCGCCGCGAGAAGCGCTTGCACCGGTCGAGGCAATGGCCTCTGCGAAGAAAGCCAAAAAAAAGATCGGCACTGTCAAGCCTTCGCCCGATCCTCGGGAAGTGATTCATACGGCCCTTTGTATTGAAATCAGGCAGGGTCGCTTGCATATCTTCATGCCGCCCATCGAGCAACTTGAGGATAGTTTGGCGCTGATCAGCGCCATTGAAGCGAGCGCAGCAAACACGGCGATACGGGTAAGGCTGGAAGGCTATCCCCCGCCCTGGGATACTCGGCTACGGGTGCTGAGTGTGACACCTGATCCCGGCGTCATCGAAGTGAATGTGCAGCCCGCGGCGAGCTGGCCAGAAATTACCGATAACGTCACCACACTTTATGAGCTTGCCCGTGACACTCGTCTCGCGACCGAAAAATTCATGCTGGACGGACGACACACGGGCACCGGGGGTGGTAACCACGTCACGCTTGGCGGCGCGACGCCCGTCGATAGCCCGATGCTGCGCCGACCTGATTTGCTACGGAGTCTTCTAACGTACTGGCAGAATCATCCGGCTCTGTCTTATCTTTTTTCCGGCGCCTTTATTGGTCCGACGAGTCAGGCGCCACGAGTGGATGAGGCCCGCGATGACACTTTGTACGAGCTCGGCATTGCGTTTCAACAAATGGATGAGGCCTTACCCAAGACCAAAGAGAGTGAGCGGCCCTGGCTGGTTGATCGGCTGTTACGTCATTTGTTGGTGGATCTCACCGGCAATACCCACCGGGCGGAGTTTTCGATTGACAAACTTTACTCGCCCGACACTCCCACCGGCCGCTTGGGGATAGTCGAGTTCAGAGCCTTTGAAATGCCGCCTCATGCGCAAATGAGTCTGGTTCAAATGTTGTTGTTGCGCACGCTGGTCGCTCGATTTTGGACGGATCCGTATCGAGCGCCCTTGATGCCCTGGGGTACGGCACTTCATGATCGCTGGATGTTGCCGCACTTCGTAGCGCAAGACATTCGCCACGTTGCTGAAGAACTCACCGAGGCCGGTTTTGAGGTCTCAGCGAGCTGGTTTGATCCCTTCCTTGAGTTTCGTTTTCCACGCTACGGTACGGTTGTATATGAAGGTGTCGAGATCGAGTTGCGGCAAGCCATCGAGCCCTGGAATGTTCTCGGCGAAGAGGTCAGTCGCCGTGGTACCTCGCGCTACGTCGATTCGTCAGTTGAGCGTCTGCAAGTGCGGGTGCGAGGGTTAACGGATACACGCCACGTGGTGACTTGCAATGGCCGCCCACTGCCTTTGCATCCAACCGGCATACCGGGCGAGTCCGTCGCCGGTGTGCGTTATCGCGCCTGGGCACCGCCGAGCGCTTTGCATCCTACGATTGGCGTTCACGCACCGTTGGTGTTTGATTTGGTTGACACCTGGAACCAGCGCGCCATGGGTGGTTGCACTTATCATGTGAGCCATCCTGGCGGTCGAAACTACGATACTTTTCCAGTGAACGCAAATTCTGCCGAAGCGAGGCGCTTCACGCGCTTCGTGGCTCAAGGCCATACTCCCGGCCCGATTGAGTTACATTCCGAACCCTTAAATCCGAAATATCCTTTGACACTGGATTTGCGCTGGAAACCATGACCGCTTCGCTCCTCGGCAATTACCTGACTACGGACACCCGCTATGACGAGGTGTTAACCCCCAAGGGTACAGCACGTCCGCACTGGGAGGCGATGTTGACGTTTCTGCGCGATTCGACCCCGGAATCAATGGAGCATCGGGTGCAGGCCGTGCAGCGGCAAGTGCGTGAAAATGGCGTGACCTACAACGTTTATTCCGACCCGCAAGGCACAGATCGTCCCTGGGACTTGGATGTGGTCCCGATGATTTTATCGGCCAGTGAATGGTCGGAGATTGAAGCCGGTGTCATTCAACGTGCCACCTTAATGAACAAGATTTTGATCGACGTTTATGGCGATCAAAAGTTACTCGCCGACGGACATCTGCCCGCCTCGCTAGTTCACGGACACTCTGGGTTTCTGCGCCCCTGTCATGGCATCACACACCTTGACGGTGTGGCATTGCACACTTACGCGGTCGATTTGGCACGCTCGCCGGATGGACGCTGGTGGGTCGTGAATGACCGAACCCAAGCGCCATCGGGTGCCGGCTATGCGCTTGAAAATAGATTGGCGATCTCGCGCGCTTTTCCTGAAATGTTTCGCGACCTCAAGGTTCAACGCCTTGCCGGATTTTTTATCAAACTGCGTGACAGCTTAGCCCATTGGGGACGCTCTTGCGAACCCTATAAGGGCAGGTCCGTCGCAGACCATGAGAGGCCGTTGACCGTACTGCTCACCCCCGGCCCCTATAACGAAACCTATTATGAGCAAGCGTTGCTCGCACGTTACCTTGGCTTTCCACTGATTCAGGGCAACGATCTTATGGTTCGCGATGGCTTTGTTTGGCTCAAATCGCTTTCTGGTTTGCGACGGGTACACGTCATCTTGCGTCGACTCGATGATGACTATTGCGACCCGCTTGAGCTTCGCAGCGATTCTGCGCTGGGTGTCGCCGGGCTCACGGAGGCCGCGAGGCGAGGCACCGTGTTGATTGCCAACAGCCTGGGGTCTAATTTGCTGGAGTCGGGAGCATTGCTTGGGTTTTTACCCAAAATTAGTGAGGTCTTGCTCGGCGAGCCTTTAAAGATGCCCTCGATTGCTACTTGGTGGTGCGGAGAGCCCGCGGCACTCCATGAAGCCATCAGTCGCATCGGGCAACTCGTATTCAAGCCCAGCTTTCCTCAGCTTCGCCAGTCACCCGTGTTTGGCGAGGACCTGGATGAGACCGCGCGTGCTGCTTTCATCGAGCGCCTGCGCGCTGAACCCAGCAATTTTGTGGCTCAAGAGCGGGTGCGCATCTCTCAGGCTCCGGTGTGGGACCGCACCGAGCGGGCTGTGCCTGGCCAGGCATCGACACAGTGCCCCGGCTTGCAAGCTCGCGTGGTCGGCTTGAGGGTCTACGCCTGCGCGACACCGAACGGCTATACGGTGATGCCGGGAGGGCTCACCCGTGTCGCTACGGGTGCAGACGCACGTGTGATCGCGATGCAACGTGGGGGTGGCAGCAAGGATACGTGGGTGATGACCGAAGGACAGGTGAATGCTGTCACCTTATTGCCCCGTGCCACGGCCAATCAGGACCTGGTTCGTGGCGATACTCATTTGGCTAGTCGCACGGTTGAAAACCTCTTTTGGTTTGGTCGATATGCCGAACGTTGTGACAATACTGCCCGTCTCATGCGGCGCTGCTTTGATACCCTGATTGAAGCGAACCCTGAAACCCGAGGAGGGGAGTGGCCAACTTTGGTAGCACTTTGTCAATGGCAGGAGCTTCTTGAGTCGCCAACCCTTGAAACCCCAACCTTATTTGGACATGACCTGCCAGAAGATGCCCTGATTCAGGAATGCTTACTTCTCGCCATGCACGACGTCGAATTGCCAGGTTTGGCACATCACGTTAAGCAATTGTTTCGAGTCGGTTTTAATCTTCGAGAACGCCTGTCCGCCGACAACTGGCGTTCGCTCAATCAAATGCTTCAACAATTGGGCAGTCCGAATCCGGAGTTGAATATCGGTGACGCACTTACTTTGCTGGATAAGGCAGCCGTCTCATTAATGACGCTGGCGGGCTTTACACTGGATGGCATGACCCGCGATATGGGATGGCGTTTTCTATCGATGGGACGACGAATCGAACGTTTGCAGTTCTTGTGCTCAGTGCTTCAGCATGCCCTGGCCATGCCCCCCGGGGGTGGCCTGGATTGGTTGCTTGAACTGGGTGACAGTATCATCACCTATCGATCTCGCTATATGGCCCGTCCCGAATGGTTGCCTGTTTTAGATTTGCTTATCCTTGATCCGGCTAACCCGCGCTCGGTAATTTTCCAGATCGAAGGCTTAATCGGCGCACTCAAGCGGGTCT
>JAYUOT010000406.1:0-4590 GCA_043760705.1 Betaproteobacteria bacterium
AATTCAACGAAGTAGACCGCCCGATTCAAGGAGCCAGGCGCCGCGCGATTAAATCCGCGCTTCCCTAGGGGATGCCGTGCGTACTGACGCGCCAGCGACTGCCGGGTGGTAGTCGCCCCAGGCGACGTATCCCGGCCGGGCACGTCGCCTAGCGCACCGGTGCTTGGCTCAGAATTCGGAATTTAAAGTACGTTTAGCGCTTCCGGTGGTCAGTCTTCGCGTACGATTTTTTCCCTTTTCTACGGCGATGCATGAGGGGTTGCTTTTTTGTCTATCTTAGCTAAGATAGTCAATTGTCCATTTCGGGTGCTTGCCATGAAAACCCTTCCTTCGGCTGAAGTCCAAAACCACTTCGGTGAGGTGCTTGATCTCGCCAAGCGCGATCCCATCACCGTCACTCAATACGGTCGGCCGGTCGTCACGATGATGCGCTACGAGGATGCCCAGGTGGCTTTGCGCCTCTTGGCCGGGCAGAAGATGTCGCGGTTCTTGCAGGCCTTGCCCGTGAACCCTGAGGCTGAAGCCTTGTCCGACGAACAGATTAATCGTTTGGTGCATGAACTTCGTCCGTAAGCGCGTCGTCATCGACACCAGTTCTCTCATCAGCGCACTTCTCAAACCTTTATCCATCCCAGCCCAGGCGTTGACCTTCTTGGGGGCGCACTGTGACTTGATGGCTTCGGTGGAAACCCTGGCCGAATTGGAGAACGTGCTGGGTCGGTCCTATCTGGATCGCTATCGCTCACGCGAGGAGCGGGCGGATTTTTTAGAGAAATACCGGGAGATGGTCAATGTTATCGATGTTTTAGATGAAGTACAGGATTGTCGCGACCCCAGGGACGATAAATTCTTGAGCCTGGCTCTGGCCGCTAAGGCTGATCTCATCGTTTCAAGTGATGCTGATTTGCAGGTGCTCAACCCCTATCGGGGCATTCCTGTCTTATCGCCCGCGCAGGTCATCGCCCTGGTTCATTGATGATCGCGGCCTTGGTCTGAGGCTAGCTCTTGCTGGAGAAGATATTGTTGGATACTAAAGTATCCTTTTGATTCATGATCAAGGGGCCGGGAACAATGGAACGCAAAACTCCGTGAAGCCCAGGTGTCGGCTGGGTTACGCAGGGTTGCTGATACACCTTGTCTTACTTCTTACAAAGTTCAGGTCAATGGTGGCGTCTCTTGCGGCGTTGAACAAGTACAGCACTTGCGCTGCGTTGATCAGGAGCCTCTCATGAAACACCGTCATTCAAAAGCTAAGCGTCGCCCGACCCACCTGGCTCGCTAAATCACCTAAGCGCTACAAAAAAGCCCGTCTCCACAACGGGCTTTTTTGCATTGGGCTGGTTGCCATTAGGTCGGATGGTTTTATACATCCTGTGGTGATATTATCGTTTATGACTTTCGTTGAGACCACCCTGCAAACCCTTCTGGACTACGATGGGTTGATCTACACCTTGGGTTGTGGGTATTGGTTGAAGTTTGATGTCCGAGCGGTCGACGTCTCGGCGGCTGTGCCGCACTGAGTGGCGTATTCGATGACGATGCACCGGCCCGACGGCGTGCGCGTTTTAGGATTTGATAATGCGCATCGGGTGCCCCATGCGGGGAGTAAGTTTGTCGCGGCCCCGCTTGAGGTCGATCACTGGCACTACGATGAAACGGATGCAGGCAAGCCCTATGCCTTTGTGAGCGCTGAGCAATTGATCGTGGATTTTTTTGCCGCCGTTGAAACGAAATTAGGCGCTCTCGGGTTGCCGTTTGATGTGAAGGAGTAAGAGACATGACCGCTAAAATTCGGACCCTCAGGAATTTACGTGATGAGATGCGTGCTGTGGCGCGCGGGGAGGCGTTGGCTCCTAAGCATGCTTCGGCCCCCTCTTACGAGAGCGCCGAGGCGGTGCACCGCAGTGCCGAAAACTTGCTTCGCCTACTCACGCCGGAAAACCGAGCGTTGATGCAAACGATTGATGCGGAACATCCCGCCTCCATCGATGCCTTGGCGATCAGGCTGGGGCGCGAGCCTGGTAACGTTAGTCGAACACTCACGAAGCTTGTCAATCAGGGGCTAGTACGCTTGGTGAATGGCCCAGGACGCTCAAAAATACCGCAGTTGGTCGCACGACAAGTGACCATTAGCCTTGATGTGTGCCACCCGATTGATGAGATCGTGATGCAGTAGGCGGTTGTGTCGTGAGGAGCGATCTTTGTGATCCGTATCCAGTCTGGCCGTAGATCGTGCGCCACAAATGCAGCACTAAGCCCACGAAGGCCCCGACCGTGACTTTATAAGCGACGTTGCGGGTCCGGGTCATCCCAGTAGGCTTGCACCAAGGGCTTGCGCTGATCGCCGGTCATGCCTTTGATCATTTCCGGGTCGATGACCGAAAACTCGTCCAACCCCTGGCGATCAATGGCTTTGATGCCGACCTGTGTACAAAACGGTTTGGCCGTCTGGTGAGTGCGAATCATCGTGGAGACGACCACGCAGGCCGGATTCATGTTTAGCAGACCCGGCAAGGCGTGCGCTTGGCGATGGCCCAGCTCGGTCAATGGAATTTGATGGTGGGGCAGGGTGATTCCCCCGGCATTGGAGACGCTTTGAGCGTGGCGGATGAAGGTCAGGGTTTTGAGAGTCATGGCAGTCTGGGTTCAGGATTCGGAGATTAAAGCACGTCTACCGCAGCGCAGCATGAGCGCTGAGGCCTAACTGACTTGGCTGTTCCATTGCGCCCTCGGCCCTGTGTTGGTCGGGCGCTGATCTTTGTTAGATGGACTATATGGATACTAAAGTATCCTAGAGGAGGCGCACCAAAAGGAGGCGGCGGCGATCCTAAGCTTACCCGAACGAAGCAAACGCCGAGGTGAAGCACTATTGCAGGATAGGCTTGCGCCGGGGTTTGTATTACACATGGTTCTGAGGCTCGTTTTGCTTGACGGACTCCAGCATTTTTTGCTTGCTGAGTTCAGCCTCTTCAGGTTCGAGGATTCCTTTTTTCCAGGCGAACAGAAACAGCATGCCCAAAGGCCACAGGGTCAAAAAGTTCGCCTGCCAAGTTTTAAAAGCTTCGTATTGCTCTAAGGTGTGCGCTTGGCCAAATTTGCCGCAGTAGCCGTGCTCAGAGCACGCTCGGATCGGCGCATCGTAGAACTCGGTGATGCCGTGGATAAACACCACGAACATCACTCCCAAGACACCGAGCGGAACGACCACCTTAGCGATTTGAAGAGACATGATGTCCTTTCATAGGATTGTGCTGCAACGCAACATAATCCTATGCTTCGCTCTTCTATTCGTCAATGCTTTCTTCGCAAGCACGGTGTCCGGGGCGCAATGGAACAGGCAGGTCAGTGAAGCCCTGGCATCATGCTCGACTGCTCCACGGGGCGTCACTGCATCGAACGCAATCGAGCGTTTTCATTGATATCATCGTTGCTCTGATCAATGACCAGGCGCTGGCCAACAAACAACGTGATCACGCATTGACCTATGAGCGCCCGGCTCGCCGCCCGAACTTTCAAAGACGCAGACATGACGACTCAAATCACGGATGAAGAATGGGGCGAATTGTGTTCCGAGAATTTTGAGACGGAGGCGTTGCTGAGCGCGGTCGATGCCGTTGATGAACTGCGGGACGACTTGAATGACAAAGACGACGGAGGTCCGCCCCAGCTACGCACCGACCTGCTGAAATTGCACCGATTGGCGATGGCCGTTTTCAAAGAAGGGTCGCGCAGCCAAGTGGCCGATTTGTTCGAGTGCGCCGAAAACCTAGAAGACCAGGTGCTCGCCATGATGAGCGCTCTTGAGCAGGTGCAAGAAACGCTCTCCCGGTTGACAGAGTTGCACCCCGAGAGCCTGTTCTATGATGACTTGAACGATGCCGACTAGGGGCGGTTAGAGGTGTCTTAAGAAACACGTCCTGTATGTAGTGTGCCAAAGTGATCTCCATTGAGGCATTGACATTGTACGTTGATATAACGTACATTTAACTTTAAAGAGAGGTCCTTTGATGTCACATGAACCCTTGCGAACCGCGCGCCTAGAGGCCCGCATCACCCCTGATTCCTTAGCGGTTGTTCGTCGGGCGGCGGAGCTTCAAGGCTGTAGCGTGAGCGACTTTGTGGTCACTGCAGCCCAAGATGCGGCCTATCGAATGATCGAGGAAACTCAGCTCATCCGCCTATCGGTGGATGATCAACGTCGTTTTGCCGAGGTGCTGCTCAATCCGCCAGAAATGAATGCCGCAATGACTCGCGCTCAACAAGCGCATACCCGACTGATCCGTGAATCGCGGTGACAGGGTCGTTCAAGATTGAGGTTTTAAGCGCAGCTCATAACCGTGCCGGTTTTACCTCGGGCAGCGAACCGCTTGATCGGTATTTCCGCCAGCAAGTCTCTCAAGATGTACGCCGCCGCGCGACCGCCTGTTATGTCGCAGTGGATGAAAGTAGCGGTGCGGTTGCGGGGTACTTCACTCTGGCCGCCTCGGGGATTCCTTTGACCGACCTGCCACCCGCCCTTGTGCAACGCTTACCGCGCTACCCTTTAGTGCCGGTCGCGCTGCTGGGTCGTTTGGCCGTTGATCAAAATTA
>JAYUOT010000407.1:0-10081 GCA_043760705.1 Betaproteobacteria bacterium
AGCAAGCGCTGGCCGGACGATCCACCTGCAATACCTGGGTCGGCGCTGATGTTTCTTTGACGCGATCCTAATCGTTGACCATACTCCAGCCAACGCAACTCTTCAAGGCCGTCGCGGCTTGCTTGACTATCGGAGCCCATTGTAATGGCTACTTTGGCGTCTAGCCAGGCGGGTAAATCGCTCAGGCCGTCGCCCAGGTTGCCCTCTGTGCTGGGACAAATCACCAGGCTGGCGGCGCGGGACGCCACGGATTTAATTTCCTGCCCGGTAGCATGAGTGGCATGCACCAAGTGCCAGCGCTCGTCTAGAAAGTTCTCTTGCACTAACCATTCAATAGGCCGGGCGCCGTAGTGGCGTAGCGAGTCTTCGACTTCAGCGAGTTGCTCAGAGACATGGATATGGATGGGACCGTTAAAGTCTGTGGAAAGTTCGAGTAAATGTTGTATCGAACGCTTGGAGGCCGCCCGAATAGAATGAATCGCCAGGCCCGCATTCAAGAGAGCTTGCTGTTTAGCGTGGATCGCTTGTGCCGCTTGCCAAACCTCCACGGCGGATTGTCTGAAGCGTTGCTGGTTTGGGCGTAGTTCAGGCTCTTGAAACCCTGCGCGTTCATACAAGACGGGAAGCAGGGTCAGCCCCAGTCCAGCCGATTGAGCGGCACGGCTGATAGCCCAGGCCATGGTAAGGGGGTCTTCATAGGACAGGCCATTGGGCCGATGTTGGAGATAGTGAAATTCGCAAACCTGGGTGTAACCACCGTACAAAAGTTCGATGTAGAGCTGGCTTGCAATGGCCTGAAGTTGTTCGGGTGTTACGCGCATGGCGACCCGGTACATCGACTCTCGCCACGACCAAAAGTCATCGGCAAGGGTGCTTCGATGCTCCGTCTGACCGGCAAAGGCGCGCTGAAACGCATGGCTATGCGCGTTGACAAAGCTGGGCAGGAGTGGGCCTTTGACGATCTCGGCGCCTTCGGGTATCTGGGCTGCGCCCGGCGTTGCCCCGAACCCTGATTTCGAAGTAACCTCATTATTTACGTCAATATTTACTTCAGTCGTTATGGATTTCCAGTGCCCGTCGGCGCCCACGGTGAGCAGGACATTGGCGTGCCATTTCGGAAAACTCTCGCCTTCTACTTTCAGCCAGGCCCAGGGTGCCCAGAGTTTTTTTGAAATACTACTCATTAAAAACTCATGTCGCTCAGGCAGTTTCTTGGGCGCCAACGAACACGCGCCCCATGGGCGCTTGTCCGAACGAATACATCAACTGATTGGGATGTTGAATTTCGCCAGGCCAAGCGACAAAATCGGCTCTTTGCCCCGCCCTGAGCTGGCCCCGATCCTGCAGACCCAGGGCCTGGGCTGCATTGACGGTCATGCCGCGCAAGGCTTCTTCCGGGGTGAGCCTGAAAAATGTACAGGCCATGCTCATCACGAGGGTTGGGGACAGGGTAGGCGAGGAGCCTGGGTTGTGATCGGTGGCGAGCGCCATGGCCACACCTGCTTCACGCAGCGCCTCAACCGGCGGACGTTGCGATTCCCGAAGAAAATAAAATGCCCCTGGAAGCAACATGGCGACCGTTTTTTTGGCCGCCATGGCGGCAATGCCCGCGCTGCTCAGGTATTCAAGATGATCACTTGAGAGCGCATTGAATTCGGCAGCCAGGGAGGTTCCGCCCAGGTCGCTGAGCTGTTCGGAGTGAAGCTTGACGGGTATTCCAAGGGACTGAGCCGTCTCGAAGAGTTTACGAATCTGTGCGACTGTGAAAGCAATATTCTCGCAAAACCCATCGACGGCATCCACCAAGCCCTGAGCCTGCAGATCGGGTAGCCACCGACATACCTCGTCAATGTACTCATCCTGGCGGCCGTTAAATTCTGGCGGCAAGGCGTGGGCCGCTAGGTACGTGGTTTTGATCGTCATGGGCAGGGTCTGTGCAATCTTTCGTGCGACTCTTAAACAGCGCGCCTCGTCGTGCGCAGTCAGCCCGTATCCCGACTTGATTTCCAAGGTAGTGATGCCCGATCGCATCAGACTGCGGGCTCTTTGAAGCGCACTTTCAAAGAGCTCGGTGTCGCTGGCCAACCGAGTCGCCCGCACGGTGGACATGATGCCCGCCCCGCGCCGTGCCAGTTCTTCGTAACTGGCACCTTGCAAACGTAATTCAAACTCATCGGCTCGGTTGCCGCCGTAAACGAGGTGAGTGTGCGCATCAATCAGCCCAGGAGTTACCAGGGCGCCTTGCAAGTCAATCGTCGAGACTTGCCTCGAGCGATCGAGATTATGGGCAACTCGGGTGGACTCGCCAAGAGCCACGATCTGATCGCCTTCGGTGAGAATCGCACCGTCGTCCACCATGCCCCAACCCGATAGCTCGTTCAGGCAGACGAGTTTTGCATTGGTGAACAAGACCGTAGATGATTTTCTCATGGTGCAAACGCGCCTTCGATCTGATAAAGATGGCCGGGATGAATTAGCCTGGCCAGAGTAATCGGAATGCCCCGGCCCTTCGTACGCCGTACCACCACCAGGCAGGGTGACTGAGGATCGATACCCAGCCAGTTTGCTTGTTGCTTGCTAGGTTGGCAAGCCTCAATCGTGTACTGCGCTTGCCAAAAGGGCGCGACCCGTAAAAGGTAGGCGGTCGGGGTGATCGTTTTGAAATCTACCCCTAGATAGTGGGGCGCACACGCAGGATTGACCAGCCGATCTTCACACTGAATGGCTACGCCATTGTCATGATGAATGATCACAGAATGAAACACTGGCTCACCGACCGCCATACCCAGTTGTTCAGTAATTTTAAGCGTCGCCAGCTCTTGACGTATGAATATCACTTTGGCGTGATGGTGATGCCCGCGCGATTCGATTTCTTCATGAATATCGCGAATCGTGAGTTGTGAAGCGACTCGGGTGAGCTGCGCTGCAAAGGTGCCGACGCCTTGTAGGCGTTCCACCATACCTTCGGCTTGCAGCTCTCGTAATGCGCGGTTGACCGTCATTCGACTCAGGCCGAACTGTTTGACCAGTTCGGCCTCGGACGGCATCAGAGTACCCGGCACCCAGCGACCCTGCGCCAGCCCGTTTTTAAGAAAGTTTTTCACGCCTTGATAGGCGGACATGGGCGGTAAGGCGGCTGCAGGAGGGTTCGAAATGTTTCGCATACCTTGATATTACGGGAGAAGTTAACGGCTTGCTGGCTGCCAATGTTTACTGAAGGTTTTACTGAAAACCCAAAAAATTCTACTTGACTACACATGTATAGACAACTAAGATTCCAAAAGCAAAGGAATCCCCATGGCGAAGCTACCTAGAGTTGTTCGTTCCCCGAGAGGACCTCAAATCAGTTGCAAGAATTGGTTGATCGAAGCGGCCTATCGCATGATCCAAAACAATCTCGACCCCGAGGTCGCAGAGAATCCTCAAGCGCTGGTGGTGTATGGCGGCATTGGCAAGGCCGCCCGCAACTGGGACTGTTTTGAAGAAATTTTGGAGAGTCTCAAGCGCCTAGAGGCGGATCAAACCTTATTGATTCAGTCTGGCAAGCCGGTCGGTGTGTTTCGAACCCATGAAGATGCACCAAGGGTTTTAATCGCGAATTCCAATTTAGTCCCTAAATGGGCCACCTGGGAGCACTTTGACGAGCTCGACCGGAAAGGCCTCATGATGTACGGGCAGATGACTGCGGGTTCGTGGATTTACATCGGCAGCCAGGGCATCGTGCAAGGTACCTACGAAACTTTTGTCGAGGCCGGTCGCCAGCACTATGCGGGCGATCTGGCCGGGCGCTGGATATTGACATCTGGCCTGGGGGGAATGGGGGGGGCGCAACCTCTCGCGGCAAGCTTTGCCGGGGCCTCTTCGCTGGTGATTGAGTGCCAGCAAAGCAGCATTGATTTTCGCCTGCGTTCCAGGTACGTAGATGAGCAAGCCCTCGATCTTGACGACGCGCTGGCAAGAATGCAGCGTTACAGCGCGACCAAACAAGCGATTTCAGTAGCTTTACTTGGCAACGCAGCCGAAATTTTGCCCGAGTTGGTCAGAAGGGCAAAAGCCGGAGGTTTGCGACCCGACCTGGTCACCGATCAAACCTCGGCGCACGACACCGTCAACGGCTACCTGCCTGCGGGATGGTCGCTGGCACGCTGGCGAGCCGCCCAGGCCAATAGTGAGTCTTTTGCCGAATTGCGCGCGGCTGCCTCTGAGAGTTGTGTGGCCCATGTTCAAGCCATGCTTGACTTCCAGGCGCTGGGCATCCCCACGGTCGACTATGGCAATAACTTGCGCCAGGTGGCCTTCGACGCTGGGCTCAAGAATGCCTTTGACTTCCCAGGATTTGTACCGGCCTATGTTCGACCGCTGTTCTGCCGTGGCATCGGCCCGTTTCGCTGGGTTGCCCTGTCGGGCGACCCCGAGGATATTCGTAAGACGGATGCCAAAATGAAGGAACTGTTTCCCTCCAATAAACACTTGCACCGCTGGCTCGATATGGCCGGAGAACGCATTGCCTTCCAAGGCCTGCCGGCTCGAATATGCTGGATTGGTCTGGGCGAACGGCACCTTGCAGGCCTGGCCTTCAATGCGATGGTGCGTACGGGTGAGCTCAAGGCTCCCATCGTGATTGGTCGCGACCATTTGGATTCGGGCTCCGTCGCCTCACCGAATCGCGAAACCGAAAATATGTTGGATGGCAGCGACGCGGTCTCCGACTGGCCCTTCCTGAATGCCATGCTGAACGTTTCATCAGGGGCCACCTGGGTGTCCGTGCATCACGGCGGCGGCGTGGGCATGGGCTATTCCCAACATTCGGGGGTGGTGATTGTTTGCGATGGCAGCGCGGCCGCTGAAAAGCGTATTGAGCGCGTGCTCTTTAACGACCCCGCCACGGGTGTGATGCGCCATGCCGATGCGGGTTACGACATCGCAGTGGCAGCGGCCAAAGAGCAGCGCCTTCAGTTGCCCATGGTCAACCTCGCGTAGATGCTTCGTCGAAGCACGACGGCAAGACTCGCCCCACACACACCGTTAAGACTCAACTCAATGGCAACCTTCGACATCATCCCCGGAACACTTTCTTTAGACGATTTGCAGCTTCTTCATGACGGGCAGGACATCCTGTCCATCAGCCCGACCGCCTTGGCGGGAATTCTTGCCAGTGCCCATACTGTGCATCGTGCTGCGACCGGTGACTTACCCGTGTATGGGGTGAACACCGGTTTTGGAAAGCTCGCCACCGTCAAGATCAACGCGAGTGACCTGAGCAAGCTACAACTCAACCTGATTCGCTCCCATAGTGTTGGCGTGGGCGAATCACTTCCGCCTAAAGTAGTGCGCTTGACGATGGCCCTGAAAGCGGCAAGTTTGGCGCGCGGTTATTCTGGGGTTCGTCCGCTGGTTATCGACACCTTAATCCAAGCCATCAATCTTGGCATCGTGCCCTGGGTGCCCGGGCAAGGTTCGGTGGGCGCTTCGGGCGATCTCGCACCTCTTGCTCACATGACACTGGCCTTGATGGGTGAGGGCGACATGTGGGTGGACGGGAAGCCTGTCCCCGCTCGCCAAGTCCTACAATCCCACGGTCTTGAGCCTCTCATCTTGGCGCCCAAGGAGGGGCTTGCGCTCATTAATGGCACCCAAACCTCGACGGCTTTGGCCTTACATGCCTGGTTCAGTTTTCGGCCGATCTTCGAAGCCGCCTTGGTGATCGGTTCTCTGACGGTCGACGCAGCCCGGGGTAGTGATGGTCCGTTCGATGCGCGCATCCATGCCTTGCGTGGTCAGTTCGGGCAAATCGATACTGCTGAGCACTACCGAGCGCTCCTGTTGGGTAGCGCGATTCGGAGCTCTCATCGGGTCGGCGATGATCGTGTACAAGATCCGTATTGCCTACGCTGCCAGCCGCAAGTCATGGGTGCCTGTCTTGACCAACTTCGTTACGCGGCCGAAATTCTTGTTCGCGAAGCCAACGCCGTCACTGACAATCCTTTGGTCTTTAGTGCGTCCGATGAATTGCTGTCCGGGGGCAATTTCCATGCCGAGCCAGTCGCCTTGGTGGCTGATGCCATGGCGGTCGCCATCGCCGAGGTGGGTGCAATTGCCGAGCGCAGAATTGCCATGTTGATTGACCCTTCCGTATCGAGGTTGCCGGCCTTTTTGAGTAGTGATGCGGGCTTGAATTCGGGCTTCATGATCGCTCATGTCACGGCTGCATCGCTGGCCTCAGAGAACAAGTCCATGGCCCATCCCGCTAGCGTCGACAGTTTGCCGACCAGTGCAAATCAGGAAGATCATGTGTCCATGGCCACCTTCGCCGCCCGTAGGCTGATGCCCATGATTGCCAATACGGGCCGAATTCTTGCTATTGAATGGCTGGCTGCAGCTCAAGGGATCGATTTTTTGCGCCCGCTCAAGAGTTCCGAGGCCTTGGAGCACTGTCATGGCGTGCTGCGCCGCCATTGCCGCTCCATGATGACGGATCATTATCTAGGCCCAGATATTGAGAAAGCTTTTGATTTGATACGATCTGGGGCTACTTCTGGCTCGCTCACTGGCGCGGGGGCCGCCAAGCCATTGTGGGGTTCAGCGTTGTCTTGTTCTCGCTTGTAAATAGTTTTGATAATTTAAAGGGATGGTTATGAAAACAATGATTTTGAAGATATCTCGTGTCGCTGCTGGTGTCCTAAGTCTGGGCATCGTCGCCGCGCCGCTGAGCGCACAAACCGCAGTCACTATCGGCATCTCTGGTTGGACGGGCTTCGCACCTTTAACCTTAGCCAAAGAAGCAGGCATTTTCAAAAAACATGGTCTGGACGTTACCATCAAGAAAATCCCTCAAAAAGATCGCCATTTGGCGATTGCCTCCGGGGATTTACAGTGCGCCGCGACGACGGTTGAAACCTGGATCGTCTGGAACGCCATTGGCGTGGCCACTACGCAGATTTTTCAGCTCGACAAGAGTTTTGGCGCGGATGGCATGGTTGTCAAATCTAGTATCACAAAGATTTCTGATCTCAAGGGAAAAACCGTTGCAGCTGACGCGCCCGGTACCGCCACTTACTTTACTTTGGCGTGGATGCTCAAGAAGAACGGCCTCTCGATTAAAGATGTGAAAGTAGTGAATCTTTCGCCCCAAGCTGCTGCCAATGCTTTCATTGCGGGCAATACTGACATCGACGCCGGCATGACCTATGAGCCCTTCCTGTCAGCGGTACGCGCCAAGCCCGAGGCTGGGAAAATTTTAGCCACGACGCTCGACTACCCCATGGTGATGGATACCTTCGGCTGCACGCCCAAGTTCCTAAGCGACAACCCGAAGGCTGCGCAAGCGTTTACCGACGGCTATTTCGAAGCCTTGCAAATGATCAAAACCGATCCCAAAAAGAGCTTTGAAATCATGGGGGCGGATGTCAAGCAAAGCGCTGAGGCCTTCGAGAAATCGCAAGCTTATCTGCGTTGGCAAGACAAGGCTGCCAATCAAAAGTTTTTCGCCGGTGAGCATGCTGCATTTAGCAAGGAGGCCGCTGACTTGTTGCTAGAGGCGGGCATTATCAAGCAGATTCCTGACCTCTCCAAGCTGGCGGATACTCGCTTTATCAAGTAAGTCAGCTTCGTCAAGATGAAACCTCTAACGCCAGTGGCCCCCAGTACCCGCATGGTACTGGGGGTGAGCTTCTTTGTACTCTTTTTTGCCGTCTGGTCGATTGCGACTTTCGGTGGTTTTGTGTCCAAGATTTTCTTGGCGGATCCTTTGGCAATGGTGCGCAGTGGTTGGGATTTGCTGGTTAATCAAGGTTTCCTTAAGGACATCGGCATGACCGTCTCAAGAGTACTGGGCGGTTTTTTGATTGCCACCGCCTTGGCTTTGCCCTTGGGTATCGCTATGGGCGCCTACAAGCCCATTGAGGCCTTCTTTGAACCTTTTGTGAGCTTTGCGCGCTACCTGCCTGCCAGTGCCTTTATTCCCTTGTTAATTCTATGGGCCGGCATTGGCGAGGCGCAAAAACTAGCGGTGATTTTTATCGGTAGTTTTTTCCAGTTGATATTGATGATTGCCGTGATTGTGGGTCATACGCGGCGCGATTTGGTCGAGGCCGCCTACACCCTGGGCAGTACCGATACCAGCCTGATCAAAAGAGTGCTTCTACCTGGTGCGGCCCCCGACATCGCTGAAACCCTGCGATTGGTGCTAGGTTGGGCTTGGACCTACGTGATCGTCGCTGAGCTGATCGGGGCGTCGAGCGGCATTGGTCACATGATTACGGATAGTCAGGCGCTCCTGGCGACCGATCAAATTATCTTCGGCATCATCGTGATTGGGCTGATCGGCTTGGTGAGCGATTTCTTGTTTAAATGGGCGAATCGAGCCCTGTTTCCGTGGGCGCAACTTGGCCGATGAGTATGAACGCTCCTGAGTTTTTATCGATACGGAACCTGTCCCGCAGCTTCCCTGCGAGCACCAAGAAGGGTGAAGCAACCCTCGCGCTGCAAGCCACGGATCTGCAAGTTGCGGAGAACGACTTCGTCACTATTCTTGGGCCTTCGGGGTGTGGAAAAAGTACCCTGCTACGCATTGTGGCGGGCCTGGACCAACCAAGCACGGGCGAGGTTTTTTTGGAAGGCCGGGCGATCAAGGGTGCTGGCGCGGATCGCGGCATGGTGTTTCAAAGCTACACCTTGTTTCCCTGGTTAAACGTGTTGGAAAATGTGTGTTTTGGGTTGCGTGAACGAGCGCTGCCCTTGGCTGAACAAAAAGACATTGCCAACCACTTCATCGAACAAGTGGGTTTGCGCGGCTTTGAAACGCATTTCCCCAAACAACTCTCGGGCGGCATGCAGCAACGCACGGCGATTGCCAGAGCGCTGGCCAATAATCCGCGCATGCTCTTGATGGACGAACCTTTTGGTGCGCTCGATCATCAAACCCGTGAGTTGATGCAAGAGCTACTTTTAGGCATTTGGGAGAAGGAGCGTAAGACGGTGCTGTTTGTAACCCACGATATCGATGAAGCGGTCTTCATGGGCACAAGAGTCGTCGTGATGAGTGCCAGACCGGGGCGCATCAAGCTTGCAAAAACCATCGAGCTTGCTCACCCGCGACACTATTCGGTAAAAACTTCTCCCCAATTCTCAACCCTCAAAGCGGAGCTTACCGAACAGGTGAGAATTGAGGTGAGAGCGTCGCAGCAGAAGGCTCAGGGAATGGCGGGTTAGGTACCTTAGACGGCTATTCGCCAACTCGTGCAATCGCAACTCGTGCAGATGGATGTTCAGATGGGCGGCTGAGCCGCGCCTTGGAAGCAGGCGAAGACCTATTGACTGGGCGACCGATCATCCGACGAGGTTGCCGCCGATCCTGGCGTGTACGCCTAGTCCGCTGACAAAGGCTAAAGTCTTCGCATCAAACTAGGGACCAGCATGCAAACAAAAACAATCACAAGCGCCTTAACCTTGAGCGTCTTCGCATTTCAGCTGTTCGGCTGTGGTGCCGGTAGTGGTTCAAACCAAACTAGTATTGGCCTGGTCGACAATCCCAGTAAGTCTACGACCGCAAGGCTTGCTACGGCGCCGACAAGCGCTAGTAATTTTGCACAAGCGGTTGGACTCGTTAAGAAACTCAGTACTGCGAAAAGCAGTGATATGGTTTGTGACCCTGGAGCCGTTTTGCCAAGCTATGCAAGCGCGACCGATACCATTACACAGGATGGCAACTCGTTTAATGCTACTAGCCTCGACGACAACTTTCTTACGTTGTATGCAGAAAACCATGGTATCGGTACGATAACGACCCAGTACTACAATAAGTCTTTGGCGCTCCTTGCAGTTTCGGACATTGAGGCGAGTGCAGGCGCGAAGGGAAAATGTCGACTTAACCCGCTTGCTCAAGCGCCGACCTCGGACTTAAAGCCGCAAGTTGCGGCCCTGTTTGGGGCCAAGTACACATTGAACTGTCCGACACTCTCGGCCTCGATTCAAGCAGACGGCTTAGTCACCTTTGGCAGCCCATCCGCTCCTCTAGATTCCATGCAGATTGCCGTGCGACGCGTTGCCGCATCCTGGCTCGGCGAGAGCTTTAATTCGAAAG
>JAYUOT010000408.1:0-10080 GCA_043760705.1 Betaproteobacteria bacterium
CCCAGTTGCGCCATCCGATCCGGGCGTAACCATATGCGCATGGCATAGTCCTTGGCTCCGAAGATCTGCACATTGGTGGTCCCCGGCACCCGCTTCACTGCATCGACAATATTTTGAGAGGCGTAGTTCGAGATGAAGAGCGCGTCATACCGGTCATCAGGCGAATAGATTGCGGCGACCACCAGAAAGTTTGCCGAACTTTTGGACACGGTGAGACCTTGGCGCTGCACTTCCTGGGGCAACTTGGAAAGCACTTGGTTCACGCGGTTGTTGACGTTTACCGCCGCGATATCAAGGTTCGTGCCCACATCAAAAGTCACGTTGATGGTCACGGTGCCGTCGCCCGACGATGTTGAATCCATATAGAGCATCTTCTCGACGCCGTTGATGGATTGCTCAATGGGAGCGGCCACCGTGGTCTCAAGCACTTCGGCTGATGCGCCCGGATAGATCGCCCGGACGTTCACCACCGGCGGTGAGATTTCCGGATAACGCGAGATCGGCAGGATGCGCATGGCTGCAAGACCCGCAAGGACCAGCAATAGCGACAAGACCGTCGCAAAGATCGGGCGCGTTATAAAGAATTTGGAGAACATCTTGAACGCGCTTCTTTATTTCGAGGGGGCAGGCGCATTGCCTGCGGGAGCAGCGGGAGCAGCGGGAGCAGCGGGAGCGGCAGGAGCGGCAGGACTTACTGGTGCTGGTGCTGGTGCTGCGCCAGTGCTGGCAACATAAGGCACCGGCTTCACGGTCATGCCTGGCGTATTCGCCTTGATGAAACCTTCTACTAACACTCGTTCGCCGGTTTGCAGGCCCTTGCTGACAATCCATTGGCCTTGCGTCCATCCGTCTAATTCCACGGGCCTGGGCGCCAACTTATTGTCGGGCGAGACCACGAACACGATCTTTCCGAAGGGGCTGTCGATGACGGCGCGCTGCGGTACGGTCAAGACATTGGTGCGACTGGCACCGCCGAGCTTCACCCGCACAAACTGACCCGGCCGAAGGTTGCCGTCTGGGTTAGGGATCTCAGCGCGAGCTTCGATATTGCCAGTCTGAGCATTCACCTTTTCACTGGCAAAGTTAAGCTTGCCCGTGCGCGGGAAGGTACTTCCATCGGCCAACTTGAGCTGCACGGTAAATCCGAGGCTGCCATTATTCGCGCGCTTGCCGGGGACCATGATTTGTCCCTCGCTCACCTGCTTATTGAGCTTTAGAAACTCACTTTCGGACACACTAAAGTTTACGTAGATGGGATTGGTTTGGACGATCGTGGTGAGTAGACTGTCAGCCGCCGTCACCAGGCTTCCATCCGACTTGCTGACCGTACCGGTCACGCCGCTGATGGGTGCCAGTACCTTCGTGTAACTTAAATTGAGTCTCGCTTCGGCGGCTTGCGCACGGGACTGTTTCAGGCTCGCCTCGGCCAGCTCAAGGGCAGACCGGCTGTCGTCAAATTCTTTCTGGCTAATCGCTTTTTCGGCGATGAGCGGAACCAGACGGGCGTTGTCTCTTTTCGCCTGATTGACCCTGGCATCGGCAAGCGCCACCGCCGCTTCGGCCGAGGTCAGCTGGGCTTGAAAGGTGGCCGGGTCCATTTGAAACATCGGACTGCCGGATTTAACACTGGCGCCCTCTTCATACAAGCGTCGCTGCAAAATGCCCGCCACCCGTGCCCTGACCTCGGTTTCCCGCGATCCGGCTGTTTGTCCCGCATACTCATATTCCACCGGCTGTGCGGAGGCCTGAACCGTGATCACCGACACCTCGGGGGCGGGCATCGCCCCCGGAGGGCCTCCTGCACCACCGGCTTTCTGGGGTGCGGCCTTCTCGCAAGCACCGAGTGCCAGTACCGTGAGCGCCAAGAGCAAAACCCGCGCGGCCGAAATGGGTGGCCACGCTGGAGGAAACCGCAAGATCGGGGGAAAGTAAAAGGCTGGCATGGTGAACACTTATCTCTGGGGATGTGAGTTCATGTTACCCCAGACGACGGAGCCGACAATGCGAGTCAAAACGATGGGCGCGCCGTGACCAGCAAAGTAACGGTAACGGTAACGATACCTACCAGTGAGCTTTCACACCCAGCCAAAAACTGCGCGGCGCACCAGGTGCCAAAAAGGTCGAGTTCTGCAATGGGAAGTCACCATTGGCATTGGCCCCAAAGGGCCTCGCCTGGAAATTACCGTTGGCAGAAAAACCCATCGGCCCTAATTGGGCTGCGCTCACATAGCGACGATCAAAAACATTATTAAGATGGGCGACGACATGCCACTGCTTCGATGGCTGGAAACGGGCCTGCAAATTCAAGATGGCATAGCCACCCGTTTTACCAGTCCCCAGGTAGTAAGGCGCACTTGCTTGGTGCAGATTATTTTCGTTGCCTCTTGCAAAGACCCCCGACACGGCATTCACGTTCCCGCCGAAAGACCACTGCGGACTCCATTGGTAGTCCGCATGAATTTTAAAAAGATGCTTTGGAATAAGCGGGATCTGATCGCCAGGCTTGATATCTATTGTCCCGTCCAAGCCTGGCGTTCCGGCCAGTGCGGCCGTGTTGGTGCTGTTTCCTGCACCCAGTACCGTCTCTGGCGTTTGGTAGCTTGCACTCAAATAGGTGTAGTGGGAGCCGAAGGTCCAAGGGCCAGACCGGCCCTGCAAACCAAGCTCAACTCCTTGGCGCAGGGTTTTGCCAAAGTTTTTAAAGTAACCGAAGCCCGAGGTGTTGTCAGCAACGAAAAGAATATCGTTAAAGTTCTCTGCGCGGAACACCCCGGCATTCCATTGCATGGCCTGCCCTAGTCGGCCACGCAAGCCGGCCTCCCAGGTTTTGGTGACGACCTGATCTAAAGGGGGGTCGCCAGCCATCGCATTGGGCAACTTGCAGGGGTTATTGGGGTTTGCGCAACCCAGCTCGACCGAAGTAGGTGCGCGGCTGCCTTCGCTATACCCTAGGTAGGCATTCCACTGCCTGGAGGGTACGTAACTGAAGCCTAAGGCAGGATTAAAGCGACTGAAGGAATGATCGCCATCCAGAGAGTTCAGCCCGCCGCCCGGGTTAATCCGGTCGCTATTGCGTACGCGCGTGTGGTTCAAACGCCCCGAGGCCGTCACATGCCAGGTGCTGGCAATAGAGAGGCTATTCATCGCGTAAAGACTGTAAGTGCGCACGCGCCCCTCGAGATCGACTCGGGTATCGAAGGGTTGCCCTTCCACGACGCCACCGCTCACGCCACCATCGGCATAAGCGGGTAGACCCGTAATACTACGATCTGGATTGAGAAATCCGAGTTGACTATTCTGCGTGAAATTCAAGCGGCTGGCATCGTAGCCCAGACCCAGGGTAAGCTGATTGCGATGCCCGGCAAGTTGGCCGTCGAGCGCCAGTTGACCAGACATCCCCCAGTTGCTTTGTTGAAGAGAGTTGGTGTTGATCAGCCCATTGCACTTTTCGCTAGGCTCGTCGTTCAGGAGTACATTGGCAATACAGCGCCAATAGGGGAAAGCCGTGTTGTTCGCGTTGGCTCCACCGGTTGGAACACCGCTATAGCCCGCCGCAGACAAAGCAGCGAGCTCATTGGCGTTGGGTTGATACAAAGACTGATTGAGGCTCTTGCTGTTGAGATCACCGTTGGTCGCTGAGCTACGAAGGCTCCGGTAATACACATTACCGCTCAAGGTGGCCCGATCACTCAAGCTATGCAGGGCCGCGAGGTTCAAAAACAGGGAATGGTTCTTGGTGGTATCCGGCTTCGTATAGACACTGCCGTAGTGGGCATCAAGCCAACGAAACTCTTGCAGCCCATTGCCGTTCAGCTCGTTGTCCGCGAGGGCGAGCGTGAGCTTCAAATCGGTATGGGCGTTTGCCCACCCTAATTTTCCGAACACTTGCCTGACGTCTGAACCGGAGACATCGCGCCAGCCACGCTCTTTGTAAAGTTGTGCTCCAAAATACCAGTTCAGACCATTGTCTTTATGGGCCCCGCCATGTTCGAGCTCCAAGGAGCGGCGGCCAAAAGCTCCCAGGCTAATCTGGGCCGAAGATCCTGGAAACCGAAGGCCATCCTTGGTTTGAAGAGCAATCGCGCCGCCGAGTGTATTGAGGCCAAAGAGAGGATTGGAGCCCGGCATCAAGGTGACTGAGCTGATCGCAAAGCGCGGGATCAAGTCCCATGAAACAACATCGCCAAAGGGTTGATTCAGCCGTACCCCATCGAGATACACCGACAGGCCCTGCGGCGTGCCGAGGAGCGGTGAGGCCGTGTAGCCACGAAAATTCACATCGGCCTGAAAGGGATTACCTTGATTTTCGTTAATATGCACCGAGCCAAGATTGCGGTTCATGAAGTGACTTAAGTCGCTGCTGCCACTACGCTCTAGATCACGGGTCGACGCAGATTGCACGGCCGAAGGAATTTCTTCCCTGGCCTGACCCAGGCCCGGTAAGGGAGTCGTCCCAATCACGTTCATATCCGGGAGTGTTTGGGCCATTAAAGGAGCCAGATGGACGCCAAAACTGGCGAGCAGGAATAGGCACGTGGCTAGAGAGCGCTTAGGCGGGAAGAACTTAACGTCACTCATCGGTCTTCGACTCTGGTGCTTTTTATCTTGCAATGACGTTCATTTCTCATGGTTCTATTATTGAACACACCTGGGGTGACCAAGCAGGGCGTTTCTCCCGATTCGATACACTCTCGCCAGGAGAGAACCTACGACCATGAATTTGCTTCAATCTTTACGTCCCGCCGCGCTGGGCAGTTTGACTTTGCTCCTAGCGTTTGGTCTGCAAGCTTGTAGCACGACGAAACCGGCTGAATCGCCCACGCCGCGCTCGGTGTCCGGTCGACCCGTAGCTTCCGGACCCGGGTCGGCGCCCGTCACCGAAACCCGCAAATCAAGCCCTGTGCCGATTCAAGTCATTCCTATTCCCGGCGCCGAAAGGGCAGAAATTCGCGTCGGCGACAAATTATGGTATCGCGGCGGCGAAGGTCAAGCCCGCCCAGCCACGATTCTGCGCGAGGTTATGAATCTTCAAGGCGGGCAAGTCCAATACAAGCAATCCGACGTCGATGCCAACGGCCGAATCTCTAGTAACGCCCGACTTCGACGTCAAAACCTGAGCAGTCTCGAGCTCGACAATCCAGCCAAGGCCTCGGGCCAGGTCCGCTATGTCGATTTTCCATTGGGCCTGGGCAAGTCTTGGTCCTACCGTTATCAGCTTAAAGGCAAAAACGGTTCCCTGACCAGCTATGACATTGCCGCACGAGTTGAGAGCGAGGAAAATATCACGACTCAGGCCGGCACCTTCAAGGCGCTGCGCATTTTGCATGGGGGTCAGTGGAATATTCCGATTGTGCGAGCGGGCGAGATCAAGGTGAGTTCGGGTAGCTTGCGCTCAACGATTTGGTTCGTCCCTGTCATTGGCAACTGGGTTCGCTTTGAAAGCGAAATTTTGAATAGCGACGGAAGCTTGGAGGCTAAGGTCACCCAAGAATTGATTCGTCTTGATCGTCAGGCGATCCATTAGGCCCACGGAGAATTCCATGAACACTCATTGCATTTTGGCTAAACAACGTCTAGGTGCTCTTGCTTTCGCAATGTTACTCGCCATTGGCCTGTGTTTGCCCTCCATGGATAAGGCTCGGGCCGCAGGTTCAGAGTCGAGCCCTGCGGCAAACGCCCGCCTCCATGATTTTTCCGAAGGAAAAAAGGCCATCGATGAAAAGAGATGGGACGCCGCGATCACGCATTTCAGCAGAGTGCTGGTTTCGGACCCATCGAATGCGGATGCCTACAATTTCTTGGGGCTGGCCTATCGCTGGCAAAACCGACTCGGCGACTCGCTCAAGGCCTACAAGGCGGCACTCAAAATCGACGCCACCCATCTTGGCGCGAACGAGTATTTAGGGCAGGCCTATCTGAAAATGGGAGACCAGGCGCTTGCCCAGGCGCAGCTTGATCGACTCAAAGAACTTTGTAGCGCTTGCAAGGAAACAGAGTCTCTTGCAAGCGCGCTCGCCGCGAGCCACTAACCCCGTGCCCGAGGAGGTTCGGCCTTATTCGAAACGCGGCCCTACTCCCAAATCACGGGTGTTTTGGAGCGTGACCAAGCTTCGAAATGGTCGCCATAGGCCTCCTCAATTTTATTGCGCTTGATCTTAAAGGTCGGCGTCACGAAGCCATTTTCAACGGTCCAGGCCGACTTCACAACGATGATGCGATCCAACTGCTCGTGTGGATCTAACTTTTCATTGATCGTCTTCATGTGCTGAGCCAAGGCGCTGGTCAATGCATCCTTTGCACTCTTCGAGTCTTTTACTCCAGTTTCTGAAAGCATGATCAGGCCCAGCGGCTGGCCCAGATTGGCACCCACCACGGCACAGGCTTCGATGGCGGGATGCATCACCAGAGAATCTTCTATCGGAGCGGGGGCAACGTATTTTCCCTTCGATGTTTTGAATAAATCTTTGACTCGCCCTGTGATCTTAAGATTTCCTTCGGTGTCCAAGGCACCTTTGTCGCCCGTGCGTAACCAGCCATCTGAGGTCATCGCCGCTTGCGTCAACTCAGGCTCTTTGTAATAGCCGAGCATGACGCAAGGCCCGCGCATTTGAATCTCCCCGGTGTCTGGATCGAGACGTGAATCCACACCGGGATAGGTTTTGCCGACCGTCCCGGGGCGCAAGATGCCCACAAAAGTAGCGTGGGAGATGGCACCGTTTTCCGTCATGCCATAGCCTTCGATGATGGGCAGACCGAGCTTGTCATACCAGCGTAATAGCGCGGGCGGCATCGGCGCGGCTCCACCCGCCGCGACCAAGACTTGATCGAGGCCAAGACCCGTGAGGATCTTTCTCTTAATGATGCCGCGCAAAATCGGAATCCTGAGCAAACGATCCAGTTTTTCTGCGGGAATTTTTGCCTGGACGCCTTGCTGGAACTTGACCCAAAGGCGAGGCACGGAAAAGAACAGTTGCGGCCGTGCACGCTGGATGTCCTTCACGAAAGTCTCAAGGCTTTCAGCAAAGAAAATTTGGGCTCCGATCAGGAACGACATGTGCTCTACACAAATTCGCTCGGCGACGTGCGCCAGTGGCAGATAGGACAGCATCCGGACACCATTCGGGAGTGTTAAACGTTCCTTGGCTGACTTAGTGCCCCATCCCAAAGTTTTGAAGGAATGCATGACCCCTTTGGGCATACCCGTCGTGCCCGAGGTATAGATAATGGTCGATAATTCGTCCATGTCCCGAGAAGGCGAGCCTGCAATGGGCGCGGTTTTCGACACGATATCGCCCCATAGTGGATAGGCCTTGCGAACACTTTCAGGCGATAGCTCGAAGGCGATACAAGGCAGGCCCTCAGACACACCGGTGCGCATCATTTCCCAATCATCGAGCTTGCCAATGAAACAAAGCTTAGCCTCACTATGCGTCAAAATTTGACGCACGGTTTCGCCTGCGAGAGTCGGGTAAAGGGGCACAGAAACATAGCCCGCCATCCAAATCGCAAGATCGCTCATCACCCACTGGGCGCAATTCTTCGACATCAACGCAATTTTGGTTCCGGCGGGCCAAGCCTGTGCCTTGAGATAGGCGGCCATTCTTGAGACTTCGTCAAGGGTTTGCGCCCAGGTGTAGTCTTTGATGACTCCGCCGCCCATAGGCTGTGACAGGTACACTTTGTCCGGCTGGGTCTTGGCCCAGTGGTCAAGCATTGGTAACGGCATGTCGTTGGCCGTGAATTGAACGGTACCGGTCATCACTGTCTCCTCGAATGAATTTCGAAAACTCTACGCCACGTTTTTTCACATGGGCTTTTTTGCAAGCTTATACGAGCTTCTTCATTTTCGGTACTTATCGGTGCGAAATCTCAGAAAATCCATAAGGTTGCACGGATGTTAATCGCGGGCGGCGGCATTGCGGGCCTCTCTACGGCCTTAGCCTTAGCGCGACAAGGCATCGCCTGTACGGTCTTGGAACAAGCTACGACCTACGGCGAGATTGGCGCGGGTATTCAACTGGGGCCGAACGCCTTGCGGGCACTCTCGGTGCTGGGGTTGCGAGAGGCCATTGACCCCCTGGCCTTCTGGCCCAGAAGAATTGTGATGCGAGACGCTCTCACGGGTAAGCATCTACATCACCTAGCACTTGGAGAGTCTTTCGAAAAACGTTTTCGCGAACGTTATGCCTGTGTACATCGCGCCGATCTTCTCAAGCTTTTGCTGGACGCATGCCGCGACCACTCTAAGATTCGCCTGTGCAACGCAACACAAGTCCAGCACATTTCGAATGAGCCCGACTTGGTACGGGTCCTTACTGAAGAGGGCCGCGTTTTTGAAGCCGAAGGGCTTATTGGCGCAGACGGCTTATGGTCCGTCGTCAGACGACAATTGCAGGGGACTCAAGTGCCTCGCTTCTCCGGAGACATCGCCTTAAGGGCCTTGATCCCATGCGCGCAAGAAGTGCGCGATGTCGCCCTTTGGCTCGGGCCGCACCTGCATGTTGTGGCCTATCCAGTAAAGGGAGGTCGCTTGCTCAACTTAGTGGCGATCTGTGCAAACTCTGGTGGGCAGTACTTCCGGGGCTGGGACGAACAGGCCCCGAAGGAGTGGCTCCATAAGTTCACGGGTCATCATTCGGAGCTCGACCTCTTGCTCGCCTCGGCGAGCGGTTGGACGGCATGGGCCTTGCATGATCGTGATCCGATTCAATCCTGGTCGAAAGGACGTATTGCCTTGGTGGGTGATGCAGCCCATCCCTGTCTTCAGTATTTAGCGCAGGGCGCCTGCCTGGCATTGGAAGATGCCGTGGCCATCGCCAGGCACTTGTCGCAGCTTCGCAACTCCACGCGCACAGAGGAAGCGGCGAATCCCGCAGGTGCGTTTACTGCGTACAGCGAGGAGCGTCAGGGCAGAGGCGCAAGGATGATACGCACGGCGCGGCGCATGGGCCAGCTTTACCATGCAGCGGGCCCGCTTCGACAAGTGCGTAACCTGGGCATGCGATTCACACCTGAGTGGATCAGTCGCGAGGCGATGGCTTGGATCTACGCGGTCTGAACTAGCTGGCCGCGATAGCGCACGATCAAGCCGATCAGAGGATGAGCAATCTCCACAAAAAATTGAAAGCATCCTTCTGCTGAACTCTCGAAAGCCCTAGCCCGAGGCCCTAACCAAAGCGGCAAGGCAAGGCCCAAGATAGACCAGCCGCGCAAAACCAAATGAAGTTGCTGGTCCTTTACAAGGACGGCCATCGCGAACGTTGTGGGACCAAAGCGCTCACAGATTAAGGCCTCAGCGCGGCCCCGCCCCGCATATTGCACACTTGAAAAGCTCTGCCCGGCAATGGTTCGGGTCCACAGCTCGGCCGCGCGCCCATCCCTTAGGGCATGCTTCTGGAAGCGAACTTGAATCGCCTGTGCGATGCCGGCCTTGGGAAATCCGATCACCTTAGCGACTAACTTTGCAAAAATATGGGTTCCACGTTCGACCGTACAAATACCGGTGAATACGCTGGGATGGCGGGCTGCGTGCAGGGTGCGTATCGGCTCGGGCAATTGCGTCCACGCATCGCCTAACAAAGCCTCGTAAAGCGATAAAGATCTCTGCGGAGCTTGGACGTTCGCGTGCCGGCCTCGAAAGCCTGTGAAGATCCGGCGCTTCAAAAATAACGACTCGTAATCGCTCAACTCAATTTCTTCTAGTGCGGCGCGCGCACCTTTTTGCGGCGACACGCCACCTAGCGCACGCCGCACAATCGCCTCGACCGCCATGGCGGGAATCAAGGGCCCATCGGCGCCTTCGGCCACCATATGCCATTCACGGATGATGGCATGCCCCTGGCCATCCAGCCCCCTTAACTGGACAAACATGCCACCACGATGCTCCCCCCAACGCACATGGTTACTGACCCAGTCAATCAGGCCCGAAAAAGCACTCAGGCTTAGCAACATGCGCCAACGTACCAACCAGGCCAGTGCATTGAGCAGGCGATGCAAGACCGCGGGCACCGGTGCAGCCCCTACCCAAACCTCACGGGCCGGGGATGTTTGCTCGGCCAGCAGGACGAGATCAGGTACGTC
>JAYUOT010000409.1:0-4571 GCA_043760705.1 Betaproteobacteria bacterium
ATATCGGAGTAGTTTAGCGGGCTACGATAGTGCGAACGCAGCACGAAGAAACGCAGCACCTCGGGGTCGAACTTTTTGACGACTTCGCGAATGGTAAAAAAGTTACCCAAGGACTTTGACATTTTTTCGTTGTCGATGTTGACAAATCCGTTATGCATCCAATAATTCGCGAACTTGACATGGGTGCCAAAGTGCAGGGCACCCTCGCTTTGAGCAATCTCATTCTCATGGTGAGGAAACTGCAAATCGGCACCACCGCCATGAATGTCAAGGGTGTTGCCCAGCAGACTGGAGGCCATGGCCGAGCACTCGATATGCCAACCCGGGCGGCCGCTTCCGTAATTCGAGGCCCACTTCACATCGGACGGCTCTTCCGGCTTTGCGGCCTTCCAGAGCACGAAATCGAGCGGGTCTTCTTTACCGGTATTGACCGTGACCCGCTCGCCCGCACGAAGATCTTGCAGTGACTTGCCGGACAGTTTGCCGTAGCCCGGAAAACGTCGCACAGCGAAGTTCACATCGCCATCATTAGCCTGATAGGCCAGACCGTTCTTTTCCAGGAGCGCGACCAGGTTCAACATTTGCGGCACATAGTCCGTGGCCCGCGGCTCATGGTCGGGAGTGGCCGCGCCGAGCGAGGCCAGGTCTTCGTGCATAGCCGCAATGTAGCGCTCCGTCAAGGCCTTGGTGGTTTCTCCGTTCTCAACGGCGCGCTTGATGATCTTGTCATCAATATCAGTAATGTTGCGAACATAGGTCACTTCATAGGACGATGCGCGTAGCCAGCGTTGAATCAGGTCGAACGCGATCAACATACGTGCGTGGCCCACATGGCACAGGTCATACACCGTCATGCCGCACACATACATCCTGACTTTTCCGGGTTCAATCGGGCGAAAGTCTTCTTTCTTTCGGCTCAGGGTGTTGTAAATCTGGAGCATGGGGGGTTTCGAAGGTGGGTCAGAGCAAAGGGCGCGCAAAAAATCATGCGCTCCACGCAAAAAGCTAGAATCTAGGCCTGTCGCTCGCAGCGAGCATTTCCATAAGCAAGATTCGAAGCTCATTTTAATCAAGTTCAGCTTCATTCCTTTTTAGGGGGCCAAGATGGCGCACAGTCTATCGAGCAGGCCAAAGGGTCAAATCAGTATAGCATCGGTGTTCAGCGCAAAGGCTCTCGCTTTCGGCCGCGCTGTGGCCCTCGTATGCTCGTGCTCCGGCTTGGCTGGACTCGCCAGTGCACCCACTTGGGCGCAGACTGCCAACAGCGCAGCGGAAAACGACAAGGCGGCACCTGATCCCGTGGTGTTGGCGCTGAATCGAGCCCGTGAATTTCGCGCCAAAGGCGAATTGAGTGAAGCGCTTCGACTGGTGGACAAGGCCCTCGAAAGCACCCCCAGAGACCTGCAATTGCGCTTTATGAAGGGTTTGATCTTCTCCGACCAGGCGCAAACCGACGCCTCCAAAACCGACCTGGCCATTGCAGTCTTTGAGGGCTTGACCCAAGATTTCCCCGAGGTCGGTGAGCCGCATAATAATCTCGCCGTGCTTCTGGCGGGCAAGGGCGAGCTTGAAAAGGCCCGTTATGCCCTGGAGCGCGCCATTCTTGCCCAGCCTAACTATGCCCTCGCCTATGAGAATCTGGGCGATATTTACCTTCGCTTGGCGGAGCGTTCCTATGGGGAAGCCAGCATCAAAAGCCCCAGCTCAAAGAGTGCCAAGGCCAAGCTCGACCAAGCGCGTGGATGGATCAAAGCCATCGAAAAATAGCGATAATGTCAAAAACATTGGCCTGCCCCTCCTAGCTGTCCGGTCTTGTCGACGAATCGTTCTTCCGAGCCGTTGATTGTTATTCACTTTGCCTAAACCAACTCCTTACTCAAACCTTTATCATGACAACACTCTCCCTGCTCAAACTCCCCTTACTTGCCCTTATGCTCGCGACCTTGTATGGCATGCCGGACGACGCGGCTGCCGCCAACCCACAGGTCCTGGTCAAGACCAGCATGGGCGAAATCACGATTGAGCTCTATCCGGACAAGGCCCCAAAGACTGTCGAGAACTTTCTGAAATACGTTTCGGCGGGTCATTACAGCGGTACGATTTTTCATCGTGTCATTGCTAACTTCATGATCCAGGGCGGCGGCTTCACTCGCGAGTTCTATAAGGGCTCACCGGCGCCAAAGCCTACGCAGAAGGGGATTGAATTAGAGTCGCAAAACGGGCTGCGTAATGATGCGGGTTGGGTAGCTATGGCTCGAACCTCTCGTCCCGATTCGGCGACCTCGCAGTTCTTCATCAATACGGTGGATAACCCCAGCTTGAACCATCCTGCGCCAGACGGCTATGGCTACGCGGTGTTTGGCAAGGTGGTCAAAGGGATAGAGACCGTCACCAAGATACGTGCAGCGCAAACCATTACGGTGGGCCCGTTTAGCGATGTGCCCTTTGAGGCGATTATCATTGATTCAGTCTCGCTGGTGGGTGGCAAATGAGCCACGGCACACGAGTGTGGTGAGTCACCACACTAGCCCTACTTCAACTGCTCGCGCTTTGACTGGGCCCAGTCTTGTCTCGCTCACTCGTGCAGACCGCGCGCTTTTCGCGTCCGACATGCACCTGGGCGAGCATGACCCGGCGACGGCCGGGTTGTTCTTTAAGGCTCTTGCGGATGGCCTGGCGGGAAGACTTCACGGGCCAGAAGCTAGCCCCGCATTTAGCCATTTATTTTTGCTGGGCGACCTCTTCGAAATCTGGGTAGGCGATGACGATTTGTCGCACCCCTACTCCGCAGCGCTCAGCGTACTGCTCGCCCAGGCCGAGAAGGCCGGTTCCAAAGTATTTGTCATGCGGGGCAACCGAGACTTCATGCTCGGCAAAGCACCTGTCGGAAAGCCCACATGGCTGGCCAACACTGGCGCCATGTTTCTTCCTGACCCCTGTGTGATTGACGCGTTTGGTACTCGGGTCGTGCTGACGCACGGCGATTTATTGTGCACGGACGACACTGACTACCAAAACTACCGCAAGGTGGTGCGTCACGAAGCCTGGGCAACTGAGTGCTTGACCAAACCCTTGAGCGAGCGCCAGGCGATTGCCAGTAATATTAGAAGTAAGAGCGCCCTCGACAAAGGCGATAAGCCCGCGGCCTGGATGGACGCCAAGGACGATGCCGTTTGGGCCATGGCAACAGCCGCCGAAGCGACCGTCATGATTCATGGTCATACTCATCGCCCGGCCCTTCACCTGCACCGCCAGGGCGCGCGGGCATTAAGCCGTCACGTGATGCCGGATTGGTCGGCGGCTCGCGGTGCCACCCAGCCGCAGCGCGGCTACTTCTTGGTGGTGGATGGGCAGGGCATTCATCAGATGCAGCCTACTCCACCATCTTAGCGAGTACCTGGCTGTCCAGAGGTTCGCAGTCACCAAAGCCTTTGGCACCCATCTGACAAAGCGCGGTTTGAAGAGCGTTGATCTGGCGATCTTGTTCTGCGACGTGAGCGATGAGTTGTTGCAAAGCCTTGGACAGAGGGTCATCCGCGCCTTGCGTCACCGCATAGGCCGAGAAACCTAGTTTGGCCGCCTGCTCTTCAGTCCGTTTATCGGCATCTTTGGCAATAATGCGCGCGGGGATGCCCACGGCCGTTGCCCCAGCCGGCACGGCCTTGATCACCACCGCATTGGAGCCCACACGGGCCCCCTCGCCGACCGTAAACGGCCCGAGCACTTTGGCCCCCGCGGAGACGACGACACCACGTTCCAAGGTGGGATGACGCTTACCAGCATTGAGCGCGACTCCACCCAGCGTAACGCCTTGATAAATGGTGCAATCATCACCAATCTCCGCGGTCTCGCCAATCACCACGCCCATGCCGTGATCGATGAACACGCGGCGCCCCACGATGGCGCCAGGGTGAATTTCGATACCGGTAAGCATTCTCGATAAATGCGAAATGGCGCGCGCCAAAGTTGTCCACCCCCTGCCCCAAAAGCGATGAGCTAGGCGGTGTAAGACGAGCGCATGGATGCCTGGATAACAGAGCAAGACCTCGAGCGTGGAGCGAGCGGCCGGATCGCGCTCACGTACCGCTGCAACATCTTCTCTTAATCGACTAAACACAATATTCCCCAAAATCGTATGAAAACAGATCCTCGTCAGGCCAATATACATCACCTCTCATGAGACGTCGGGCGCGCTCAAAGAGTGCGCCCTTCGCCGATGATTTTGACATCCAGCTCAGACTTTCTTTGAAATCTGACTCAGTATGCCGCGAAGAATATCAAGCTCCTTATTGGTCAGCCTGGAGCGTGCAAACAGTCGCCTGAGCCGGGGCATCAGTTTTTTCGGATGCGCGGGGTCCAGAAAATCGATTTTCACGAGTGTGGCCTCGAAATGGTTAAACATCGCCTCGATACTTTGATCGCTGGCCCAGGCTTCGCTGTCGTGGGCATTTTGACGAACGACCTGAGGCAGGCGTAATAAACCCAAATGTCGGCCCAACACATAGGCCAGCACCTGGACCGCTTGAGAGAGGTTCAAGGAGTTGTACTCGCCGTGGGTCGGAATAGCGCAC
>JAYUOT010000410.1:0-10012 GCA_043760705.1 Betaproteobacteria bacterium
GCCTTCTTGCAACTTCACGGATGCGACCAAATACAAGGCTATTTGCTCAGCAAGCCTCTTTCAGTCAACGACTTTGATCGCTGGCTTGCAGCGCGTCAAAAAGCCTCGCCGGCGCCCGAAAAATCAGGTGAGTTGACCCCTCTGACCCACGCCCTAGCCTAAGGCGGAGGAGAATTCTTTAAGGAGCCTTCGGGTCGTAGCGCACGTCCTTCTGCCGCTCAGACTCCCAGCGCTCACGGGGCCGCGTGCCCGTCGAACCGTCACCCGACTTTGTTTTTAAGTTTGCCCTTAGGCATCACGGCAGTGATCGGGGGAGCACGAGTCGGCTCACCTGAGACCAACTTGGCGGGCGAGGTATCCTTCTTGGTCTTTTTCGTTTCTTTATTGGTTTTTTGTTGTCCTTTGGCCATAGCTGCCTCCTGATTTGTTTTAACTTGCGGACCTCTACTTTACGCCACCTTAAGAGACTTTTCTTTCGAGCGCAAGAATGAACGCCTCTTCCTCTCGCCCGCTACTTCCAAAATTTAAGATTCCAGAATCCGAGATCGAGCTCCAGCCGATTCGCGCCCAGGGCGCAGGCGGACAAAACGTCAACAAGGTCTCGAGCGCAATCCACCTGCGCTTTGACATTTACGCCTCGTCGTTGCCGGACGAGGTCAAGACGCGGCTATTGGCTTTGCGCGACAGCCGCATCACTGAAGACGGCATCTTTATTCTCAAGGCGCAACAACATCGCACTCAGGAGATGAATCGCAACGATGCCCTGGCCCGATTACAAGAACTGATCGCAGCGGTCGCCCAAGCGCCCAAAGTGCGCCGCGCCAGCAAACCCGGTTACAGCGCCAAACAGCGCCGCCTCAAGGCGAAGAGCATGCGTTCGGACACTAAGGCTGGGCGGGGTAAACCGAGTGAATAAGCGATCCGTAGTTTATTTAACGAATAATGCCTCGATCCCGCATGGCCTTGATCTGTAGCGCACTCAGGCCGAGTTCGCTCAGCACGGCATCCGAATCCTGACCTAAATCGGGCGCATTACGTCGGTGCCCTCCAGGCGTACGAGAAAGTTTGGGGATAACACCGGGCACTGACAAGAGACTGCCATCATTCATGGTCACCTTTTCAATCATGCCCCGGGCTAGATAGTGGGGATCCGTGGCAATGTCAGCCACGGTGTAGATTTTTCCGCCAGGTACTTTGGCCCCATCGAGCGCTTGGAGCACTTGCTCGACCGAATGTTGCGCGGTCCATGCGCCAATCGCCGCATCGAGTTCTTGCACTCTTGCCACCCGGCCGCGATTGCTGGCCAGGTCGACCTCTTGGGCGAGATCCTCGCGGCCGATGGCGTTCATCAAACGCTTAAAAATGCTGTCGCCATTGCCAGCCACCAGAACGTAACTCCCGTCCTGACAAAGATAGGCGTTGGTGGGTGCAATGCCTGGCAGGGCACTGCCCGCGGGTTCACGCACGGCGCCGAAGGCACTGTACTCGGGCAACAAGCTCTCCATGCAATTGAACACCGCCTCGTACAAAGCCACATCAATCACCTGGCCACGGCCGCTTTTCTGGCGCTCATGCAAGGCCATCAAAATGCCAATCACACCGTGCAGGGAGGCTAAGGTATCGCCGATACTCACTCCGACGCGCACCGGCACGCGACCCGGTTCCGCGGTCAAATGGCGCAGGCCGCTCATGGCCTCTGCCACCACCCCAAAACCGGGCTTGTCCCGGTACGGGCCGGTCTGCCCATAACCGCTGATGCGCAGCATGATGAGCTTTGGGTTCAAGGCGCTGAGCGCGTCCGGGCCCAAGCCCCATGCCTCCATGGCACCGGGACGGAAATTTTCAATGACGACGTCGGATTCGGTGGCCAAGCGACGCACGATGTCCTGTGCTTCGGGCGATTTCAAGTCCATCGCCAAGGAGCGTTTGTTGCGTGACTGGACTTGCCACCATACCGAGGTTCCGTCTTTGAGCAGTCGCCATTGACGCAAGGGATCACCGCCTTCGGGTGGTTCAATCTTGATGACTTCGGCACCGAAGTCGCTCAGGGTTTTGGCGGCAAACGGGCCCGCAATGAGCTGGCCCAGTTCGAGGACCTTCAGGCCAGATAAAGGGCCGTTGATGGCAACATGGCCTGATGAGGTGTCTGGCGTTGTGCCCGGGGCGGAGATGGGAGTCATGAGGCTTTTCTCGTAGAATTTGTCTAACTAGATGACATGGGAAGGGGTGGCGAGGCGGTTGGATCGCCGCTGGACAAGGCGATCCACAAACAGTGAAAGCGCCATCGCCGCCAACATGAAAGGCGCACCAAACCAACCTAACCATTGATAGCCCAAGTCCCCCGAATGCGCCTCCAGCACGGCCGCGCCAATCGGGGTGCCAAGCGCCTGACCTAAATACATGCAGGAAGTGTTGAGGGCGATGGACACCGGGGTAAGGCCTGGGGCCATATTGGCGAGACGCCCCTGTTGGGTGGAGTTCATGGCAAAGCCACCCAGGCCCCATAAGGCCAGCGCGGTCAGCATCCAGGGCCAGGAATGTTGGCCCATCGGCCATAGAACCATACCGAGCATGACCAGGCCGGTGGTAAGGATCAGTACTTTCGAGGCCCCGAGGCGATCTGAAAACTGACCGGCGATGAGGCTACCCACCACCCCCGTCAGGCCGAACACCGCCAATAAAAGACTGACCTGCCCGGGCGTGGTCGCCACCATGGCGCGAAACGCCGGGACCAAAAATCCAAACGCAACGAATTGGCCCGAGGCTTGCACGGCGGTAAAGAAGATCGCCAACATTAAAGGGACATTCCCCAGCAATTGGCGCCACATCTCCAGCCCCGCCACTTGAGTCTTCAGGCCGGGCGGCAAAACACGGTAGATGGCGAGCGCCGACAAGAGGCTGCTGACGGCCACCAACATGTAGCCTGCCCGCCAACCCACCTCGGCCCCGATATAGGCCCCGAGCGGCATACCCACCACGGAGGCCACGGCCCAGCCCATAAACACAGCGGCAATGGAGGAGGCGCGGCGCTCGGGTGGCATGAGTAAGGCAATGGTGGCCGCAGCCTGCGGTGTGAACAAGGCCGACGCGATGCCACACAGAACCCGTACAAAAATCATCGCATCGAGGCTGGTGACGACGGCAGCAGCCACATGGGTCAGTGCATATAAGAGCATGACCACGGTCAAGAGTGCGCGCCGCTCAAACCTTGCCGTGACCGCGGCCAGGAACGGCGCCGAAAAACACACGGCCAAAGCAAAAGCAGTAATGAGAGTGGCGGTTTTCGTGATGGGCGCGTTGAGACCTTCGGCCAGGGCGGGCAACATACCGGTCACAATCAAGGCCCCGGTGGCAATCACGAAGTTGCCAAAAGCCAGGGTGAGGATGACCGGATTCATGGGCACGAGAGTTGATCTGCCATGTGCAGGGCCGACCCCATGCTGCTCGCATCCGCGCGGCCCTGGCCTGCGATATCCAAGGCAGTGCCATGGTCGGGGCTCGTACGCACAAAGGGTAGTCCAAGGGTGATATTCACGCCCTGCTCGAGGCCGAGGTATTTGACGGGAATCAGACCCTGATCGTGGTACAAGGCGATCACGGCATCATATTCTTTGAGGCCACGCGCGCGCATGAAAATGGTGTCGGGTGCGAAGGGTCCTTCGGCATGGATGCCCAGACTGCGCGCCTTGGCGATGGCCGGACGGATGATGTCGATCTCTTCACGGCCAAACAGTCCACCCTCGCCGGCATGAGGGTTGAGCCCAGCCACCGCAAGACGAGGAGCACGGTCTGCACGTTGCTGACCCACTCCAAAGCGACGTAGGCTGGCATCACTAATTTTCAGGGTCTCGATGATCGCACTTTCGGTGATGGCGTCCAGGGCCTGACGCAAACTCATATGGATCGTGACCAGCACCGTTCTTAACTCGGGATTGGCCAGCATCATGCGGACCGGTACGCCACCCGCAAGCTCTGCCAAGAGCTCGGTATGGCCAGGGTAAAGGTGGC
This sequence comes from Betaproteobacteria bacterium, assembly GCA_043760705.1. Lineage (GTDB taxonomy): Bacteria > Pseudomonadota > Gammaproteobacteria > Burkholderiales > Burkholderiaceae_E > JAPOKJ01. The sequence goes on from JAYUOT010000410.1 coordinate 4,009, forward strand.
CAGCGAGGTGCATGGCTTCCTTGTGGATCGGGGCGGTGATGAGTGCACGAGCACGGCCTTGCAGTACCGCCTGGGTCGCTGCCACAATGCTGCGAAAGGCGATGTCCCCGGACAGTGCGCTGACTTCACCCGCCCGAATTTGCACACCGAGCGCCTCGGCCGGGAGCGGCACATCTTCAAGCAATTGATTCGTGAAGGCCAGTCTCAAGGCTTGAAGCTCTTGGGTCGAATGACTTTGGGTTGATTGAGTTTGAGTAAAGCGTGTTTCGGCCTGCCTGGTATACCGTTCCAGTTGATCCAGTAATAAAGCGCGTGGGCCATAGATGCGACATTTAGTGACGAGCTCTGGATGCTCTAGTAGCGACTTGATCAAAATTTCCGGGCCAATCCCGGCCGGATCTCCAATGCTTATGGCTAGAGGAAGCGCGCGCGACACAGGCCCGTCCGTAGTGAGCGCCGGTGAGGCAGGCGATAACAAGTTGAGCGACAATTTATTCTTTAAGCAGGTTGATCAGTAAGTCCGGGCGGTCGGTAAGCATGCCGTCTAAGCCCATCGCGCGCAAACGACGCATTTCACTCGGATCGTTGATGGTCCAGGCCACCACCTTCAAGCCCAGGGCCTTGGCCTCGCGGATGGACTCGAGTGTTAAGTCTCGATAATCAGGCGACCACACCGAGCCACCGGCCTGTTTGACCATCCTGGGGACGGATCCGGCCGCGTCCAAGCTTAGGCCGGCCGTCCAGCTCGGACCCGAGGGATTCACAATGTTATTAAAGCTCGCCTGTTGAACGCTCAGATACACAGTCGGAATCTGGGGAGCGAGCGCTTGCACCCTTTTGAGGGTTCGCCAATCGAACGACTGGATACTGACCCGACCCTCCAGTTCAAATTGTGTAATCGCCTGAAGGAGAAGTCGCACAAAGGTTTCTGGATCGGCAGTTTCATCGGGCCGATCCGGACGAATTTTGGTTTCGATATTGAAACGCGTCCGGCGATCTCCGCGCGCCTTGACCCGTGCAAACAACTCGACCAACCTCGGCATCACTGTGCCGTCAAAGGACTCTTGGGCCGGATATTGGGCCGCATAGCGGGTCCCGGGCTTTAGTCTGCCGACATCGTATTGCCGGATGTCGGCATAGCGCAAAGAGCGCAGGCTCGGGCCCATGCTGCTCAGAAACTGACCACTCGCATCGCGACTTAAATTCGGATTGATGTGCGGATCATGGGCGATCACGAGTTGGTCATCGGCAGACACGCCGACATCGAGCTCCAGAGTAGTCACACCCAGGCTCAGGGCTTTCATGAAGGCAGGCAGGGTGTTTTCGGGAGCGAGCCCGCGGCCACCGCGATGGGCTTGAATATCAAAAGGCGTGGCGCAGGCGGCCAGGAGGCCCACGGTTGATAGCACTACGATAAATTTATGAACTCTCATGACGTCCTATGCTTGACTGATACTGGGCCTGTTTTGATTCGCGAGACTAGCCCGCAAGCTTAAGCATTGCATGTAACAGAACATTAGCACCCACACTCAAGTGCTCTGGCTTGGCGTCTTCAATCTCGTTATGCGAAATGCCGTCTTTGCAGGGAATGAAGATCATTGCGGTCGGCGCCACCCGGGCCACATAGACGGCGTCATGCCCGGCACCACTCACAATATCCAGGGCCGGGGCGCCCTGGGCCAGGGCGGCCTCGCGCACGGCCTGAACCAACTGTGGGGCGAAGACGGTCGGAGGGAAGTACACCACCGGCTCGATCCAGACCGTGACCCGGCCAAGCGCTTCGGCCTCTCGGCAAGCCAGACGAATCGCTCGATCCATCCGATCCAGGCCTTGATCATCACTATGGCGAAAATCCACAGTGAAGGTCACCTTGCCGGGAATGACATTACGCGAATTGGGAAAGACGTTGACATAGCCGACGGTACCGCGCGCATGCGGTTGTTCTTGAAGGGCAATCGCATCGACCTGGGCCATCAAGCCAAGAGCGGCCTGCAAGGCATCGCGCCGCAGTGACATCGGCGTCGGGCCGGCGTGGGCCTCTTGACCCGTCACCACCACGTCGTACCAGCGTTGGCCCAAAGCCCCCGTCACGGCACCGATCGTGACGCCGGCGGCTTCCAAGACCGGGCCTTGCTCGATATGGGCTTCGAGGTAGGCGTCGAAAGGCACGGGCTGATCGGCTGAACCAGCATAGCCTATTTGTAGAAGCGCGTCGCGCACCGAGATGCCCTCACGATCTTGCGCGTTCAGCGCGTGATCCAGGCTAAAGGCTCCGCAATACACCCCCGAGCCCATCATCACCGGCACAAAGCGCGAGCCCTCTTCGTTCGTCCATACGCAAATTTCAATCGGTGCACGAGTGCTCAGGCCATGATCATTCAGAGTGCGGACCACTTCGAGTCCGGCCAAGACCCCATAGTTGCCATCGAACTTGCCGCCCGAGGGTTGGGTATCAAGATGGCTCCCCGTGGCGATCGCCCGACGTTCGGGGTCACGACCTTCGCGGCGCGCAAAAATATTGCCGATGGCGTCCATGCGGATTGTGCAACCCGATTCCTTGGCCCATGCAATAAATAGATCTCGGGCCTGGGCGTCAAGGGCGGTGAGTGCAAGACGACACACGCCGCCCTTTTCGGTGGCGCCAATCTTGGCGAGGGACATCAGGGAGTCCCATAGCCGCTTGGGGTTAATGGTCAATGTGGCTGGGCTCAAGACAAGGCTCCTAGTCGACGGGAAATTTCTCGGGCAAGCTCGCCTACCTGTTGAATGATCTCTTGCTTTCGCTTGACGCTGGTCGAGGCTTTAATGAGACTGACGGCCACGGCGGCGATCGCCTCAACCTTACCGGCCGTAAAGACCGGCGCGCCAAAGCAGTGCATGCCTTCCGCCATCTCTTCATCGTCCACGGCGTAGCCGGCATGGCGGAAGCGATCGAGTTGTTTGAGCAGTGCATCGATGTTCGCCACCGAATAGCGCGTCTGACGTTGCAGACCGTGCTCGGCCACCAAAGCTCGAACCTTCTCGTTGGCGAGCGTGGCCAGAATAGCTTTTCCGGTCGACGTACAGGCCGCGGGAAAACTTCCGCCCACGCGAAACTTCACCGCCAAGGATCGGTTGCCCTCTCTGCAACCAAGATATTGCACGTTAGCCTTTTGCAATACCGCCAACATGACCGTTTCTTCTTGCAGTGCAGCAAGGCTTCTTGTGGCCTCATTGAAGGCCTGGATCACGCGAGTTTGATGGGCATACGCATCAGCCCATTGCAGGCATTTGCTGCCAAGGCTATAGCGCTGCTCATCGTTACGGTAAATGAGTCCGAGCTGGGTGAGGGTATGGAGCAGGCCATGCAAACTGCTCTTTGGAAAACCCGTGCGACGTTGCAAATCAGCCAGGGCGACCGACTCATCAGCCTCCGCCAAAACATCGAGCAAGGCCACAGCGCGGTCCACCGAGGGCACCAGATGGTTGGCATGGGACAGCGCCTCCAGGCCTTTGGCGGGTCGCATAGCGGCACTCGACCGTCCGATCATGCCACTTTCCTCAGAGCCATTGGTGAGCTTGTAAGCCTTGGGCTTCAAGCTTGCGTTGGCAACGACTTCCTGGGGACTACTCGGTGTCAGCGTCCAATCCTTGCGGCTTAATCTATTTAGCATTACAATCTCATCCGTTCAGCCGAGAGAATATACGTTCACCCTATTGAACGTCAAGCAAAACCTTTTCCTTCGGCCCTATTTTTCTCCATACAAATCAAGGACGAGACCATGGGAAATTCAGATCAACAGGGCCTACAGGCCGATTCACAATCCGTAACAATCATTTCCCATTGGATCAATAACGTGATCGTGGCGAGTCAGAGCAACCGAAGCTCACCGGTTTTCAATCCGGCCTCCGGACGGATCGAAAAGCGCGTCGCCCTGGCGAGCGTTTCTGAGGTGGATGCTGTCGTGCAGTCGGCCGCCAAAGCGTTTCCCGCCTGGGCCGCTACGCCTGCGTTACGTCGTGCACGTGTGTTATTCAAATTCAAAGAGTTGATGGAGAAGCATGCTGACGAGTTGGCGGCGCTCATCACCCATGAGCACGGCAAGGTATTTACAGATGCGCACGGTGAAATCCAGCGTGGACTGGAAGTGGTGGAGTTCGCCTGTGGCATCCCGCAACTTCTAAAAGGTGAGTTCTCGGAGCAGGTCGGCACCGGTATTGACATGTACTCCATCCGTCAATCGCTGGGTGTGTGCGCGGGCATCACGCCCTTTAATTTTCCTGTGATGGTACCGATGTGGATGTTCCCGGTCGCCATCGCTTGCGGGAACTGCTTCATCTTGAAGCCGTCCGAGCGAGACCCTTCCGCTTCGATCTTCATGGCCAAGCTGCTGAAAGAAGCGGGTTTGCCCGACGGTGTTTTTAATGTGGTGCAAGGTGACAAAGAAGCGGTCGATGCTTTGCTGACTCACCCGCTCGTGTCGGCGATCAGCTTTGTGGGCTCGACCCCGATCGCCCAATATATTCACGAGACGGCCACCCGTTCCGGCAAGCGGGTGCAAGCCTTGGGCGGCGCCAAGAACCATATGGTGATCCTGCCCGATGCCGATTTGGATCAGGCCGTCGACGCGTTAATTGGCGCGGCTTACGGTTCAGCGGGCGAACGCTGCATGGCGATCTCAGTCGCCGTCGCGGTCGGGCCCGTGGCGGATGCACTGGTGGCGAAGCTGCAAGATCGTGTACCCAAGATCAAGATGACTCATGGCATGGACAAAACCGCTGAGATGGGTCCCTTGGTGACTCAAGTGCACATGGAGAAAGTTCGCGGCTATGTCGATACTGGTGTTGCTGAAGGCGCGAAGCTCGTGATTGATGGACGCGCTTTGAAACCCAGTGCGCCTGCGGCTGGGGTCGACAGCAATGTATCGGGCGGCTTCTTTTTAGGGGCTTGCCTGTTTGATCATGTCAAACCCGAGATGAAGATTTACAAGGAAGAAATCTTCGGGCCGGTGCTGGGCATTGTCCGGGCAGAGAGTTTCGAAGCGGCTCTTCAATTGGTGAACGACCATGAGTTCGGTAATGGCTGCGCCTTATTTACTCGTGATGGTGACGCAGCCCGTGAATTCGCCAGCCGAGTGCAAATCGGTATGGTCGGCATCAATGTGCCCATTCCGGTGCCGATGGCCTTCCACAGCTTCGGGGGCTGGAAGGCTTCCTTGTTTGGAGACCATCATATGCATGGCCCGGAGGGTGTTCGCTTTTACACCCGTTACAAGGCCGTGACCCAACGCTGGCCGGCCGGTATTCGGGCCGGTGCGGAATTCATTATGCCGACCATGAAGTAAGCCAGGAACCACCATGACCTTACAACTAAAAGCCATGCAGCTCCTGCGCAATCAAGGCTTGATTGACAACCAATGGGTCGGGGCAGACTCCGGCAAAACCTTCGCCATCACCAATCCGGCCACGGGTGCTGTCGTGGCTCAAGTCGCCGACATGGGTGCCGCGGAAACCCGGCGGGCCATCGCGGCGGCTGAAAAGGCCCTCCCCGCTTGGCGCAAGAAAACACCCAAGGAGCGATCGACCATTTTGCGCAAATGGTATGACCTCATCCTTGCCCATGCTGACGACCTGGCCCTCATGATGACCACTGAACAGGGCAAGCCCCTGGCCGAAGCCAAGGGTGAGGTGGTCTACGCCGCGAGTTTCATCGAGTGGTTTGCGGAAGAAGCCAAGCGCACCTATGGTGATGTGATTCCCTCCTCGGTCGGAGATCGTCGGCTGCTGACCATCAAGCAGCCCATCGGTGTGTGTGCCGCCATTACGCCGTGGAATTTTCCAGCGGCCATGATTACCCGTAAAGTGGCCCCCGGCCTCGCGGTAGGATGTACCTTTGTGGTCAAGCCCGCCGAGGCCACGCCCTTAACGGCTTTAGCGCTGGCCCAGTTGGCGATCGAGGCGGGTATGCCTCCCGGTGTATTCAACGTGATCGTGGGCAACGGGGATAAGTCGTCTGAGATTGGCC
>JAYUOT010000411.1:0-4563 GCA_043760705.1 Betaproteobacteria bacterium
GCCAAGCGTAAATATTGGTGCAAATCAGAGTGAGAGTGACGGGTGCCAAAGTTGAAGTTTTTAGTGCCGCCTTCCGCGTTAAAGCCCAAGCCGACCGCAATGGCTTCAAGCAGGGTTGATTTGCCGGAGCCATTTTCTCCGACGAAGAACGTGACCTTAGGGTGGAGTTCGAGTGCATCGAATTCTTTGAGGGCGGGAAGATTGAAAGGATAGGCTTCAAAGCTTTCAACTTTGGCTCGGTTGAGCGCAATTCGTGTTAGGAAATGGGTGGCGATCTTCAAGCCTTCGATTCTAAGGCAAGCCGCGCCTGCAAGCGCTGAGGCTGCGGGTTTATTAGTGACGACCCCGCCCGCGTGGTTGAACCAGTGCTTGGTAGCGGCGTAGCTCTGAGGCATCCAATTTGCCGTCCTGGTTTTGGTCGGCTTCACGGAAAGCTGCGCTTCGTGTTTGGTTTTCGAGCTCGAGCTCGTGTTTACTGACGAAGCCGTCGCGGTCTTGATCGAGGCGATGCTTGCGCGGACGTTTGATCTTTCCGTAATACGGTCCCTTAGGAAGTGGGGCGAGCGGAGTAAGGAAAGGGGAGGGATCGCTTCTCGGAAGCTCTGCATGTAACGGAGTGCGCCTAGTCTTCAGGCTAGGGCGCGATTGACCAGTGATGATCTCGGTGTGTGCCTCTGGGGACGCACCCTGGGCTGGGAGAGCGCTTTGAGCCTCCGCTTGAAGGCAGGCTAGGGCTGTGATCGCCGCAAAAAGGGCCCTGAATATTCGGGGCTGATCAATACGGCGCGGGTCAATACGGGGCCAACAAATACAGGGCCAACCAATACAGGGTCCATAGGCGGCTTGGGATGAATGAGCGCACGGGTGAGTAGCTAACCAGGCTATCTTGATGAGGGCATGAAACATGGCCTCAGTGTGCCTGGGCTCGCTTGTGGTGACTATTGTTCTGATGGCTCAGCCCAATGGCCTAGGCTCCTAGGGGGCGCTCTGCGCTTGGAAATGTTAGCCTTGCCTCTTTAGTTTATTAGAAGGGATGAGCGCGAATGAGCATGTCGAAGGATCTCAAGGCGATTGATTTAACCGGCCGGGTGGCGATTGTGACCGGGGCTGGAGGCGGTTTAGGTCGCGAGCATGCCCTGTTGCTGGCTAGGCGCGGTGCCAAGGTGGTGGTGAACGACCTCGGCGGCGGCGTGGATGGATCCGTGACGGGTGATGCGAACCATAAGTCCGCGGCTCAGCGCGTGGTGGATGAAATTGTCGCCCTGGGCGGCGAAGCCATGGCTAATGGCGCCTCGGTCACGGATTTTGTGGCGGTGCAGACCCTGGTCGAAGAGGCCATGAAAAAATGGGGTCGCATCGATATTTTGGTGAATAACGCAGGCATTTTGCGTGACAAGAGTTTCGCCAATATGGAACTCGCCGATTTCAAGCTTGTCATGGATGTGCATCTCATGGGGGCGGTCCATTGCACCAAGGCCGTATGGGACATCATGCGCAACCAAAGTTATGGCCGCATCATCATGACCACGTCGTCGAGCGGTTTGTACGGCAACTTTGGTCAGGCCAATTATGGTGCCGCGAAGATGGCCTTGGTAGGATTGATGCAGACCTTGGCCCTGGAGGGAGAGAAGCGCAATATTCGCGTCAATTGTCTGGCGCCGACCGCAGCCACGCGCATGACCGCAGGACTAATACCCGAGGCTGTCCTGGCGCAGTTGGGGCCGCATACGGTGTCACCCGCGGTATTGTTTTTGGCCAGTGAGGAAGCCCCGACGCGCTGCATCTTGGCCGCCGGTGCCGGTAGTTTTGAGGTGGCCAACATTAGCTTGACTCAAGGCATCTTCGTAGGCGCCGGGCCTGAGGCCGCAGAGCGGTTGGCGGCCAATTTCGAGGCCTTGACGGATCGAACGGATCTGATGGTGCCCGGTAGCGGAGGCAAGCAAGGCGAAGTCGAAATGGCTAAGGCGGGTCGCGCTTCGACAGGGCGGTAATCTGCCAAAGGAGTTGCGATGATGAAAAAGGTGTTAATGCCGCTTCCCGCTCGCGACTTCGACCCCACCGAGGCCGCAGTGACGTGGCGAGTTTTGAGCGAAGCAGGCCATCAGGTTTTTTTTGCGACACCCGACGGGTGCCCTGCCCGGGCAGACCCTCTGATGCTCAGTGGCGAAGGCCTGGACTTGTGGGGCGCGATTCCAGGTCTTAAGAAACTTAAATTACTTGGGCTTTTACTGCGTGCAGATGCGTTCGGACGGTCGGCCTATGCTGGCTTGGAGCTTGACCAAAATTTTCTTGGTCCCGACGCGTACGGAAAGATCGTGGCCAGCGCTTATGATGCTCTAGGGAAGCGCGGATTTAATCGCGCGGCGCCTGGCTCCCAGGTGGGCACGCCAAAGGGATGAGGCCTTACTTGGAGAGTCAGGTCTTGCAGGCGCTGGTGGTCGAGTTCTTTGAAAACAAGCAAGACGACGGCCAACACCGCCCGGTTGCGGCAATCTGCCACGGCGTGTTGTTGGCGGCACGATCAGTCTCAAAGAGCACGGGGAAATCGGTTCTCTTCGGACGGAAAACCACGGCGCTGACCTGGGCCCTGGAAAAAAGCGCGACGACTATTTCGCGCCTGATCGGAAGAGTGTGGGAACCCGACTACTACCGAACCTACGATGAAGTCGCAGGTGAAGTGGGCGGCTACTGGAGCGTAGAGGCTGAAGTAAAACGCTACTTGGCCTGGCCCGACGATTTCTGTGACGTGCCTCGCGACAATGCTGACTTCAAGAAAAAGACGGGCGCTCTGGCGCGAGACCGTCTCGATGACCCCCGTCCGGCTTGGGTGGTGCGCGACGGACAGTATTTGTCGGCGCGTTGGCCTGGGGATGTGCATACCTTTGCTCGGCAGTTTGTGGGGATGCTGGATAAACCTTGAGAGGCTGTAGCCGCTTGATGGAGGAGTGAACGGTGCTCCGGCATTATCTGAAGGGTGGGGAAAGTGGCAAATCCCGCAAACCGGCTATTCAGATGGGCACACCAATCAAAACTGCTCAAATTAAAACCGCGCTAAGTGAGGTATTGACTGAGGCAAGTCCTCAGGGCCGAAGTACCCGCATGCTACTCATTTGGCATTTAGTTGATATTGAGGCCAAGTCCCTGGGATTGGAAACCTATGTTGGAGCGAAGACTTCATCCGATCTCATCGGTACCGCTGAAGCGGCGGAAATGCTTGGTTTTAGCCGACCGTATGTGGCGATGTTGATTGATCGGCAAAAGCTCAAGGGCGCTTTGATCTCCGCTGGTGGTCATCGCCGTGTGCCGCGTGCGTCCGTTTTGGAATGGGCGCAGCTCAATCAAGAAAATCGAAAGCCTAATGACGTAATAACCAGTTTGCGGGGGGAAAGTAAACGGGCGGGTGTCTATAAGAGCAGTGAGGCTGCGGCGGTTCAGCGCATCAAGGCGCTTGTGAGAGACTGAGCTTCTACATGCTTCATCCGCTCTCGCCCGGCGGGCATACTTTTGTGGTTTTGGATGCCTGCGTGATGCTCATGCTGGGCCAAAGCGACTCCACGCCTTTAGGCGGGCGGCCAAGTTCGGACATTTGATTGTTGGCAATGAACGGCTGGAGTTCCTTGGGCGAGTTCCTGGGCCGGTGCACGCCAACGATAAGCACCTGATTTCTGGGGCGCTCGTGCTCGCGAATGGGTTTGACGAAGAGGAGGACTCTGCTGCGAATCGAGTTTTCATAGTGACGGACAACCTCCGGCATCTTGCGGTGAACGAAACTCGTCGCTTAGGCGCAGAGGTCGTCGGAGCAGGTGCTTTTTTGGATCTGGTTTTTAATGCTGACCCGAAGAGGAGTTGCGAGGCCATTGAAAAATCTCTGCGCGATCTTAAGTATCCGCCGTATTCAATCGCTGCCTTGCGTAGCGCACTTCGCCTTCATGGTGCGATTGGTCTCGCTAAAGGACTGGCAGAAAAATGGGGTTTGTGAAATTTCAACGATCCTAGGTCGCCGGTAGTATGAGTTGTCCTGAAATTTCGCCCATACAATATTTACTTCGATACCTGAGCGTTTCTTCAGCCGCAGAACTGAACGAAATTCGACATCATGCTCGGTAAAAACTAAGACAGTGTGCTTTGATTGTGCAAGCTAAGGTTGCTCGGCAGAGTAGTAGGCGGTTCTATCATTCAACAAGCTGAGGCAAGAGGATTTTTGTTTCTAGTAAGGTGACCGGTTAGTTATTCCACTCGAATTGGTGGGTGGCGCTTTTGATGCCGCCAAGAAATTGCCCTCTATTGAGAGTTTGATGCAAAGCGAAGGAATCGCATGGGCTATCCGTTCGCCAGACGGGTTTCTACTTTCCGATTTTGATTTTACGGAGCAGGTTATTAGTGAAGCCAAAGGTACGACTGAAAAAGGTCATGCTGCACAACAGGCCTTCCAATACTTGAAGTTGCTTAGCATGGGCGCGCAACTTGAAGTTACTTGGTCGATGAAGGCACTTGTTGCGAACCAAACACTCATGCAGTTTCTATGGCAAACGGTTACCGGCGAAAATCCTGGCAAATGGGCCG
>JAYUOT010000412.1:0-9946 GCA_043760705.1 Betaproteobacteria bacterium
GGCGGACGGCTTGCGGTAGGACTCCAGTACTTCAATTGGTCTGAGCTCAAGTGAGGTAAGGCATAGGCGAGAGCTTCGAAATCATTCAGTGCGAGAAAGCGCTCCAAGTTTAGTGCGCGCTGAATCTCATCACAGGAAAAGGTCCAGGTCGAATTCGTGAAGCTGATGAGCTCCCCCCGAAGGGGCGCAGCCACCGCGAACGCAGCTTGACGAGGCCTCACATATTGCTCACCAAGGGTCAGGCCCAATTGAGTCAAGTAATGCTGAGCCGCAGCCAGGGGCGTGTCGAAGTCTGCGACCTTCAGGGTCCTCGCATATAGGGGCGGCTCAGCGCGAGCGTTCGCCCAGGCAAATCGCGCATGGGTGCCGCCAATATCGGCCACGAGCACCGGCAATTTAGGCATGAGGTTTGGTCTGAGCTTGGGCATGCAGGTCGGCGCACAAGCTTGAGTAAAGGTGCAAATACTCACGCGCAGCCGATTCCCATGAATAGTTTTGAGCCATGCCATTGACCATGAGCTGCCGCCAGACCTTCGGTGTCGCATAGGCTTTCAAGGCGCGCTGTAAAACCAGCGCGAGCGCCTCGACCGAGGCCGGACCAAACTTGAAGCCAGTGGCCACACCGGCTCCCGCCTCAAGATCGACCACGGTATCCGCCAAACCTCCGACGCTTCGCACAATGGGCAAGGATCCGTAACGCAAGGCGTAGAGCTGAGTCAGCCCGCAAGGCTCAAACCGCGAAGGCACCAGCATGGCATCGACACCGGCGATCATTTGATGCGCCAGGTTTTCGTCATAGCTCAAATGCACCGAGATCTGATCGGGATGGGACAGACCGACTTCGACAAAGGCCGCTTCGAGGCCAGGATCGCCCGTGCCCAGTACGGCGAGTTGTGCGCCCTGACTCAGCAAAGACGGTAGCGCATCCAGGACCAGATCGAGACCTTTTTGCGCGGTCAGCCGACTCACGATGCCGAAAAGTGGAGCCTTGGGAGCGGGCTTGAGTCCAAGCGCCTTCTGCAAGGCGCTCTTGCAGCGCGCCTTGCCTTGCGCCTCAGAAACCCAATAGTGGGCAGCAATGGCGGGATCGTTGCGAGGATTCCAAACCGCCCCATCAACCCCATTCAAAATACCGGACACCGACGCGGCACGCGCTCGAATCAAGCCATCCAGTCCGCATCCAAATTCGGGCGTTGCGATCTCAAGCGCGTAATTCGGGCTCACGGTGGTGATATGGTCGGCAAAACTCAAACCCGCCTTCATCAAGGACACCTGACCATGAAACTCCATTCCCGAGGTTGCCAAAAATCGCGCGGGCAAACCTAACAACGAGAAATCAGCCGCATCAAACAAGCCTTGATACGCAAGGTTGTGAATCGTAAAAACGGTTCGCACGGTGGGCACGGGGTGCACGGCCACATAGGCGCACGCCAAGCCTGCATGCCAGTCGTGGGCATGCAAAACATCGGGGCGCCAGTCCCGATCCAGCTCGCCCAATGCGAGGCGCGCGGCCACCCAGCCCAGCAGCGCGAAACGCAACAAATTGTCGGACCACTCCTTGCCGTCTGGCCCCTGATAGGGACTTCCGGGACGCGCGTAATAGAGTGGCGCGTCAATCACATAAACAGGGAGGACATTCCCTGGAAAAGTTCCTGACCACAAACTGGCTCGACCGATACCCAGCACCGGGCCGATTTCGCATAGCGGGCGGCGCTCTTGCAACGCGGCCATGATCGCGGGCAAGCCAGGCAGCAGCAGGCGTACCTCGCCCCCAAGAGCAGCCTGAGCCTGGGGTAAGGCCCCCACAACATCGGCCAAACCGCCGGTCTTGACCCAGGGAAAACATTCCGCCGCAACATGCAAGATCTTCAAGCCAGCCAACGGCTTCATTGGGCCAATTTCTTCAGCATCTCGGCCGTCACCAAGGTAATGCCTTTTTCACTTCGATAGAAGCGTCGCGCATCCTCTGCGGCATCTTCGCCAATTCGCATCTCCGCGGGAATGCTGCAGCCACGATCAACGATCACCCGCGTCAAGCGCGCGCCGCGACCGATTTCGACATTGGGCAAAAGCACGCTCCAATCCACCCAGGCGTGAGAATGCACTCTCACACTGGAAAACAAAATGGTCCGGTACACCCGTCCCGAGACAATACATCCGCCGGACACTAAAGACTCAATCGCATGGCCGCGACGATCATCTTGATTGTGAACAAATTTGGCGGGGGGGAGTTGCGCTTGGTAGGTCCAGATTGGCCAACGTCGGCCGTATAAATCCAGCAGGGGGACCGTTGCCGTGAGATCCATGTTGGCGTCCCAATAGGCATCAATCGTTCCCACGTCGCGCCAATACGGAACCTCCTCTTCGCTCTTTCGTACACAACTCAGTCCAAAGGGATGCGCCGAAGCACAACCCTTACGCACCGCCTCGGGGATGATGTCTTTCCCAAAATCGTGACTGGACTCGGGGTCCGCCAGATCACGCTCAAGTTCTTCGAAGAGATATTGAGCATTGAAGATATAAATGCCCATGCTCGCCAGGCAAACGTTCGGATTTCCAGGCATCGTCGGCGGGTCGTCCGGTTTTTCAACAAAGGCTGTGATTTTTCTTGAGTCGTCGATCGCCATCACGCCAAAGGCGCGGGCCTCATCGCGCGGCACTTCAATACACGCCACGGTACATTCGCGCCCCATCTTGACGTGATCGGCGAGCATCACCGCATAGTTCATTTTGTAGACATGGTCGCCCGCCAAGACCACGACATACTCAGCGCCATAGCCTTCGACAATATCGCGATTTTGATGAACGGCGTCGGCGGTCCCACGGTACCAACTTTCATCGTCGTTGCGCTGCTGCGCGGGCAAGAGATCAACAAACTCGTTCATCTCGGTTTTCAGGAAGGCCCAGCCGCGCTGCAAATGTCGCAGCAAACTATGAGACTTATACTGGGTAATCACACCGATTCGGCGAATCCCGGAATTCAGGCAATTCGACAGGGCAAAATCAACGATACGAAACTTCCCGCCGAAATACACTGCAGGCTTGGCGCGCTTGTCGGTCAAGTCCATCAAACGGCTACCTCGCCCCCCCGCCAGCACCAAGGCAATCGCCTGTTTGGGCAGATCCAGGTTCAGGGCCAAATTTTCGGTTTCCATCAAAATCCTTTGTTCTTATTCAAGCAAAACTGTCTCGCTATCCGCTATAGGCTAACCTAATCGCAAGTGCCGTTGCAACCTTGAAACCGACCGACGGGCAGTCCATCGACGAAGCCGACGTTTGATAGCCACCAATCGGCCCAGCCAAGTGCTTAAAATTCCAGTCAATCTTAATATTTCTGACTCTTTTTTCTGACTCTCCTCATAGAAGGACTTTTCCTTGTCGAATCGCATTCATTCAGCCGAAGCCTCCTTAAGTGCCGAGATTGACCGACATCTCCTTGGGGCTATCGGGGTAGAACCCGATCAGGCCTCCCGCAACCAATTGATGCAGGCGGTGTCACAGGTCGCGCGCGAAGAACTCTCGAGACGCTGGGTCAAAACGCAGGGGCAAGAACATCAGGCCAAGGCCCGTCGTGTGGTTTATCTATCGATGGAGTTTTTGATCGGTCGCACCCTGGTCAATGCCCTGGACGCGCTTAATTTACGCCAAGCAGCGAGCCAAGGTTTGATGGCCCACGCGCAAAACCTTGAAGACATCGCCGATCAGGAACCCGATGCAGGCTTGGGCAATGGCGGTCTGGGTCGTCTCGCCGCTTGCTTCCTGGATTCCATGGCCACGCTCGAGCTGCCCTCGTTCGGTTACGGCATTCGCTATGAGTACGGCATGTTCGCCCAGGACATTCAAGCCGGAAGTCAAATTGAATATCCGGATTCTTGGCTGCGTAACGGCACGCCCTGGGAGTTTCCTCGCGCTCAGGTTCACTACGCCGTGCGCTTTGGCGGTTGGGTCGAGCATGTGGGTGACCGTGCCATTTGGCGGCATGCCGGAGAAGTTCAGGCCCAAGCCAACGATATGGTGATTCCCGGTTATGGCACCGACAAAGTCAGTACCTTGCGGCTCTGGAAAGCTACGGCACCGGATCAGATTGATCTAGGAGCTTTCAATACCGGTGACTACGCTCGAGCCGCCAATGCCAAAAATGAATACGAGAACATTTCCTGGGTGCTCTATCCCAATGACAGCACGCCAGCGGGTCGCGAACTACGCTTGAAACAAGAGTATTTCTTTGTCTCGGCCTCCATTCAGGATCTCATCCAGCGTCATCTGAGTGAACATCCCACACTGGAGAATCTTGCCGAATACGTGGCCATTCATTTGAACGACACCCACCCTGCCATTGGCGTCGCCGAGCTGATGCGGATGCTTTGTGACGAGCACGGTGTGTCGTGGGCAAGCGCCTGGGAAATATGCGGCAAGACTTTTTCCTACACCAACCATACCTTGATGCCCGAAGCACTCGAGACCTGGCCGGTGGGCCTGATGCAGCATGTTTTGCCACGTCATCTCGAAATTATCTTCCGGATCAACAAAGAGTTTCTGGAGTTAGCGGCCAAACACCGGCCTAACGACAATGATTTCCTGACGCGCCTGTCACTCATTGATGAGCATGGCGAGCGTCGTGTTCGCATGGCCCATCTCTCGATTGTGGGGAGTCATCAAGTCAATGGCGTGTCTGCCCTTCACTCGGACCTCCTGGTGCAAACCATCTTCGCAGACTTCGCCAGGATCTGGCCTGAGCGCTTCACCA
The DNA here is from genome assembly GCA_043760705.1 of Betaproteobacteria bacterium. GTDB lineage: Bacteria > Pseudomonadota > Gammaproteobacteria > Burkholderiales > Burkholderiaceae_E > JAPOKJ01. The sequence continues at coordinate 4,748 of JAYUOT010000412.1, forward strand.
ATATGACCAATGGCATTACGCCACGCCGCTGGTTGGCCCAGGCCAACACCGGGCTGGCCAGTCTGCTCGATCAACACATTGGCAACACTTGGCGCTTGAAGCTGGATCAGTTGCAGGGTCTGAACGCCTTTAAAGAGGACGCTCGGTTTGGCGAGGCCTTCATGGCCATCAAAAAATCCAACAAGGTGCGCCTTGCCAGCCTGATTGAGCGATCAACCGGTTTCAAAGTCGACCCGGCCAGCCTCTTCGATGTACAGGTCAAGCGCATCCATGAGTACAAGCGCCAACTTCTCAATGTCCTGCACGTCATCACCCGTTATCAAGCGATTCTGGCCGATCCAAATGCGCCGTGGGTCCCGCGCACCGTCATCTTCGCAGGCAAAGCGGCATCGTCTTATCACACCGCCAAGTCCATCATTCGCCTGATTCACGATGTCGGTGCCATCATCAACAAAGACATTCGGGTCGGCGATAAACTCAAAATGGTCTTTATTCCCAACTATAGCGTGTCCGTAGCCGAAATCATTATGCCCGGCGCCGATCTGTCGGAACAAATTTCGACGGCAGGTACCGAGGCTTCAGGCACGGGCAATATGAAGCTCGCATTGAATGGTGCGCTCACCATCGGCACCGACGATGGTGCCAACATTGAAATTCGTCAAACCGTGGGTGACGACCACATCTTCATTTTTGGTCTCAAGACCCCTGAGGTTCAAGCCATGAAACAAAGCGGCTACCAGCCCATGCGCCACTATGAGGGCAACGCCACCTTAAAATCCGTCCTCGACTCCATTGCGGGCGGGCGTTTTTCGCCGGAAGAGCCGGGCCGCTACCGGGCCCTGGTGGATTCTTTACTTTGGGGCGGTGACCATTACATGCTGTTGGCTGACTATGAATCCTACATCGCAACGCAATGGCGCGTTGACGAACTTTTTAGATCGCCCCTCGACTGGCGGCGAAGTGCCATCGCCAATGTGGCCGGCATGGGTGCGTTTTCATCGGATCGAACCATCGGTGAATACGCCCGCAAGATCTGGGGAATCGAGCCGAATGCACGCTAGTTTTTATCACCTCCGGCCGCGCAGCGCGTGCTTGCTGAAGAGTTCACCCAGCCCGGATCAGGCATGACGAACCCCGTGACGGCGCTCGACATTGAGCGAGTCTGCACAGGTCATCATAGCGACCCTTTCTCCATACTCGGCCCTCATCTCGACGAGGGCAAGCGCCTGTTCATACGCGCCTTCCTGCCCAACGCACAACAAGTTCAAGTGATTGAAGCGACCAGTAAGCGCCTGATCGGTCGATTACACGCACTGAATAGCGATGGGTTTTTCGAGCGCGCGTTTCCGGCGACCACGCCCATGAACTATCGCCTGAAAGTGATCTGGGCGGATGGCCGCGAAAGCATTGCGCACGATCCGTATCGATTCTCGTCCCTCCTTACCGATCTCGATCTCTGGCTCTTCAACGAGGGCACCCATCTACGCCCTTACGAAATGCTCGGCGCCGAGCCCATGCAGGTGGATGGAGTGTCTGGCACGCGCTTTAGCGTCTGGGCACCGAATGCATCCCGAGTGAGCGTGGTGGGCGATTTTAACTTTTGGGAGGGTCGTCGCCATCCGATGCGACTACGCGTGCCCAGTGGCGTTTGGGAGATATTTCTCCCCGACGTTGCAACCGGTGCCTTGTACAAGTTTGAAATCCGTTCGCGCGAGGGGCATCTTCTGCCGACGCGCGCAGACCCTTATGCCAGGCGATCAGAGTTGCGTCCGGGAACGGCCAGCATCGTAGCTCCCTTGCCAGCACGGGTGCCGGCCGAAACTCGCTGGGCTCAAGCCCATAGTCTCCAGGCACCGATGAGCATTTACGAGGTTCACCTTGGCTCCTGGCGACGTAAATTAGTCAAGGCGATTGACGGCGGAACTCACTCGGAGCATGGCCAATGGCTGAACTGGGATGAGCTTGCCGAAGCCCTCGTCCCCTATGCGAGTCAGATGGGCTTCACGCATCTGGAACTTCTCCCGATCAGTGAGCATCCCTTTGATGGCTCCTGGGGTTATCAACCGATCGGGCTGTATGCGCCGACGTCGCGCTTTGGTGACCCCGAGGGCTTGACGCGATTTATCGCCGCTTGCCATGCCAAGGGGCTCGGTGTTTTGCTGGATTGGGTACCCGCGCATTTTCCAAATGATGCGCACGGTCTGGCTCAATTCGATGGCACCCCGCTCTATGAATACGCCGACCCTCGCGAAGGCTTTCACAAGGATTGGAACACCCTGATTTACAACTTCGCGCGGCCCCAAGTCAAAAGCTTTTTGCAGGGCAATAGCCTCTACTGGCTGGAACGCTTCGGCATCGATGGCCTGCGTGTCGACGCGGTCAGCTCCATGCTCTATCGAGATTACAGCCGTGCGTCCGGCGAATGGCTTCCCAATGACATGGGAGGGCGAGAAAATCTCGAGGCCATCGACTTACTCAAGCGCATCAATGAAATCATCGGCAGCGAACGACCCGAGGCGATGACGGCCGCCGAAGAATCGACCTCTTACCCCGCCGTTTCTCGCCCGACCTATGCCAATGGCCTGGGCTTTCACTACAAGTGGAACATGGGTTGGATGCACGATACCTTGAGCTACATGGCGCGCGACCCCATCTACCGAAAACATCATCACAATGAAATGACTTTCGGCATGGCCTATGCCTCTAGCGAAAACTTTATTCTGCCGATCTCGCATGATGAAGTTGTGCACGGCAAAGGCTCCCTGATCAGCAAAATGCCCGGCGATCACTGGCAAAAGTTTGCCAATCTGCGTGCCTATCTAGGCTTCATGTTCACTCATCCCGGCAAGAAACTTTTGTTTATGGGATGCGAGTTTGGACAGTGGAAGGAATGGAATCATGACCAAAGTCTGGACTGGCATTTGCTGGCCGAGCCCAATCACGAAGGTGTCCGCTGCCTGGTGCGCGACCTCAATCAGTTGTATCGAAGTACCGCCGCACTCCACGAACTGGATTTTGAACCCCGTGGTTTCGAATGGATTGAAGCCAATGATCGCGAACAATCGGTCCTGAGCTATTTACGACGCGGCCGGGGCACACAATCACTATGCATCGTGATTTGCAACTTCACACCCATGGCCCATCGAGCCTACCGCCTGGGTGTTCCCCAAGCCGGGGTGTACCGGGAACGACTCAATACCGATTCTGCCTACTATGGTGGATCCAATGTCGGCACACCACTCGCCCAGGCCTTGGCCGAAGAGGTGCCATGGCAAGGTCTGCCTTTTTCGGTGTTGGTCAATGTGCCGCCACTCGCCACCCTGGTGCTGGAGTGGATGAGTTGACTCAAGTGGATGAGTTGACTCAAGGACTGCCTGCGGGACGTCCGTGGCCACTCGGAGCGCATTTTGATGGTCTCGGTGTCAATTTTGCGATCACCTCGCAACACGCTAGCGCCATCGAACTGTGCCTTTTCGATGAAGGCGGCGTCCGAGAAGTTGCTCGCCTCACACTCTGTGCGCGCACTGATGACGTCTGGCACGCCTATCTCGCCGGAGCACGACCAGGTCTGGTTTATGGCTTACGCGCCCATGGTCACTGGCAACCTGAGCTCGGGCTTCGCTTCAACGCTCAGAAGTTGTTACTCGATCCCTATACAAGAGAAATTGTCGGAAATTTCGAATGGCGTGACGAACACTTCGCCCATGATCGACACGATCCCGACAGGCTCGATCCAAGAGACAACGCAGATTGGGCCTTGAAAGCCAAGGTAGTCGAAGCAAGAGTTCTGACGAACGGCCGCCAAGCGCACGGTGCACCCCGAAGTGACGACCGTCATAGTGACGCCCCGTATGATTGGCAGGGCGATCAAGCACCTCGCAGGCCACTCGCGGAATCAGTGCTGTACGAGATGCATGTCAAAGGCTTCTCAAAATGCAATCCGGCGATACCCGAGGCACAACGCGGTACCTTTGCCGGTCTTGCTCATCCGAGCTCAATCGCACATCTAAAACACTTGGGCGTCAACGCGGTCAATTTGCTGCCCGTGCACTTTGCCCTCGATGAAGAGCGCTTGGTGAACATGGGCCTGAGCAATTATTGGGGCTACAACACGCTTGGTTTTTTTGCACTGAATCCGCGCCTGGTGAGCGCAGCCTCGCAGCATCGTCCGCGCGATGAGTTTCGCGACATGGTCAAGGCCTTGCACCGTGCCGACATCGAAGTGTTGCTCGACGTCGTTTATAACCACACTGCGGAATCCGACGAGCTCGGCCCGACGCTTAGCTTTCGCGGCTTGGACAATCCGACTTATTACCGCCTACCGGCAAATAATCTGGCGCACTACGAAAATCATACCGGCTGCGGTAACACCCTGGACATTCGCCAACCGAGGGTTTTGCAACTGGTGCTCGACAGTCTTCGTTACTGGGTAGAAGCCATGCACGTCGATGGTTTTCGCTTCGATCTGGCCACCGTCTTGGGGCGAGGCGATCAAGGCTTCGATGCAAAGGCTGCATTCTTTTTCGCGGTAGCCCAGGACCCGATACTGTCCAATATCAAACTCATTGCCGAGCCCTGGGACATCGGACCGGGCGGCTACCAGGTGGGCAACTTTCCACGCGGTTGGCTCGAATGGAACGACCAATTCCGCGACCTCATGCGCGGCTTCTGGCTGCAGGCTGAGCATGCCAGCAGCTCGCGAGGCGACTTTGCCCTGCGCCTGTGCGCCTCGTCCGATCTCTACCAGGCGCGCCACCGGGCGCCAGCGGTGTCGGTCAATTACGTCGTGTCGCATGACGGCTTCACGCTGCGCGACCTGGTGAGCTACAACGAGCGCCACAATGAGGCCAACGGCGAGGGCAACCGCGACGGCCACGGCCACAACCTGAGCAACAACTGCGGCGTCGAAGGCCCGACCGACGACCCGCTGATCAACGCCCGGCGGGGCCGGCTGCAGCGCGCCTTGCTGGCCACCACGCTGCTGGCGCAAGGCACGCCGATGCTGTGCGCCGGCGACGAAATCGGCAACACCCAGGGCGGCAACAACAACGCGTATTGCCAGGACAACGCCACGACCTGGTTGAACTGGGCGACGGCCGAGCGCGGCACCCTGGACTTCGTCGGCGAGCTGCTGGCGCTTCGCAAGGCCGAGCCGCTGCTGCATCACGGCCGCTGGTTTGCGCCGCCGCCGGGTTGCGC
>JAYUOT010000413.1:0-4538 GCA_043760705.1 Betaproteobacteria bacterium
AAGGATCAACATGGCGGGCCTTTTCGACGAAGTTCAGTTCGGCACCCTTCAACTCACCAATCGCATTGTCATGGCCCCCATGACACGCAGCCAGTCACCAGGTGCCACTCCGAACCCTCTCAACGCTGACTATTACCGACGCCGGGCGGAAGGCGGTTGCGGGCTGATCATTACCGAAGGCACGACCGTCGACCACGCCTGGGCCGGACCTGATGACGCAAACATCCCCGACTTTCATCGCCCCGAAGCACTGGAGGGATGGGCCGACGTTGTCAACGCCGTACACGAGGCGGGTGGCAGAATCGCACCACAACTCTGGCATGTCGGCACCATGCGCCCGCGCGACCCTAACCGTATCGCACCCTACCCGGCCGCCGGACCGTCGGGCTTGCACAAGGCAGGACGAAGCGTGGGCGTGCCCATGACCCAGGTGGATATCAACGAAGTGATCACGGCTTTCGCAAAGAGTGCGGGCCATGCCAAAACCCTCGGTTTCGACGCGCTCGAACTGCACGGCGCACACGGGTATTTGATCGACCAGTTTTTTTGGGAAGATACCAATCAGCGCGGCGATCAATACGGCGGCTCACTGGTCAAGCGCACCCGCTTTGCGGTGGAAATTATCGAAGCCGTGCGAGCGGCGGTTGGGCCCTCCTTTCCTGTGATCCTTCGTTTTTCACAGTGGAAACAGCAGGACTACACCAAGAAACTGGCGCTCACTGCGCAGGAGCTCGAGCAGTTCTTGGCACCGCTGAGTGAAGCCGGTGTCGATATCTTCCACTGCTCCAATCGGAAATACTGGCAGCCCGAGTTTGAAGGCTCAGACTTGAACCTCGCGGGCTGGACCAAAAAGATCACCGGCAAACCCACCATCACCGTCGGTGGCGTGGGTCTCAGCAGTGATTTATTCGGTGCCTACCAAGGCGAAATTGGTGAAGTACAGGCGCTGGATAATTTGCTCAAGCGCCTTGATGCCAATGAGTTTGATCTGGTGGCTGTGGGTCGAGGCATGCTGGTCGATCCCGACTGGGCGAACAAAGTGAAGGCCGGGCGGATGCAGGATTTGATCGGGTTCGGGAAAGAGGCGCTTTCAAACTATTACTGATGTCTAATGTCATCCCTTGGCCGCGTTGGGTCTATGGCACACTGAACCATGCGCAAATTGTTCAAGCGAACGCCGACCTCTCGAAGGACTTGGTGCTGATCGAGAAAGGCCGATGTATGGCCGGGCGGAAGCGGTGGTGGGCGAATTGGCAAACGAGCTCAAGAGGAACAAAAAACTATGGTTTGCCACTAAAGTTTGGACCCATGGTCGCGATGTCGGCATCGCCGAAATGAACGATTCCTTGCACAATTTGCAGCGCCGGAAAATCGAGCTAATGCAAGTCCACAATCTGCAAGATGCCCAAACTCATCTGGCGACACTACGCGGCATTTTCACCGGAACGAATACTTAATCATACTAGCGAAAATATTGCACCTCAGCTTACTCAGCGCTTACTTGCATCGCGATTAACTCTTGGCGAAGGGCTTGCTTCATGTACGGTCTCCAATAATAGTTATGGTGTGGTCTTAGCCGAAAAACATGAAGGGCCTAAAGCAAGACGAAATGCTTTTTCTGGGCGCCATGAACGGCACTAATGGCGACTCTTTGATCAAATGTTGTTAGTGCTGCTTCGTGCGCGACCGCCAGGGCAAGCAGATAAACGTCCGTGATTTGATTGTGCCCCGAAACTCTCGCCCAGTTAACGATGGCCTCGTTACGAAAGGAGATATCGTTCAGAAAAAATTCGTGGTCTTTTCGGCGCAAAGAAGCTTAAGTTTTTCAGCTACCGCTTCAAAGCCAGCTGGGCCGTAGTCGCCATATCCCGGCAAATTCATTACTCTAATCACGCCATTCTCTGTAAAGGCGCAAGTCGCGATTTTTACTTTTGGTTTGTCGAGCAGCGCACAAGCAGCGGCATGATGCACATGGGCCTCATCAAAGATGGCGACGAGTACATTTACATCGAGCAAATGCCGCATTAGATGCCCTCTTGATCGAGCAGTTTATAAACGTGCTCCGAGGTAATGATCTCACTGCGTTTGCCAAGCACTGCGTACTTGCTTTTAGGCGTTGCGCGCGCTTGCCTGACCGCATCGGAATTGCGAACGCCTTGCCGAACAAGGTCTGAAAGTGCATGTCCAATAGACACCCGCTCCTTTTGGGCTTTTTGTCTTGCGATGTTGAAAACGTCATCATCTATGGAAAGGGTGGTGCGCATGCAAACTCCTAGTTCAGGCAGGAGTTTTGCATCACAACATCAGAATGTCAATTAAGCATCAATTTAGTGATTGAGCTACTAAAGCTTCGGTGGCTGCAACCGAACTGCGTCCTTCCATCAACCCACTCCAAGCGGCGAGGCGGGGGCATGCTGAGCGCCATCCCATACTGTTGAAGCGGAGGTCGAGAAAACCGAGCGAGGACGTGCTGTATGACATGCCCGCATTTCGAGATTTTTGCCGCCGTCTCGTCCTCTCTGGGCACATCACCCCAGAAAGCCTAAAAGCGATCCTGAATATAGCCATCGCCATGCAGAAAAGAACCTGGATCCTAGGACTCCGGGATGCCCCCAAAACTTTCGACCGACCGGCTGGATTTGCTCCACTTTTGTCACCCTGAACATTCTCTAATCGAAATCCGGGTTAAAAGGCAGGATAAGCCTTGATCATGATTGCAATATTTAAATAGATATGATCTCCCGGGAGATATGCTGAAGATTGCCATTGATACGGACGTTGTGGTGGCTGCACTGCGTTGTGTCAACGGAGGAGGTAACGCGTTATTGAGAGAAGTCGCCTTGGGTCGCTTGGTACCACTTGTCACGCCGGCATTATTTTTGGAGTACGAGACGGTGCTAAAACGTGCCGAGCAGCGCTTAGTTCACGGTCTCGGTCTGGAGGCAATTGATCGTTTTCTTGCGGGCCTGGCCAGTGCGTGCCAAACGGGCTCGGCGGTGTACCGGATTGCCTTCGGTGATCGAGCAGGCCAGAAGGTGCTGACGATGAAGGGAGCGCCACTTGCCGATGGCAAGATCAAGAAGCAAGCCCGTGTGCCAACCTGGACGGCTTTAGCTTGCATGCAGCGATACGCTGCGCGGCCCACGAGCGCAAGAAGACGGAGAGGTGATGTCGCCCTTGGAGTTTATGCAAAGGCTGGCTGCCTTGGTGCCAAGACCGAGGCTGCATTTGATTCGATTTGGTGTGTGCATCGATTACGCCCAGCGCACATCGGCTGGGCGAAACTTCTGAAACGAGTGTTTAACCGAGATCCAAGAACACTGCCCAAACTGCGGACTGTGGTGCAGAGCTGAGGATGATCGCCGCGATTGTGCAACGATCAAGCACCCTGAAGATCCCTTGGCCGCGTTGGTTCTATGGCACACTGAAGCTGGCGCACGAAAACCACTCGCAAGGATTTAGCCATGGCCACCGGAAGTCTTTTAACCCTGTTGGACGACATCGCCTCCATCCTCGACGACGTCTCGGTGATGACCAAAGTCGCCGCCAAAAAGACGGTCGGAGTGCTTGGCGATGACCTTGCCCTGAATGCTCAACAAGTCGCTGGCGTGAAGGCCGAGCGCGAGCTGCCCGTGGTCTGGGCGGTTGCCAAAGGTTCCGTCATCAACAAGACTATTCTTGTGCCAGCCGCCCTACTCATCAGCGCGTTTTTGCCCGCATGGGTCACCACCGCATTACTCATGATTGGAGGCGCGTACCTGTGCTTCGAAGGCTTTGAGAAAGTCTTTCACAAGCTATTTCATTCGACCCATGAAGACACAATGCACCATGCACAAATTGTTCGGGCGAACGCCGACCCCTCGAAGGACCTGGTGGTGATCGAGAAAGACAAAATCAAAGGTGCGATACGCACTGACTTTATTCTTTCCGCCGAAATTATCGTAATTTCCCTGGGCACCGTCGCCAACGAAACACTTCTGAAACAGGCCAGCACCTTGGCGCTCATCGCCATCATCATGACCGTTGGCGTCTACGGTTTGGTGGCCGGCATCGTCAAGCTGGACGATCTTGGCCTCTGGCTCACCCAGCGTACAGGTATGGCCAAGCAAAGACTAGGGAGTGTGATCCTGGCATTCGCACCGATGCTCATGCGATTTTTGACCATCGCGGGTACGGTCGCCATGTTCCTGGTGGGCGGCAGCATCATCTTGCATGGCCTGCCGGTGCTGCATCATCAGGTGGCGGTCTTGGTCGCCCTGGCGGGTGGCGGCTCCATCGCGGCGGCCTTGGTACCCCTGCTGACGGACGCCTTCACGGGAGTTTTAATAGGCGGGGTTTGCGTCGGAGTCTGGGCCTTGATTGGAAAAATACGCCAAACTTCATCGGCCTGAGCCCGGTCAGGAAATTGCGGACTGAATCCAGCGAGTCATATCGCCTTCAGACATGGCTCCGGCTTGGCGAGCCACTTCCTTGCCGCCACGAAACACTGCCAAGGTTGGAATACTTCGAATCCCATAGCGTGCCGAAAGCGCTTGCTG
>JAYUOT010000414.1:0-4538 GCA_043760705.1 Betaproteobacteria bacterium
AAAGGCGCCGACACTTTGTTGCCGATCGGCCCTGGTATCGTCACCGGTGTCAATATCTTCGAACAAACCTTGCGCACTTATCGCAATGGTCTGGTGGTACAAGAAGCCCACATTGGCGACGAAGCCATCTGGGGTCCGCATTACGTCATCGCGGATATTGCTCGACACATTACTTTGGTCCCAGGCGATGTCATTTTAATGGGCACTCCCTGCCATTCACGTTCGGTCGATCCGGGCGACCTAATCGAGTGCGAGATTACTGGTTTGGGCCGCTTGTCTGGCTGGGTCACCGCCATTGATGCGCCTCGAGCCGCAGCGCTTGGCGTTGGGCATCAGCCGAACGATAGCCCGGAAGTGAGGCGGGTCGCCTTTGGTGTTGATGAGCGTGTGCCCGAGCGCTTTAAGGACAATTACCGGCGCGCCGCCGCGATGAAAAGCAAATCGTCGAGGCCATGAGTGAAGGAACTTTGATGAAGGTTTGTATTGTAGGCGCGGGGGCGATTGGAGGCTTCATCGGGACTCGACTCGCCGTTTCGGGAGAGGCTCAAGTCAGTGCAATCGCCCGTGGCGCGACGCTTCAAGCCTTAAACCGCTACGGATGGCGACTCGATACCGTCGACGCTTCCGGCGCTTTACAGCCACTGCGCGCCCCGGCACTGGCCCGCGACAAGGCGGCCGAGCTTGGAGTTCAAGATCTTGTGGTGATTGCCGTCAAGTCTCCAGCCTTATCAGCGGTGGCTCAGAGCTTGGCCCCCTTGCTCGGCCCAGACACCTTGGTAGTGCCCGCCATGAATGGTGTGCCATGGTGGTTTTGCAAAGGCCTTCCCGGCTTTGGTGACGCCGCTCTGCAAAGTGTTGACCCTGGGGGTCTCATTGCTCAAGCGATCCCTTTTAAGCAGGTCATTGGGTGCGTTGTCCATGCCAGTACCTCAACCTCAGAGCCTGGGTTGGTGCAGCATAGGTTCGGAAAAGGCCTGATTCTGGGCGAGCCCTTTGGCGGCCATAGTGGCAGGGTTCAGGAGATCGTTGAACTTTTAGTTCGCGCGGGCTTTGATGCCACTCAGTCAGTGGATGTGCGCTACGATATTTGGTACAAACTGTGGGGCAACTTAACCATGAACCCGGTCTCGGCCATCACCGGCGCGACCATCGAGCATATCCTCGCCGATCCCTTAGTTCGAGAATTTTGTTCTGCCGTAATGCGCGAGACCGCAGAAATTGGCGAGCGCATTGCCTGCTCGGTGACCCAATCTCCAGAGGACCGGCATGCGGTCACGGCCAGACTGGGCGCGTTCAAAACTTCCATGTTGCAAGATGCTGAGTCGGGTCGTCCCTTAGAGCTCGACGCGATCGTCAGCGCGGTGCGCGAAATCGGCCAGCGCTTGGGGCAACCCACACCCAATGTCAACGCGCTCCTTGGACTCACCCGCCTGTTTGCGCGCACCAAAGGGCTCTATCCCCAAGACTCACAAAAGCTTGGTGACCGCTCAGAGTAACGGGCGATGCTGACGGAAATTGTGGAGCGATATTGAGTCACGCCACTCAAGCCGGGCGAGCGATTGTGGTTGGCGCTGGACCCGCCGGACTGATGGCCGCAGAGACTCTTTCTGCCGGCGGCATCGGGGTGGATGTCTTTGACGCGATGCCTTCGGTGGGCCGAAAATTTCTTTTGGCGGGGCGTGGGGGGTTGAATTTGACCCATGCTGAAAATGCCGAACTCTTCGTGACTCGCTACCTTGAGCGGCGCGACGAAGTGGGCAAACTATTGCAGGGCTTCGATCCGAATCAACTACGTGCCTGGGTTCATGGCTTAGGAGTCGAGACCTTTGTCGGAACCTCTCAAAGAGTTTTTCCCAAGGAAATGAAGGCCGCTCCGCTGCTGCGCGCCTGGTTGCATCGGCTTCGGGCGTCCGGCGTTCAGTTTAAGGTGCGACATCGGTGGGTGGGCTGGGATGAGGGCGGCGCGCTTTGTTTCGAAACGCCCTCGGCCGAGCGGCCCCTGATACGGGTCAAGGCCGATGTGTGCGTTTTGGCATTGGGAGGGGCTAGTTGGTCCAGGCTTGGTTCCGACGGCGCATGGATGCCTTGGCTCAAAGAGCGAGGGGTTGACCTCGCGGCTTTGCGTGCGTCGAACTGCGGGTTCAATGTCGGCGGAGGGTGGAGCGAGCATTTGCGAAGTCGCTTCGCGGGTCAACCGATTAAACCAGTCAGCGTTAATTTCACGGACTCGCGAGGCCAAACTTTTTCGCGGCAGGGCGAGTTCGTGGTCACCGAGACTGGTATCGAGGGCAGCTTAATCTACGCGGTTTCAGCACGGTTGCGAGACGAGATCGAGCGAAGCGGGCATGCTCAGTTATCGCTTGATCTGTTGCCTGATAAGTCGCTAGTCCAGATCGAGCGGGCGATCACTGCGCCGCGCGGCTCGCGCTCGCTGTCGAATCACCTACGCAGCAAGCTTGGGTTGCAGGGGCTGAAGCTTGCCTTGCTTTATGAGTTACTCGACAAGGCTGTACTCCACGATCCGCTTGAATTGGCCAAAGCACTCAAAAAACTACCCCTCACGGTCGTATCCACCCGGCCGATTGATGAGGCGATTAGCAGCGCCGGTGGTGTGAGATTCGAGGCTTTGGGGGATGATTTGATGCTGTCCGCACTACCCGGCGTGTTCTGCGCAGGGGAAATGCTGGACTGGGAGGCGCCCACTGGCGGTTACCTTTTGAGCGCTTGCTTCGCGAGCGGGCGAGCCGCAGGTTTAGGCGCGTTGAAGTGGCTCAAACCTTAAGGCCCTACGCCGCCCCCCAGATTCCTAGGCGCCCGACCGGAGCTTGGTGCGAACCATGGCGATATGCGACCTTAAGTGGTAAACCTCATCGGCGTGGGAGAGGGGGACGTTCAAGTTATTGACTTTATCCTCGATCTCATCGAGGCGCTCAAACATATCCTGATCGAGTCGAGTACTTCGTTCCGCCTTGGGCCTTTGTGTTTGTTTCTCAACGTCGCGTAACTGACCATACCATCGGTAGATTCTGGAGCGAATTCTCCAGGTATAAATGGGTGGCAAGATTCTTGACAGAGGAATAAGCAGAGCGCCCAGCGAGAGCAGTACCACCCACATGCGCTCGACAAAGTTGGCCAGCCAGAAAGGCAGATAACGCTGCATGAGGGGAGGCCCCGACTGGTAGTAGCGCGCAGCTTCCTTCGAGATGGGTAACTCGGTATCGAGCAAAGAAGGGAATTTGCGCTCGTCGGCGAACCAGCTTGCTTCCGAATGAATGGCGTGTGCTGCCTGAATCAATAGGTCGACGGTCGCAGGATGCGCGTGACTGTTGTGAACCAAGGTTGCCGTGGGCGCCACCATAGGGATATCTTGAGGCGGAAGATCGGCGGCGACATCGACCATCCCTCGAGGCAAGGCGACCGCCGCCAAATTAGGCAGCTTTCTCGAGTAGGCCAGGGCTTGCGGGAAGGCCATCAGCTTGATCCCAGGGGTTCGCAATAACATTTGAACCATTTGTGACTCGGGCGCGCTCACCATCACCAGGGCATCCACCTGGCCATCGAGCAAGCCCATCACAGCTTGGGTCGTGTCGCTTTGAGCCGGCCTAATGTCTGAGCGGCTCAGACCATTTTCCCTCATCAGGGCTTCAGTGATCTTGTCAGAGCCATTACCCGGCGCGCCAAGCTCCACCTTCAGGCCTTTCAGATCGGCAAGACTCTTAAGGGCCAGGGCCTCGCGATAAAATAACCATACGGGCTCGAAAAACAAGCTGCCGATGGACGTTAGGTCTTCGGTTTTGAGATCCTCGCCGACCGTGGTGCCGCTGCGCATAAAAGCAATGTCCACTTTTGCGGCCGGGTCGAGCAGCAGGGCGAGATTTTCTCGTGAACCCTGTGTGATCCGTAGTTCGGCCCGTATGTCATGCTTGGCCAACATGGCTTGATAGCGTTTGGCTAAAGCGTAGTAGTCACCATTCTCTGGACCTGTCGCGATGGTGATTTGTTTAGGCGGCGCAGGATTGATGAACCAGAACGCGCCTCCCAACAGAATCAAGCTAAGCAGCAGAAATGGACCCGCCGTAATGACCAGGTCTCGGATCGATAAAAGCTTTCGGATCAATTGTTCGCTCATCAGACAAAGTGTACCGGCTTAAGCAGAACGGAGTTTTTCGTGCCCCGAGAGAAATATCACAGAATCTTCTGTCGGATTCCCCCTACTTTTCAGGAAGGAGCTTGGGTTCCTGCGCGTGCGCGGCTATAATTCGCGCTGTTCGAGGAGCGTTGCGACAATTTCCAGGGTGAGATTGCCAGGCTCGAACTTTAAAAAACGGCGCTCTTTATGTTCTCTTCCAACGACATAAGGAGCTATAAAATGTCAGCCGTTCTAAAATCTGCGTCATTCAACGATTATCACGTCGCAGACCTCGCCTTGGCCGCTTTCGGCCGCAAAGAAATAACCATTGCCGAAACCGAAATGCCCGGTTTGATGGCGATTCGCGAAGAATTCAAAGTGAGCCAGCCTCTCAAAGGCGCGCGCATCA
>JAYUOT010000415.1:0-9846 GCA_043760705.1 Betaproteobacteria bacterium
CGACCAACGCACCGCAATGAAGGCACCCAGCGCCAAAGCCACTGCCGGGATGAGAATGCTGGGCAATAGCTTCGAGTAGGGCGTGACAAAGAAGATGCCAAACCCGCTGAAGGCCGCCGCACAGCCGAGTGCAAAGGCAGCAATTGCGGCTAATGCTCGCATGGGTTGTGACACTTACAAAGGGTGCACAGAAACCCGATTTTCGGCGCGGGCCATCGGATCTATTTTTTTCGGTGGTGCATGCCCTATTCTGGCCCATGATCGTGATTTTGACTAGGCAAGACGCCCAAACTCCTCCCCCATCTGCGCGCCTCGAGCCTGAGCAGCCTGCAAAGCCTCAACAAAAATCTCCACAAGTCCATGAGAGTTCATCACAGCAAGAGCTGCGGCAGTCGTGCCCCCTTTAGAGGTCACCCGTTCTCTTAAAGTACTGGGCGGCTCATCCGAGCGTTGAGCCAACTCTGCAGCGCCACGTACAGTATGCCTTGCGAGGAGTGCGGCTTGCTCCGAGGTCAGACCTAATTTTTCGCCTGCGACCTGCATCGCCTCTATTACCAAGAAGATATAAGCAGGTCCGCTGCCACTAACGGCGGTCACGGCATCAATCTTGTTTTCATCATCGATCCACACCACTTCACCTACGCTCTTGAGAAGCGCTTCGGCCAAAGCCTTCTCGTCAGGCGTGACGCCAGGAAATGCGGTGACACCGGCGATGCCCATGCCGATGAGTGCTGGTGTATTGGGCATGGCACGTACCAGGCGTTGGTAGCCGCCTAACCAGCGCGATAGATCCTTCATGCGTATACCCGCAGCGACGCTTAGAAACACCTGTTGCCTGGCATAGGGAGCAAGGCCTTGCGCGACCTCGGCCATCACCTGGGGTTTGACAGCAAGTATGATGATGTCGGCCTCCAGACCACCTGCATCTGCTGCGCTGGCTACATCGGCGAAGACCTGCAGCGAGGGCAGAACTTGCTTCAGTAAAGCGTCTCGCGCGGGTGCGTAGGGCTCGACGACTGCAATACTATGGCGGGCGTTTGGTGCGCCAGAAATTTCTGCCTCGGCCGCTTTTGCGCCGTCTAACAGACCATGGATCATGGCCGAAGCCATGTTGCCGCCACCAATAAATGCAATCTTCATTTCAGGTACTCTTTCTCATAAATTCTCTGGGGCGAATGCCCATTGCGGTCAGGCTTGCCGCGTAAAGGGCTCCAGCAAGGCAGACAATGCCAAGTGCTGCCGTGATACGGATAAGTGGTTGAGTGTTCATGGCCACCCATTGAAATTGCGCGCTCGCGAAGAATACAAAGCCCGCCATGAGAGCGCCTGCAATCAGTAGCTTAGCCATGTACGTAAGCCAACCGGGGCTAGGTAGATAGACTTTGGCTCTGCGCAAGCCAATGTAGAGCCACAGCGCATTGATCAAAGCTCCGATGGATATCGATAATGTCAAGCCAGCATGCTTGAAGATGGGCACAAGTAGCAGGTTCATCAACTGAGTCACGAGCAATACGGCGACACCAATCTTAAGTGGAGTTCTAACGTCTTGGCGTGCGAAAAAGGCAGGTGCTAATACCTTAATGGCGATCAACCCCAACAGGCCTACGCTGTATCCGAGCACCGCCAGACGCGTCATCTGAACGTCGTACGCAGTGAATTTCCCATAATGAAACAGCATGGCAGTCAGTGGCTCGGCCATCAGGGCCAGCCCAATCGTGGCGGGGACGGCCAAGAGAAACACCAGGCGCAATCCCCAGTCCAGTAATTGGCTGTACTGCGCGCTATCTTTTGCGGCTGCGGCACGACTTAGGCTCGGCAGCAAGACGGTCCCCAAGGCTACCCCGAGCATGGCGGTGGGAAACTCCATGAGTCGGTCACCAAAGGTGATCCAGGAGACGCTCCCGGCTGCGAGCCGGGAGGCAATCTGAGTGTTTAAAACGAGACTTAATTGCGAGACTGAGACAGCCAGCAGGGCGGGCAACATCTGCTTGATGATCTTTAGGGTGTCAGGGTCGGCAAAAGCAGCACGCAGGTTAAAGCTAATCCTTGGCAAAAGCTTCAATTGCAGTAAGGCTGGAATCTGAAGGGCCATTTGTAGCACGCCACCGATGACCACACCCGCGGCCAAAGCGTAGATGGGATTGCTGAACCCGTCGCGCAAAAGCAGGGCGGAGCCAATGAAGCTCAAGTTTAGAAGAACCGGCGTAAAGGCTGGGATAGCGACCTTTTTCCAGGTGTTGAGAATGCCCGCAGAAAGCGCCACCATACCCATGAAGAAGATATACGGGAACATCCAACGGGTCATCAGGATGGAGGCCTCGTAGGCGCTAGGATCGCGGCTCAAGCCAGAAGCCATGAGATAGACCAGAATGGGCGCGGCGGCGACACCCAGGGCGGAAATTAGGATCAGCACCCAGAATAGAGCCGTACCGGTATGGTCGACCATGGACTCGATGGCCAGGCGGCCTCCATCGCGATCGCCGGCCTGCTCGGCGCGATGCTTGGCTTGCCCTATTAGCGGCACAAAAGCCTGAGAAAATGCTCCTTCGGCGAACATTCTGCGCAGCAAATTGGGCAGCCGGAAAGCCACGAAAAAGGCGTCCGTCATGGCCCCGGCGCCGTACAAGACGGCGGTGATGTTTTCCCGGATCAGGCCGGTAATGCGCGACAAAAGCGTGAGTCCGGAGACCGTCGCGGCTGCCTTGATAAGGTTCATGGTTTGAGATTTTCCCTGTTTTTATAGTTATCGGATATAATTTAAGGCTTTTCCAAAGATATCAGGGATTTTCGCATGGCCAATATCGCCTCTGCTCGCAAGCGCGCGCGCCAAGCTGTCAAGCTTAATGCGCACAACTCCAGTCTTCGCTCGACATTGCGTACCGCTATTAAAGCAGTTCGTAAGGCCGTTGCCGCTGGTGACAAGAGTGCCGCCGCTGCGGTATTTCAAAAGTCTGTCAGTACGATTGATCGTATTTCCGACAAAAAAATCGTTCACAAGAACACTGCATCACGTCAAAAAAGCCGTTTGGCCGCTGCAATCAAGGCGATGGCCTAATATCGTTGTTAACGATGCGCTGACCAAACAGCGCAGAGCCGACTCTCACCATCGTTGAGCCTTCCAAGATTGCTGGATGGAGATCGGCGCTCATGCCCATCGAAAGCGTGTCGAAATGGCGCGCTTGCTCCGGATGTTGCCGACCGAGCTCGGCTCGTATCGATTCAAATAGCTGACGCGTTGCCGCAAAGGGTTGACGTTGCGTCGGCTCGCTTGCGTCACTGTGCACGTTCTCAGGAATACACATGAGTCCGCGCAGGGCAATCGGCGCCTCTGGGCGACTGAGCCGCGCTTGCTGAATGAGCTGTGCGATTTCTAAGGCCAGCGCCATTGCCTGCTCGGGCGGGCAGCCGCTCTTGCTGTCTTCTCCACTGATGTTGACTTGTATACAAAGGTTGAGCGGGTCGAGGCCACCGGGACGCTGATCAATCATGCGGCGGACAATTTTCTCGCGTTCCACGCCATGCACCCAGGAAAAGCTCTCGGCGATCTGCCGGGTCTTGTTAGATTGAATGGGGCCGATAAAATGCCATTCCAGCAAGGGCGAGAGCACGGGGTCAAGCTGCATGCAGTTGTCTTGTTTCTCTAGTGCTTCCTGCACATAATTTTCGCCAAAGGCCCGTTGCCCGAGCTTGGCAAATTCCAAGACGGCATCAGCCGGAAAAGTTTTGCTGACCGCAAGCAAATGCACGCTCGCACGCGCCCTGGCCGCCATGAGACAGGCCATGGTGATCTTAGCCTGTGCTTCGCTCAGCGCCAGGCCATAGTTGTGTGATTTTTGATCGTCAGATCGACCGTTCATCGTTAAAAAACTCGATTCATCGGCACACCCTAGTGTCTGCCGAAGGGAAGCGCCAAGCTTACCTCAGTAAATTGCCGAGGACGTATGGATATTGCTGAACTTTTAGCCTTTGCTGTCAAAAACAAGGCCTCCGACCTGCATTTGTCTGCGGGCTTGCCTCCCATGATTCGAGTCCATGGCGATGTGCGCCGAATCAACTTGCCGCCGATGGAGCACAAAGACGTGCACGGCATGATTTACGACATCATGAGTGATGGCCAAAGAAAAGACTACGAAGAAAATTTGGAGTGCGACTTTTCCTTCGCCATTCCTGGCTTGGCCCGGTTCCGGGTCAATGCCTTTAATCAACAGCGTGGCGCCGGTGCCGTTTTGCGGACCATCCCCTCCAAGATTTTAACGCTGGAAGAGCTCAACTGCCCAAAGGTTTTTACTGACTTGGCGCAAACGCCGCGCGGTATTGTCCTGGTGACGGGCCCGACCGGCTCCGGTAAATCGACCACCCTGGCAGCGATGGTCAATTGGATTAACGAAAACAACTACGGCCATATTTTGACCGTGGAAGATCCGATTGAGTTTGTCCATGAATCCAAGCGTTGCTTGATCAATCAACGTGAAGTCGGCCCAATGACTTTGTCGTTTAACAATGCGCTTCGCTCTGCACTGCGTGAAGATCCGGATGTCATCCTGGTGGGTGAATTGCGCGATCTTGAGACCATTCGTCTCGCTCTCACAGCGGCCGAAACTGGTCATCTGGTATTCGGCACTTTACACACTTCAAGCGCGGCCAAGACCCTGGACCGAATTATCGACGTATTCCCGGCGGCCGAAAAAGAAATGGTGCGGGCGATGCTTTCAGAGTCTTTGAAGGCGGTGATCTCTCAGACACTTTTAAAAACGAAAGACGGCAATGGCCGGGTCGCTGCGCACGAAATCATGATCGGTACGCCGGCCATCCGTAACCTGATTCGCGAAGCAAAAGTGGCGCAAATGAATTCTGCAATTCAAACCGGTGGTGGCCTGGGGATGCAAACGCTTGACCAGTGCTTGACTGACCTGGTGCGTCGTAACCAAATTAGTATGGCCGAAGCGCGAGGCGCCGCAGCGGTTAAAGAAAATTTCCCTGGCTAACGATTTAGCCAGGGAAATTTCGGTGCAGGCTAACTTTTACAACGTAAAAGTTAAGGTCACAAAGTGACCGGCCGAAACCAAAACTTCCAGGGTGAACAAAGTTAACCCTGGAACCAAAATTTTCCTGGCCGAAATCCGCCAATTTTCAAAATAAAACAGCGTCAACAAAAAACCAAGCAAGGACCCCAGAAAATGGAGCGCGAACAAGCATCGAAATTCATGCACGATCTTTTGAGACTCATGGTTTCAAAAAACGGCTCGGACCTGTTTCTGACCGCAGACTTCCCACCCGCATTCAAGATCGACGGCAGAGTTCAGCCGATCTCGAACGTGCCCTTGACCGCACAGCACACTTTGGAGCTGGCGCGCGCGTTAATGAATGATCGGCAAGCGGCCGAATTCGAATCGCACCTGGAAGTCAATTTTGCGATCAGCCCGACAGGGATAGGTCGCTTTCGTGTCAATGCATTCATGCAGCAGGGCAAAGTCGGTATCGTTTTGCGGACCATCAAGATGGAGATTCCTTCTCTTGAAGAGCTTCAGCTACCTGGCGTTCTTTCTGACCTTTCGTTAACCAAGCGCGGCCTGATTATTGTGGTTGGTGCCACCGGCTCCGGTAAGTCCAATACCTTGGCGGCGATGCTTGGCCATCGCAACGAAAAGACCTACGGTCATATTGTGACGATTGAAGACCCTGTCGAGTTTGTACATCCTCATAAAAACTGCATCATTACCCACCGCGAAGTGGGGGTGGATACTGAAAGCTGGGGAATCGCGCTCAAGAACACTTTGCGTCAAGCGCCGGATGTGATCATGATCGGCGAGATTCGAGATCGCGATACCATGGAACATGCTGTCACTTTTGCCGAGACGGGGCACCTCTGTATGGCGACTTTGCACTCCAACAGCGCCAACCAGGCCCTGGATCGCATCATTAACTTCTTCCCCGAAGAAAGACGCCTTCAGTTACTGATGGATTTGTCTTTGAATCTCAAGTCCATCATCTCGCAGCGCCTGATTCCGATGTCGCAAGGCAAGGGTCGAGTACCCGCCGTCGAAGTGCTCTTGAACACGCCGCTGGTTGCTGACATGATCTTCAAGGGTGAGGTGGGCCTGATTAAGGACCTGATGAAGAAGAGTCGCGAGCTGGGGATGCAAACCTTCGATCAGGCTTTGTTCGACTTGTTCGAGGCCGGTAAGATCGAATATGAAGATGCGCTTCGCAATGCAGATTCCGTGAATGACTTGCGACTGAACGTCAAGTTACACAGTAAACGTGCGGCGAAGAATCTGGGCCAGGCCACCGAGCATCTCGGCATTGTGTAATTTTTGACTCCACGCACTAGAACCTTCGGGCGCAAGCACCCACCCTAAGCGGGCAGGTTCTCCGTGTCGACTTGTTTCAAATTCATCTGGAAGCAGAACAAGCGGCACTCAAGAGCACCGTTAAACAAGGGGTACTTGCGAAATTCGCGCAGGCGAATCTGACCGGGCAGGCTACGGTCAGAGCTGATCAAGCAGGCACGCCAACCCGAAAAACCATCACGCAGATTTTGCCCGAGTGCAACAGGGTCAAATGTGGGGCCCATGCGCTCGCCATAAGGAGGATTACTGACCAATACTCCGGCCGTTTGAGCTTGCCAAGGTTTGGCGCGCTCCGCAGGACAAACAGACCACTGGATGACATCCTGCGAAAGGCCTGCCCGTTCAGCATTGAGTTGCGCCATGGGAATCAGCGAGGCATCGAGGTCACTGCCCTGAATACTGGCCTGAAGTCGGCCCGCATGAGCGCGTTGCTCAGCTTGCCCAAGCTCTTCCGCCCAAAGCTCCTCATCAAAACCTGCGAGCTTTTGAAAAGCAAACTCTCGATGCAGGCCAGGGGCGATGCCCAAGGCCTGCTGTGCCGCCTCGATCACAATCGTGCCAGAGCCACAAAAAATATCGGCGAAGGCCAGGTCCGTTGTCCAGCCACTGAGGGCGATCAGGCCCGCTGCGAGGTTCTCCTTGATCGGAGCGGCGCCTTTGTCCTCGGCATGGCGCCAGCCGCGCTTGAATAAGTTCTCACCCGAGCTGTCCACGTAAAGTGTGGCTCTAAACGGCTCCAAGAACATGAACACGCGCACATCAGGAGTTTCAGTGTTGATGGAGGGCCGGTCGCCCAAGTGCTCGCGCAGGCGATCACAGATCGCGTCCTTGATCAGCAAATTGGCGAAGTTCAGGCTCTTGAGCGGCGAGCGCGTCGCCGAAGTGTCGATGCGCAAGGTCTGGCTGGGATGCATGATGGCTTCCCAAGGGATATCGACGGCTAGGTCGTAAAGATCTCGTTCCTTTTTGTAGAATCCATCTTCAAGCTTGATGAGGACTCGACTGGCCATTCGAGACCAGAGGTTGACGCGATAGATAAGTGCCCAGGAGGCTCGCAACGAAGCGTCTTCATTAGCAAATGGCCGGTCTGCGGCCACCTGGAAAGAAACGCCACCGGGTACCTCTTTCAAGATTTCCGCGCCTAAGCCTTTGAGTTCAATGGCAAGCGCGGATTCCAAACCTCGTGGGCATGGGGAAAAAAGAATCAACAAAATATATTCAACAACATCAAATCAAACCAATGCACCTTATTGGGCGGCGAGCTTGGCAAGCTTGCGCTCAACAAAGTCCAGTCGATCCTGGCCCCAAAAGGACTCGCCCTCAATGAGGTACCAAGGTGCGCCAAACACTTGCAAGTCCATGCCTACTTGAGTATTGGTGTCGTACTCCGCTTGTGCGGCGGGATTTTCACAGTCTGCTTCGGTGAGGTCACTCGCGCCTGCGAGTTTGGCAAGAGCCTGCAACTGACCGCGATCCGCAATGTTTTGTTCGTCTGCCCAGACGGCTTTGAGGATGCATCCGGTCAGGGCCAGCGCAACCGCCTCACCATAGCGCTGCCTGGCCGCAATAATGAGTCGCGCGGCATCGTCGCCAGCCACCGGAAAGAATTTGGGATTGATATTCAGCGCAATGCCCAGATGATCGCGCCAGCGAGCTAATTCTTGTAGTCGATAAGCCAGGCGCTGCGGGGGGCGTTTGCCCAGAGGCAAACCGCCCGAGACCGAGAACACCTTGCCCATGTCGCAGGGTTTGCAGCGCACCTGGGCCTTGTACCTTGCCGCCATAGCGAGAAGACGTTCGTGGCCAAGATAGGTCCACGGGGATTGAGGTGTGAAGTAGTAATCGATAATGGTCATGGCGTTGGAGAGTGAAGTTTAAGAGAGAACGGTTTGATTAAGGAGGTATTGGCATGAAGCGCTGAGACGCGGCACCTAAGGCATTAGAACGGCTTGACGACTACCAAGATGATCGCCGCTACGAGAAGAAAAACCGGGATCTCGTTGAACCAACGATACCAGACATCAGAATGCTTGTTCTCACCCTGCTCAAATTTCTTGAGCAAGACCTCACAGGCGCGGTGATACGCGATGATGAGTACGATCACCAATAGTTTGCCATGCATCCATCCCACCGGGGGTCCC
Source organism: Betaproteobacteria bacterium (assembly GCA_043760705.1). Lineage (GTDB taxonomy): Bacteria > Pseudomonadota > Gammaproteobacteria > Burkholderiales > Burkholderiaceae_E > JAPOKJ01. The sequence goes on from JAYUOT010000415.1 coordinate 8,492, forward strand.
CCTGCAGTTTTCTTGCCGATGCCGACCCCCAGCCAAAGCCAAAGACCGAGGGCCATCGCGAGAAGCGCCAATGGGCCCATAAAGCGCAAAAGCTTACGGGCCATCAACAGCAGTCGATCACGTTCGGCGGCGGTGCTGGTTCGGGTCGGGCCACTCTCGACCATGGCGAGATTGACAAATATTCTAGGTAAATAGAACAGGCCCGAGAACCAGCTGACGACGAAAACGATGTGGAAGGCTTTGGCCCAAAGATAGGTGGATTGCATCGCGTTAGTTTAACGCGGTCCTCTGTTCAGGTCTTAAATTGCCAGACGTCGCCCGCAGCAACGACATGACCCGCGGTGGGCGTGGCGAAATGAGTACCCAGGACCAGTGATTTGTCCTGCGCGCAGCAGGCTAAGAAACGACGACGAGTGTGACGCGCTAACTCGGGGTCCGTGTCAAAGTTGACCGGTCGATCCGGTTCACTGCATTGGATCGGGTGATGCATCAAATCACCGGTAATAACGGCAAGCTGCCCCTCTGATTGAATTCGGACGCTGACATGGCCAGGGGTGTGACCGGGTGTCGGTTCAAGCCACACTTCATCGGTCAGGTGATGATCTGTTTCTACCAAGTCGGCCAGGCCCGCATCCATGATCGGCCTGACTGAATCACCAAGAACGTCATCTACTTGGGCTCCATCGTTGCCGGACGCGATCGCGGTTTGGTTCTCGGCCTCTTTAGCCCAATGCTCCCACTCCTTGCGGGCAAATAAATAGCGGGCCTTAGTGAAGGTGGGTACCCACCGGCCGTTGACCCAGCGAGTGTTCCAGCCGACATGATCGACATGAAGGTGGGTGCAAAGCACCGTGTCGATGCTCTCAGGGGGAAAACCGGCGACACCCAGATGATGCAAGAACGGACTATTCAGTTGATTCCACGACGGGCTGCTGCGTTGCTTGTCGTTACCGACACAGGTGTCAACAACGATGCGCTTACCCGCAGACTCAATAATGAAACAGTGGATCGACAGAAGCAGCCTGCCTTCTTCGTTGGCAAAATGAGGCTTGAGCCAGGCATGCCGAGCCACCAGATCGGCGGGTGGGTCGCGAAAGAAAAACCGCGGAGAGGTTGGGACCGGACCCAGCTCAACCACCTGGGTGATACGTACTTTGCCAATTTGCCATTGCTTCATTTGTGTCGCCCAGGTCCAGAGTTAGTGATTGCGAGTCAGCTACGAATTTGCCCCGATCCAAACACGACCCACTTTTGACTCGTCAAGCCTTCGAGACCCACTGGCCCTCGAGCATGGAGCTTATTCGTAGAAATTCCGATCTCTGCTCCCAAACCAAACTCGAAACCATCTGCGAAAC
>JAYUOT010000416.1:0-9829 GCA_043760705.1 Betaproteobacteria bacterium
TGCAGGCTCATACGCCCTCCCTCAATCAATGTCGTCTCAAAAATCAGAACGCTTAATGGAAACCTCGACCGCTTCTTGCCCGGACACCACGATGTGCCGGATAGAGGCCTGACGAGAACACCAAAGCACCACCTAGTAGCAAGGGCGTAATCGACACCACCGACAACGCTGCACCAAAGCACAATGGAACCAGTACAGAACAGGCATTACTCAAGACCGAGCGCAAGCCCACCGCCTCGCCGCCCCGACCAGGGGGCGCCGCTTGGTACAACAGGGACAGCATATTGGGCTGACTCATGCCCACCGCGCTTCCAAAGATCAGCCCGAAAAGCATCAACACCGGCGCGAGCGCGGCCCAAGGAAGTACGATAAAAACGAGGCAAATGACGACCAAAGCGACTCGCAAGATTTGCCATTCATTCGCTCGTCGCGATAGCCAGGGCATGGCCGCTCTCGCCATAAAAGTGCCCAAGGCAAACAGCGAAAATACCGTTCCTATGATCGAGGCGGAGTAACCGAGACGGTACCCCAGGACAGGCAACATTACGATGAACAAATCCCATGCGCTCGCCGTCACCGCATTGACCCAGTAGATACGACGCATTTCGTGACTCACCAAGAGATCGGACACTTTGGGCTTACCATTGACCTCCTGAACCTGTTCGTCTGCACGGATCATTTCCAGGTTTCCGACATTTTTCCCGGGCTCTGGCATCCCTCGCGTACGGGTAGCGACCCACCAGGCGCTCAGGCAAGTCGCTACAGCCATCGCCGCAAAGGCTGCTCGAAAACTAAAATGGTCGATCAGCAAGCCGGCTAAAAAAGGGCCGACCGTGCTGGAGCTGGAGTGACCTAGTGCGAACCAGCCAAAGTTGGCCATGCGCTCCGACGGCGTCGCCAAAGGCGCCAAGTGGCCCACCGTATGCTGCGCGGCGACGGAAATCACGTTGAAGCCAAAGCCAATGGTCATCGCCGTCATTAACAAAGTGGGCATGGACAAATGCACAACCGGCATCCAAGCCCCCATTAAAACCAGGACCATGCCCGCACGTAGCACCTTGACAGCTCCCGCGCGATCCACCCAACGGCCGATCGCCAAGGAGGTCATCACAGGAATCACTGAAAAAAGCGCCATGAACAACCCGACAAGCGCTTCCGGGTGACCACTCTTCAATATATACAGCGAACCCGTCAATCGACCGCCTGAAAGCGCCATATGCGCCGACATATTGATGAGAATCAGGGAAAGTAAAAACGGCGGGAAACGGGGTAACTGCAATACACTTCCTAAAGAGGTCCATAGTTTACAACTCAAGCTACCTTGCGAGCGACGCCGTCAATACCCGCGCATAGTTATCGAAGAAGCGCGCCAGCAAAGCCATCGATGCTCTGAGTAACACTTGACGTCTGTGCACATAGGCTCCTTTATTTTCTGGGAAGCCTAGTCTAACCATTTTCAGCACACAGTCGCTTTCCAATTTCACACGCATGCTAGTGTGGTGACTCACCACACTAGTCTCTCGACAACCCGACAAAATGAGCGTCAAAACATGATTGAAAAGCATCTGGACATTGCGAGCGCCGACGGCGCCATGAACAGCTTCGTGGTCTACCCTGAGGAAAACGGACCTTTCCCTGTGATTCTTTTCTACATGGATGCGCCGGGTAAACGTGAGGAGCTGCACGATATGGCGCGCCGACTGGCGTCCGTTGGCTATTACGTGGTTCTGCCTAATTTGTACTACCGGTCGTCCAAGGATTTTTGGCTCAAGGAACGCACTGAGACCGCGATGGCCCATATGTTTTCGTTGATGAACACCTTGGACGCAGGCACCACGCAGCGCGATACCGAAGCCATGCTCAAGTTCGTGGACGCTCAGCCTGAAGCACTTGCCTCTCGTATTGGTGCTGTTGGCTATTGCATGAGCGGCCCGTTCGTGATGTGGGCGGCAGCTCAGTTTGCAGGCCGATTGAATAGCATTGCCTCGATCCACGGGGCCAACATGGCCACCGACAAACCCGATTCACCGCATCTTATGCCCCCACAAATTAAATGTGAGAGCTATTTTGCCTGCGCTGAAATTGATAAGTGGGCACCGCCTGCAGACATTACAAAACTTCAGAACGCACTAAAAAGTGCGGGCAGCAAACATCGAATTGAATGGTACCCAGCGGTGGAGCATGGATTCGTTTTTCCGCTGCGAGCGGGTATCTATAACCAAGCTGCAGCGGAACGGCACTGGGAACGGCTCTTTAACCTGTTTGAACGCACTCTAAAAGCATAACGAACTCTAAAAGCGTAACGAACTCTAAAATCGCATCAACCTCTTCCTGGCGAATCATCCCTTCAAGCTTCCGCGACTAATACTTTTCGAAGCTCGGCTTTAGCTATTTTATCGAGCGTCGAGCGTGGCAATTCGCTCACGAGCCGAACCTCTCGGGGCCGCTTGAAATCGGCCAATTGCTTTTCGCAAGCTTCGGCGACCCTGGCGGCCAGATCGGGCGGTGCATTGAGCGTCGGCAGCACAAAGGCCACCGGTACTTCATCCAGCATGGGGTGTTTTTTGGCGACGACGGCACACTCGTGTACGCCCACCACGGTCAAAATCACCCGTTCAATTTCCGAGGCCGCAACGTTTTCACCTCCCACTTTCAACATATCCTTGTCCCGGTCGCCAAACTGAATCGAACCATCCAATAACAAGTTGACTCGATCTCCCGTTCTGAACCAACCTTCAGGATCAAAACTTTCGGCCGTCGCCTTACTGTTACCCAGGTACTCTTGAAACAAAGACAAACCTCGCACGCCACGAATCAACAATTGTCCCGAGCCTCCAGGCAGAATTGCTCGCCCCGCGCGAACCGGCACTGAATCATCTTCCATGATTGCAATTTCATATTCGGGCGCAGGCCGTCCGATGGCCTGCGAGATATTTGGCAAGTCAACATGCCCGACGATGCCATGGGTAATGGTCTCTGTCATACCCCACCAGCCCAAGGTTTTCAGCTTGAAGTGATCTTCAATCTCGGACGAGTGGATGCCCATGCCCCAGAAGCGGTAGCGGTGTTGTTCCGGGACCTCGAGGCTCATCAGGGCTTTCACGCAGAAAGGTATTTGCGAAGTCCAGGTGCAGCCATGGGTCAGAGAGGTTGGCCAGAATCGACTGGTGGAAAAGCGCGGAACAACCACCGCGCTGCATCCTGCCCAGAGGCTTGCCAACACTGAATAGGCTTGGGCGTTGGTGTGAAATAAGGGCAAATGAACGAGATGAACATCGTCCGGGCGCAGATCTTCATGGGTCGCATTGATTCGTGCCCCCCACAAAGCATTCGCATGGGTCCAGAGTACCGCCTTGGGCCGGGAGGTTGTTCCCGAAGTGTACTGAACGCTGCAGGGCGCCAGCGGGTCTGGGGCGCGGTGCGGTGGCGCCTCGGCGTCCAAGGAATCAAAGTGACTGGATCGATCAACCGGTGAATCGCATGACGTGCCATTGTCGTGACCAATCACCACCATCCAACGCAAGGCTTTGCAGTTCGAAGCCACTCGTTGCGCAAACTTTGGCTGGGTGATCGCGCAAACCGCGCCACAGTGCTCAGCGTAGTAAGTCAGTTCGTCGTCGGCCGCACGCGCGTTGGTGGTCACGGCCACAGCGCCAATCCAAGCGCAGGCATACCACGCCCATAAGGCCTCGGGACAATTCTCAAGATGAATCATCACAAAATCACCAGCGCGCACTCCACGCCGGACCAGGCCTCCCGCCACACGACCGACTTTCTGATAGAACTGACCGTAGCTTATGGATTGCCCCGGTGAGTCAAAAGGCTCCCAAATCACAAAGGGATGATCACGCCGAGTTCGTGCCCGCTCCGCCAGTATCCAGGGCACATCCATGCCCGAAAAAGGATGCGGATGGGACGCATGAAGCTGAAGTCTCATTCAAAATTCCTCGAAATTACCCGGATCCAACGATTCGTTGACCGTCACATTGAAGTAGAACACAAGTGTCTCACCGGGTTTGATTTGCCCCGCGGTGAACGCATTAGGAGCCGACCACGCTGTCGGAAAGGCCGTCGCAAAATGAATGGTAGAAATACCAGCACGGCGGAGGCTCTGGCGGCATGGGAGATGCAAGGCAGAAAAACAGTATTTTGTCGCATAATATCTTTCCGCCATCGCGCGCTATTCATTCTGTGGAGACCCCATGAACACCCGCCGTAAAATACTTCTTGCCGCTGGCGCTGGCACGGTGACCGGTCCTTTCGCGGCCACTGGCGCGCAAGCACAGGCCTATCCCTCCAAGCCCATACGCTTCATCATGCCCTACCCACCGGGGGGAAGTTCGGAGATCTTGGCCAGACCGATTGTTGTTGAGATGAGCAAGAACCTCGGACAATCGGTCTTTATTGACTTCAAGCCGGGCGGTGGTACCACGATTGCCGCCGATATGGTGGCGAAGTCACCTCCAGACGGACAGAGCATCATCATGATGTTGTCGGCCCATGCCATCAACGCCACCCTCATGCCCAAGCTTCCTTATGACACGGTCAAGGATTTCGCATCCATTACCCTGGCAGCGACTCTGCCCCTGGTCGTGGTCGTACCGGCGCAGTCGCCCATTCGTACGATCGGTGATCTGATCGCCACGGCCAAGGCCAATCCTGGAAAACTCAACTTTGCCTCAGCCGGCCCCGGCAATACCAGCCACCTTTCGGTGGAGTACTTCAAGTCAGTGGTTGGCCTCGAGATGACCCATGTACCCTACAAAGGCAGTGGTCCTGCGATCATTGGCCTGCTGGGGCGGGAAGTTGATTTTATGTTCGACTCGCTCTCCTCGTCCCTTCCGCAAATTCAGGGCGGAAAATTCCGCGCCATCGCGGTGACCACTCTCAATCGATCCAAGGTTCTGCCTGAGGTACCCACGGTTCATGAGTCCGGCGTCAAAAACTTTGACGTCTCTGTCTGGTATGCCGTTTTGGCAGCAGCGGCAACGCCCGCTCCCATCCTTCAAAAACTCAACGCCGAGATCATCAAGGCGATGCGAGCACCTGAAGTCAGAGCTAGAATCGAAGCGGCAGGATACGACATTGTCGGATCCACACCCGAACAACTCGACACCTTTATTAAGTCCGAGATCGTGCGCTGGGGCAAGGTGGTCAAGGATTCTGGCGCAACGGTTAACTAGGGACCGGCAACCGATTCCTCTCCCCCTTGCCCCATCAGCCTTCCCGCGATTCCCAGCCTTACTGGGGAATGGCGGCCGCCTGTGCAACATAGCCACGATTCCAGGTCGGGCTGATGGTGACGTCGTTAATGCACACATGAACCGGCATTCGGGCAAGAAAGAGCAGCAATGCGCCGCAATCTTGGGGCTGGACCATGCGCGCCCGATCCTCGGCCGAAACAGGGATCGGCCGCTTGTCCAAAATGGGTGTCGCTACCTCTCCGGGGCAAACAGCCGTCGCGCGAATGCCGTGAATACCCTCTTCGACATTGAGGCTCTCAGTCATCGCATTCAGGGCAAACTTGGCCGCACTATAAGCCGGACCGGTCAAGGTGCTGACATGACGCCCGGCCCAGGACGAAATGTTGATGATCAATCCCTCGCCTTGCTTGCGCAATAAGGGCAGCACCGCGTGACAGCAATAAAAGGCCCCGTTGAGATCAATATTGACAACCTGATCCCAGTCGCCGCGCGACAAGTGCTTCCAGTTACGTTTGACCACATTGACCCCTGCACTGTTCACCAATACGTCCAGTCGGCCTTCGAGCTGGACAATGCCCTGCGCGACCGACTGAGCCGCCGCAGCATCGGTCACATCGAGCGGTGCGATTCGCGCCTGACCACCCTTGGCAAGAATTTGATCCGCGACCAATTGAAGTTCTTTCTCGCGACGACCAGACAAAACAACGCGCATACCGGCCTCACCATAAGCTAGGGCTGCGCCCGCTCCAATGCCCGAACCCGCTCCTGTGACCCAGGCCACTTTTCCTTTTAAATCACGCAAGATTTTCTCCTAAAAATTAATTGAATTCAACAAGCATCACCCATAGCCCAATGGTACGATTGCGCAGCCCCGCCACCCACCCAGCAGACCGCTTTTCACGCTTATGATCCAATCCTCCAATCGCGTTACGGCCAGCGTGCTGATCATCGGCAACGAGATCTTGTCCGGCCGGACCCAAGACACCAATCTTGCCTACCTGGCGAAGAAACTTAACGAATACGGCATTCAGATCCGGGAGACCCGCGTGGTGCCGGATGTGGAGGCCGAAATCGTCGCGGCGGTCAATGCTCTGCGAGTTCGGTTTGATTATGTGTTCACCACGGGAGGCATCGGCCCGACCCATGACGATATTACGGCCGACTGTATCGCCAAGGCCTTCGGTGTGCCTTTGGTGATTAACGAAGAGATCGCCGAGATTTTGAAACGACGCGAGTCGCCTCCCGACGTCATGGAAATGCGCATGCGCATGGCCCGCATCCCGCAAGGAGGGGGTTTGATCAGAAACCCATTCGGTCCTCACGGTTTTTATATTGAAAACGTGTACGTGATGGCAGGTATTCCGCAAGTCATGCAGGCCATGATTGGCTCGCTTGCAGGCCAATTACGCCGAGGTGAAACAATACAGTCGCGCTCAGTCACCGCTTATTTACCAGAAAGCCACGTGGCGCGGCGTCTCAGTGACATTCAGGACAAGTACCCTCATATCGATCTGGGCAGTTATCCTTTTCACCGTAACGATCAATATGGCACCACCTTAGTCATGCGTGGCAGCGTAGCGCCCGATTTGGAAGCCATGCGCCAGGATGTCCGACAGATGATCATTGATCTCGGGGGCACACCCGAAGACGACAAAGAAAGCAGCGCATAGACCTCCACTTAAACTTCGGACCCAAAGTGCTCTTTCAAAAACTGAAGGAAAGCCTGGTTTCGCGAAAAGCCGATACGGTCAGGCGCAATCACGGCGGTCACTTGATGCCCGAACTTGGTGATCGGCGACCAGTCGCCCAAAATAGGCACCAATCGACCCGCGGCAATTTCCTCACGACAACAGTAAAGCGGCAACAAGGCGATACCTTGGCCGGCGACGGCCGCGTCAACAATCACCTCCGGGTTGTTGGCGCGATAGCGATTACGAACACGGATTTTCAAATCTTCTTCGTTGCGCCGCAGGTGCCAGGCATCATCGGACTGAGCGCTCCAGTAATTCATGCAGGGATGATGTTCCAACTCACTCGGAACATGTGGTTCGCCAGCCGTCGCCAGGTAACTGGGGGAGGCACACATTAACCAGTGCAACTTGGCGATCGGGATTGATACCAAATCCGGTGCGGGCACGGCCGTCATCCGTAAAGCAATATCAATGCCCTCACTCGCGATATCGAGCATTCGGTCTTGCAGAATTAATTCAATTTCGATCTCTGGATAGCGCCCTAAAAAATCGGGTATGACCTTGCCCAGCGCTCGATACCCCCACGACACGGGCGCCGTCACCCGAATCTGCCCGGTCGGAATACTCCGTAATGCACGCAGACCCTCGTCTGCGTGCTGCACCGCATCAAGAGCGCGTCGAGCGAACTCAATATAAACCTGACCCGCCGGTGTCAGCGCGAGTTTGCGACTATTGCGAGTCAGTAACGTTGCCTTGACAGCCTCCTCAAGTTGAGCGAGACGCTTACTGACGACGCCCTTACCCACGCCTAGATCCACGGCTGCTGCGCTCACGCTAAGCCGGTCGGCAACCTTCACAAAGGCTTGCAGCATATCGGTCGAAATATTCATTGTTTCCACTTCAAGAACCGATGGTTTGCAATCAGCTTGTTGTTTCACTTTGAATCATACGATACCCTCAATCTCATAATTCTCGACAGGTTCGTAAATGCGCACATCAGGCAATCTAGCAAGCAGTCTATCAAGCAAGCAGTCATAGGAAGTTCAACGTTAGTGGGTGACACGCCCCGGAGGAGTCTCAATGAAAATTTATGCAGATCCAATCACCGTCAATTGCCGCAAAGTGTTGGCTGGCTTGCAACTGATGAATGTTCCTTATGAACGAGTGCATGTGGACTTCTTTACCGGTGAACAAAAGTCGCCGAGCTACACGGCCATCAACCCGAATGCCGCCATGCCCTCCCTGGTCGATGGTGATTTTGTCCTCTGGGAATCCAACGCTATCTTGGCCTATGCTGCTGACAAATACGGAAAAACTGCGTTTTATCCGACCGAGCTCAAGGCTCGCGCCGACATCCATCGCTGGTTGCTTTGGGAGTCCTCAAGTTGGTTCCCGAGCACCTACGTGTATCTGGTCGAGAACTGCGTCAAACCTCTGCTCAAAGCCGAACCCGACCCTGCGGTGTTACAAGCCCAGACCGATAATTTCAATAAGCTCGCGGGCATTCTCGATGCACGGCTTGCAAAAAGCGAATGGCTCACCGGCCCGACCGTGACCATTGCCGATATCGCGGTGGCAGCGCCCATGCATCTTCACCCCTATCAAGAATTGCCTTTGAATGGCCATCCGAACCTTAAACGCTGGATGACCCAGAATGTCGAAAAACTGGCCTGCTGGGAGAGCACCTATGTTGGGCCCGGGTTCACCTTGAGCAAGGCAGCCTAGGAGCGTGGGCAGTACGCAACGACGGAGAACTTGATCTTGAAGAACGATCCCAGCGATACGCTCGCGTTTGTAAAGTCGACCATGAATTATTCGGTGGACAACGGACGTCCGCCGGACTATTATTTTTATGAGCCGGACACCCCCGTCGAGCTCAATCCACCAGGTACCAACAGCCAGGAGGTCAAAATATACGACGCTTGGCCCAAGGTGGAGCAATTCTCCGTCGACCGTGAAGGCTTCGTGCTAAAAGCCTTCGCGGCCAAATTCGAGCAATTCGATAACGACGAGGCGATCAAAAGTCGCTTCTATGCTCAGATCGTCGACTTCGTTAAAGCGCATACGGGAGCGAAACGGGTCGAAGTTTTTGACCACACGATTCGCAAGCGCCTGCCCGCCGATTTAAAGGTGCAAACCACCGTCCAGCGACCCGCCGTCATGCTGGTGCATAGTGACTACACCGTCAAGTCTGGCCCGCAGCGGGTGCATGATTTACTTCCGACTGAAGCGGACCAACTCTTGCAACAGCGAGTGGCTTTCTACAACGTCTGGAAACCACTCTACCGGCGCGTTGACGAGCTTCCTCTAGCGATGTGCGATGCCACCACTGACGCGGAGGAAGACATGTTGAGAATGGAGTTAAAGTATCGCGAACGCACCGGCGAAATTTACGTGATGCGTTATTCGCCTTCGCATCGCTGGTACTATTTTCCAAAGATGGAGCCGGATCAAGCACTCTTACTCAAAACATATGATTCAGAGACAGATGGTCGTGCCCGTTTTATGGGTCACAGCGCCTTTGAGGACCCTACGACACCGGCCGATGCCATCAAGCGTGAAAGTATTGAAGTCCGGACGATGGCGTTTTTCTGACGTCTATCCTGGTGAGGTCAGTCGCGGAAGCAGTTTAAGGGCATTGTTGCGTTCGATGTCGCTTAGATCCTTGGGACTGTAGAGGATGGGGCTTGTCGGGCGTTCCCAAGCCCTCCAGAGTCACAATCGGCAAACCAAATCAGAGAGTCCTCTGGATCGACATCCACGTCGACGACCTTGCCATTGACCATTAACCTCGCGACGTCGAATCCCTTGCGCGATCATCTCGATACTGTTCAATATAACGGGACGATCCGAAAATTCAGACGCAAAGTTTCACTTGCCGTCTGCTGTATAGTCCTCGTCTCGGATTTCAATCACCCAAACCAATCCTCCAGA
>JAYUOT010000417.1:0-4505 GCA_043760705.1 Betaproteobacteria bacterium
GCAGCGCTGAGCAAGGCGCAGCACAAACCCAAGGTATAAGCGATAGGCAAAGTAGCGCTCACAGCGGCGACATCCAAATCCGTGGCGCGAGGCAAAACAACCTCAAAAACCTCTCGCTCGACATCCCCACCCATGAGTTAGTGGTTGTCACCGGCGTCTCAGGCTCCGGTAAAAGCTCTCTGGTTTTCGACACCCTTTACGCCGAAGGTCAGCGCCGCTACGTCGAAACCTTCTCAGCCTATGCCCGCCAGTTTCTGGACCGCATGGACAAACCCCAGGTAGACCGTATCGATGGCGTGCCTCCTGCGATTGCCATCGATCAAACCAACCCGGTACGCACCTCGCGCTCCACTGTCGGCACGATGACCGAGCTGAACGACCATCTCAAGCTCCTGTTCGCGCGGGTGGCCACCCTGCACTGCCGCCAGTGTCAGCAACCAGTGTCGAGGGACACTGTGGCCAGTATTCATGATTCGCTCAAACTCAAAGTGCTAGCCGCAACGAATGTCGCAACAGGTGCCGCAACTTCTGTAGCCAAGTCCTCTAGGTCGCAGGCGCTAGACCCAAGCCCGGAGAACCCATCGCCGACCTTGGAACCAAGAGTCCACGTCTGCTTCACCGTCAACATCCCCGCCAACTTCAAAGAAGAAGAAATCGAGCAGTACCTTACTGCTCAAGGCTATACCCGTATTCAAGAGCGCATCACCAAGCGCGACGGCTCACTGGCCCTGGTGGTCACGCAAGATCGCTTCCGCATCTCCAGCGCCGAGAAAGAGCGAGTGAGCGAAGCCATTGAAATGTCTTTGCAGCGCGGCCAGGGCAAGATCGCCATCTACCTGCTCGACGACGATCAGCAAAAAGCCCAGGTGCTACATTACTCCAGCACCCTGCACTGCCCCACCTGCGACATCGATTACAGCGACCCGTTGCCCAGCCTGTTCTCCTTTAACTCGCCGCTCGGGGCTTGTGAGACCTGCCGAGGCTTTGGCCGGGTGATTGGTGTAGACATGGGCCTGGTCATTCCCGACGAAAACCTCAGCCTCAAAGACGGTGCCGTCAAACCGTGGCGTACCGAGAGCTTCAAAGAAACCATGCGCGATATCGCGCGTCATGCACCCGGTGTTGGCGTTCCGCTCGATGTGCCTTGGAACCAACTCAGCCAAAAACATAAAGACTGGGTGATTAAAGGCGGCGACGATTGGAAAGGCAACTGGACCAAGCAATGGTTCGGTATCGACCGCTTCTTTGGCTGGCTGGAGAGTAAGGCCTACAAGATGCATGTACGGGTGTTGCTGTCCAAGTATCGGGCTTACACGCCTTGTACCGCTTGTCATGGGGCAAGACTCAAACCAGATGCGCTTTTGTGGCGCTTAAAGAGCACTTTGAAAGCCCCCGTGCCGCTTCCCTTTTTGAACGCAGCGGCCGCTCAACTACCCGCAGTGAGCGAGGGCGCGACGAAAGCCACTCCAGCAGGATCAGTCGCAGCCAAAGCGATCAGCGCTGGCGCAAAGGATTACAGCGAACGCGGCGTCAACATACAAGAGCTCTCGCTCATGGCAATCGACCGGGTGTTGGAGTTGATGCACCAACTCCAGCTCCCCGGCCTGCTCGACGAAGCCACCGATCTCCTCACCACCGAAATAAAGTCCCGCCTCGGCTACCTTTGCAAAGTAGGCCTCGGTTACCTTACCCTGGACCGCCAAAGCCGCACCCTCTCCGGCGGCGAAGTGCAGCGTATCAACCTCACCACGGCCCTTGGCACCTCGCTGGTCAACACTTTGTTCGTACTGGACGAGCCGAGCATCGGCCTGCACCCGCGCGACATGGCGCGCATCATCGAAGTGATGCATTCCTTGCGCAACGCCGGGAACTCTCTGGTGGTGGTCGAGCACGACCCGCAAGTGATGTTCGCCGCCGACCGCATTTTAGACATCGGCCCGGGCCCCGGCACCAAGGGCGGCGAAATCGTGTTCTACGACGACGCCTCCAAACTCCTCGACGCGCAAACCCTCACCGCCGATTACCTCAGCGGCCGCAAGCAGGTGGACATCATCGAGCCCAAACGGGTCGATACCAAAACCCCGCGCCTGGTGCTGGAGGGTGCCAACGAGAACAACCTCAAACACGTCTCCGTTGAGATTCCACTGGGGCGCTTTGTGGTGCTTACCGGTGTGTCGGGTTCGGGCAAATCCACCCTACTGCAAAATGTGCTCCACCCCGCGCTATTAAAGCGTAAAGGCAAGCCCACCGAAACCCCCGGCAAGTTTGATCGACTCTTGGGTGACGATTGGCTGGCCGACGTGATGTTCGTGGACCAATCCCCCATCGGCAAAAGCTCGCGCAGTAACCCCGCCAGTTATATCGGTGCCTGGGACGTGATTCGCAAACGCTTCGCCGCACTTGACCTGTCCAAAGAACGCGGGTACACCGCCGGTACCTTCAGCTTCAACTCCGGCGACGGCCGATGCCCCACCTGCGGCGGTAGCGGTTTTGAGCATGTGGAAATGCAGTTCCTCTCCGACGTGTACCTGCGCTGCCAAGACTGCAACGGCAAGCGTTTCCGCGCCGAGATCCTGGAAGTGAAAATGGCCGTCAAGATGCCAGTGCACGAAGCCGCATTGGTGCATGAAACACCGGTAGGCGATGCGCGCTGGGTTACCACCGCCTCCGGCAGCCTCAAAATTGTTGACGCCGAATTATCGGTGGCCGACATTCTGGAACTCACCGTTGAGCAAGCCCTGCACGTCTTCTCCATGGACAAAGATCTACGCCGTGCCCTCATCCCACTCATCGACGTCGGCCTGGACTACCTGCGCCTCGGCCAACCCGTGCCTACTTTAAGCGGTGGCGAAGCGCAGCGCCTCAAGCTCGCAGGCTTCCTCGCCGAAGCCTCACAAAAAACCGTCAGCGAACTCAGCAAAAACGCCTTCGGCCATGTGCTGAAAGGCGGCACCTTGTTTATGTTTGACGAACCCACCACCGGCCTGCATTTTGACGATGTGGCCAAGCTCCTCAAAGCCCTGCGCAAACTGCAAAACCTCGGCCACTCCCTGATTGTGATTGAACACAACCTGGATGTGATCCGCAGTGCCGACTGGATTATTGATCTCGGCCCAGAAGGCGGCGAAGCCGGTGGCGAGTTGGTCGTCGCCGGGCCGCCAAGTGTGGTGATGGAATGCCTGGCCTCGCATACTGGGCAGGCCTTGATCGCCTATGAGCAGCAACTAAAAACTGGCTTCTCGGTGAACGGTTCAAACCAAGCCAGCATCAACCGTAACGGTGCAAACCTACCCCGTTCGGGTCTAGCAAGCTCATTCCAAACTAGCGAAACTTTTCTTAGCGAGACTCTGGTCGGCTCGGTCATGGAGCCGTCCGCAAGGTATCTCGCCGCAAGCGCCAACTTAGCCAACAATAGCACTCAGGCCACAAGCCGAAACGCCGACGGCAGCCGAGGCATGCAAGGCCGCACCGAGGCCGACGAGCAACGCGACTCCATCCTCCGTCAACGCGCCATCAACAACATCGTCGTCCACAAAGCTCGCGAGCACAACCTCAAGAACCTCGAAGTCGAAATCCCGCGCAACAAAATGACGGTGATTACCGGTGTCTCCGGCTCTGGCAAATCCACCCTTGCCTTTGACGTGATCTTTGGCGAAGGCCAGCGCCGCTATCTGGAATCGCTCAACGCCTATGCACGGCAATTCGTGCAGCCTTCTTCTCGCCCCGATGTGGACGGCATCTTCGGCATACCGCCCACCGTTGCCATCGAGCAGCGCACCAGCCGAGGCGGCCGCAAGAGCACGGTGGCCACCCTCACCGAGATCTATCACTTCCTGCGCCTGCTGTATGTGAAGCTCGGCATTCAGTATTGCCCCACCTGCAAGATCGCCATCGAGCCACAAAGCTTCGACAGCATCGCCGCACGAATCTTGAGCGAATATCGCGGCCAGCACATTGGCCTGCTCGCCCCCCTGATTACGCGCCGCAAAGGCATCTACACCGATCTCGCCAAATGGGCCAATGCCAAGGGCTTCAGCCACCTGCGTGTGGACGGCGAATACCTGCCCACCCTCAAGTTCCCCAAGATCGACCGCTACAACGAGCACGACATTGAACTACCGGTCGCCGACCTCATCGTCGACCCGGCCAACGAAGCCGAGCTGCGCGACAAACTCAAGCTTGCACTGAGCTATGGCAAAGGCGTGGTGATGGCCGTCAGCGCACTGCAAAACCTGAAGAAAGAAATCGCCAGCGGCAATTTCACGGGCAAAGGGGCCGACACACCCACAAGAATTTTCTCCACCAAACGCGCCTGCCGATCTTGCGGCACCAGCTTCAATGAGCTCGACCCGCGCCTGTTCTCATTCAACAGCAAGATCGGCTGGTGCGAGAGCTGTACCGGCACCAGTTTTAAACTGCCCGTGGAATCCGCCGTCGACCTCGCCAAAGCCAAGCGCCGTGCCAAAAAACAAAGCGCCGCCGAGAACCGCCAAGAAGCCATGCAA
>JAYUOT010000418.1:0-4502 GCA_043760705.1 Betaproteobacteria bacterium
TATTCCCAACGATCTTGCAAATCTAGCGCGGGTTCGAGAAGCCAGCCCAACAGGAATTCTGGTGGAGGAGTTAACGCCCCTTGTGGATTCAAAACTTCTGGAAATCTCAAAGATTCTTGCTTTGTCTCGAGGAGGCGAAACGGAAATGGCCCTTACGGTCTTGAGGTCCGGGACTGGAAAG
This sequence comes from Betaproteobacteria bacterium, assembly GCA_043760705.1. Taxonomy (GTDB): domain Bacteria; phylum Pseudomonadota; class Gammaproteobacteria; order Burkholderiales; family Burkholderiaceae_E; genus JAPOKJ01. The sequence continues at coordinate 182 of JAYUOT010000418.1, forward strand.
GCTTTAATGGATACGATGAGGACGAGAATTGCCCAGTTTGTCGATTTTCAGACAGCTCATCTTTCTGAATTAGACCGCCAACTTCACCATGACCTCAAGCGAATGTTTCTGGTGATCATCGCCGCAGGTACCGTTTGGATGTTGTTCCTGCTAGGGTTTATCAATTTGTTATACCGGCAATTTGAAGGGCGGGTGACGGCAAAAGTAAAAAGTCAAATACATTTAGAGACGGTGAGCTTGCTTAAAGCCAAGACAGAGTCGCTTGAAAAGTATCAGATGACAAACCTTGCCTTAAATGATAGCAATATATTGGTGGAGACGGTTCTTAATTCCGTTACTGACTGTGTGATCCGGGTGCGGGCCGATGACGTTGTCATTGAATACACAAATGCGGCTGTGGATAAGCTCTTTGGTTTTGACCCCAAAACCTTGCTAGGGGAACCCTTAGCCGTCATTTTGCCGGAGTTGGAGGGTGATATTTCTTTCTTCGTTGGTGAAGAACATGAGGTGATTGGTCGACACTGCGATGGGGGACGACTGATCCTCAAGATGTCCGTGAGGTCGATGATTCAATCAGAGCGTAAATACTTGATTTGTACCTTGAGAGATTTCACCGGCCAAAAGAAGATCGAGACCGCGCTTCGAATCAGCGAACTCAATCTTCAAAATGGTGTTGCCGTCGCTGGCCTTGGTTTGGGGGTCATTGACTATGCCAAGAATACAATTACCCTAGATACGGCGGCTTCAATTCTATTGGATATGCCCGAAGGCAAGCCCCTACCCCGAAGCGCGGTGCACGCACGCTTCCACCCACAAGACAAGGCTGCGGTTCTTGCGAAAATGGCAAAAGCTATAGATCCGAGCGGTCTTGGGTTTATGGCGATGGAGCATCGAGTTGTTGCGGGAGATGGCTCGGTGCGTTGGCTGAGCGCGAGAAAGCAGGTGGTGTTTGGAAGTAACCAGGCGGGAAAAAAAACCGCGATTTCTGGCGTGCTCGCTGTTCGCGATATCACCTCACTGAAGTCGACCCTACTAGAATTAGCCCAGGCAAAAGAAGCTGCCGAGAGCGCCAATCTGGCCAAATCGCGATTCTTGTCCAACATGAGTCATGAGTTAAGGACACCCCTAACCGCGATTCTTGGCTTTGCTCAGCTTATGGCGTCTGGAACCCCTTCGCCAAGTGTAAAGCAGCAACAGAGTATCGATCAAATTTTGCGGGCGGGCTGGTACCTTCTCGAGCTCATCAATGAAGTTCTCGATCTTGCACTTATTGAATCCGGCAAGCTCACACTGTCACCCGATCTTACCGACGTTGCGAGCATCCTTAAAGAATGCCAGGAGATGATGGAGCCACAGGGCAAGAGCCGCGATGTACTTCTGGTGTTCCGAGCGCCTGAATCACATTTTCTGCTCAAGGCGGATCGCACCCGTGTCAAGCAAGTGCTGCTCAATTTACTGAGCAATGCCATCAAATATAACCGTCAAGGGGGCACCGTGGTGGTTAGTTGCAGTGCCAGGGACGATCATATTTTACGAATTTCAGTGACGGATACCGGCCAAGGCCTCACTCCGGAAAACCTCGGGCAATTATTTCAACCCTTCAATCGCTTAGGGCAGGAATCGTTTTCTGCAGAGGGAACCGGCATTGGCTTGGTGTTGAGCAAACGCTTGATCGAATTGATGGGTGGATCCATCGGTGTCGAAAGCACGATGGGAATTGGAAGCCAATTCTGGATCGACATCGGCTTTGACGTGCCCGCTCCGATGCTATTGCAGGGCCCAGTACTCGCTTCGTCTCCAAATTTATCCCCATTGATGAACAGCCTTAAGGAAGCGCCATGATGCTCAGTAACGTTGAACTTTTAAAGTCTAAAATTCTTATCGTAGACGATCAAATGGCCAACGTCAATTTGCTCCAGGAGTTGCTTTCGGACGTTGGTTATACGAACGTGGAGTCAAGCATGCAACCCCCAGAGGTTTGTTCACTGCACCGAAAGAACGCTTACGATTTGATTCTGCTGGATCTGCAGATGCCCGGAATGGATGGTTTTCAAGTCATGGAGGCGCTTAAAACCAATGAAGCCGACAGCTACATGCCTGTGATCGTGCTCACGGCTCAGCCAGGACACAAGTTGCGCGCTCTGCAAGCCGGCGCGAAGGACTTTATCAGCAAGCCCTTTGATCTTCTTGAAGTGAAAACTAGAATCCACAACATGCTGGAGGTCAAGCTTCTTTACAAGAAACTCGAAAATTACAGCAAGGCTTTGGAAGAGACGGTGCGAGAGCGTACTGCTGAACTCAGGGAGAGCGAAGCACGTTATCGAAGTCTGACGGAGCTGGCGTCGGACTGGTACTGGGAACAGGATGATACGGGTGCCTTCACCAAGGTTTCGGGGCCAGTGCTTGAAATGCTCGGGGTACGCGTACCTCTGATTTCAGGAGAGGGGCAACAGGAAGAGCTAAGTGGTTGGAATGAGGCGGAGCGCGCAACCCTTCATGCCCGAATCGCCGCTCGGCAGCCTTTTCTGGATTTTAATTTTAGCCGCTTGAATGGGGACGGATCGCGACAAACATTTCGGGTGAGTGGCGAGCCTATGTTTGATCGCAACTCTCGATTTATTGGTTATCGTGGGATCGGGCTCGAAACCACTCCCTATCAGTCACCGCTCGAACTCATTTAACCCTGAGATTCTGGCAAAATTATGTCGCTCCGCCCTAACCCTAGTCGAAATCGGCTCCTCGCCGCTCTGCCAGGCGAAGACTTTGATCGTATCCTGCCGCTCCTGGAGCCTGTCCAACTGCCCCTGGGCGAAATGCTCTATGAGCCGGGCCAGCAAATGAGGCATGCTTACTTTCCACTCACGACCATCATTTCTCTGCACTATGTCACTGAAACCGGAGCTTCGGCTGAAACTGCTGGCGTGGGCAATGAGGGAATGGTGGGCGTTGCGCTCTTCATGGGGGGAGAGTCCACGTCCAGCTCGGCCGTTGTGCAAACCGCTGGTCAGGCCTATCGCTTGGAGGCACGTGTCCTCAAGGACGAGTTTGATCGAGCTGGCCCATTGCAAAAATTACTACTGCGATATACCCAAGCTTTACTTACTCAAATGAGTCAAACGGCGGCTTGCAATCGTCATCACTCATTGGAGCAAAGACTCTGTCGCTGGCTATTGCTCACTGCGGATCGCTCTGTCTCTCCTGAGTTGACGATGACTCAGGAATTAATCGCAAATATGCTCGGTGTTCGGCGTGAAGGCATTACCGAGGCCGCTGGTAATTTGCAGCGCGCAGGCTTGATTATGAACCGGCGGGGACACATCACAGTTTTGAAACGAGCCGGCCTTGAGGCGCGTTCCTGTGAGTGCTACGCCGTGGTGAAGAAGGAAATGGAACGCCTAATGTCAAACATGAAGCAACAGTGAGAGCGCAAGCTCGACGAAATTCTCAGCGCGATTTTTTCGGAAGAGTCTCTGCCGCACTGGCTTCCGCGAGTGCAATCATTTTGTCCACCACTTCCAGCAGTGTCCAGCCGGCCTTGGAAATTTGATCAATGCGATGTTTTTGGGACGGAGTCAGTTCCGGGTTTCCCGAATCGAGTAACTGGGAAAACCCTAAAATTGCGTTGAGAGGTGTTCGTAGTTCGTGGGTGACATTTGATAGAAAAGTTACTTGAGTGCGATTGGCATCTTCGACCGCTGTTTTTGCTATCGCTAAATCTGCGTTGTGCCCTTGCAAAAGTTTCAGAAGCTGAGCCCGCTCGTCGTCGGCCTGCTTTCGCAAAGTGATGTCGGTTAAGATGATTCGTAGTTCGGGCGCTCCCCGCCTGTCTTTCGAGAATGTCATCACGGCTTGTGACCAGAAGTGAGTGTCAGTGGACTTGCGCATGCGTAGCTCGCAAGATTGTGCTTGCGGACTATTCAACGAAGCTTTTTGGCATAAATAAAAGGTATCTTGATCGCTCTTGTGGATGTAACGTGTGAGCTGCTTACTAATCAAAGAACGGCGAGTACACCCAAGCATTCCTGCGGCCGTCAAGTTGGCCTTTAAAATACTGGCATTGTCAGTCACCGTAAGGTAGCCCACGGGTGCGAGATCGTACAAGTCAAAATAATCTTCGCGACCTTCCGCAAGGGCAAGTTGAGAATTCCGTAATTCTTCGTTTTGCAACTCAAGCTCAATTTGATGCACTTGCAGTTCATGCACAAGCGCTTCAGTCGCCATCAAATTTTTGGGGGGCACCTCGCTAGAAGTGGACTCGCGTCGTGCAAGAAAGCGCTCCTGAGCTCTTTGCAAAAGATTCAGCATAGGAGCCGATAGGGTA
>JAYUOT010000419.1:0-25414 GCA_043760705.1 Betaproteobacteria bacterium
GAGCTGAAAACTTTTCTTGACTGTTCCTGAAAGCAACCATAGGACAAGCGTCAACACAACACCAATGTTAAGTGCGGCAGTACTAAAAGGAAGGAAGAAAAGGCTCAACAGAAGTGCGGCCTGAGAGCCCACGAGCATTTTCGGTTGTAAAGACGGATTAATCAGCAATTTGTCTGATTCAAGTGAGATTTAAAGGGCAAAAAAATCAAGGCTTTAATGTCCAAGAAGTGTGTTTGAAATACTAAACACATTCTCTCCATAGAACACAAAGTCCCGGTCGCGACTAGAAATTTCTTTGAGAAAATGTCGGGCATTTCCCTGTCCAGGAATCATCCAGTCATGCAGCTCAATGACGATAATCGGGAATCGATCAATCCATTCGGTATTCTTTTGAAAAAGATTTTCTTCAAAGCCCTCGATATCAATCTTGATGAGAAAGGGAATAAATCGGTCCTCCCGGTAATCCTTCAGCAAGCTATTCACGGATACAATTTTCGTTGATCCATTAGTATTGGTTTGAACCCGATATGACCAATTTCCATCGCCTGGATCTCGAATGTCTGCTCGCGTATCCTCGCTTCCGATCCCGCACAGCAAAAAGTTCACCTGATCACCAAGATTGTTTTTTCGCGCGGTCGCCAGGTTATCAGGATCAGGCTCGAGCGCAACGATTGTTGCGTGCTGATAGGTTTGGGTGAAATACTTTACCGACATACCGCTGTTAGCGCCACAATCAATAATCAATGGCGTTTTCCCTTGCATTAAAATCGAACTGTGGAAAGCGTCAATATCAAGATGCCTAGCGAGCTTTTGAAGCCCATAATCATGCTTTACAAAGATTTGGTCAATCACTTGATAATCAACCAAATCGCGAATCGTGAGCGAGAATATGCCTTTGTGTTTGTTATCGTAAACAAACTGCGCAGTAAAAAGTGGTGGAGTCAGGAGAGCAAATCGCTTCGAGCGTGACCCCGCGAAGGCTGGAATTTGTCTTGGTAGACGCCGAATCCAACGCAGAGTCGTTTTTATTCTCTGCGTAGCGCTCATTTTAGTTAACATCTTTCGTCACCTCGCTTTGCAGGATTGATTTTTTCTTCGACCCTTGGTTGCACCCGGTATTGTAAGTAAATGCTCAAGAACCCCAAATTGCAGATTAAAGTCTTAGTCATTTCGATGCCCGGGTCTACACAACGTCGAACCCAGATGAGTGCTCAACTAGAGGCTATGGAGCTTGACTGGGGGTTCCTGGATGCCGTCATCGGTAAAGATTTAGACCCTCTACCTAAGCAATACGATGCTCACAGAAGACACGCGCTTTACGGCTATCCGATGTCGCCGGGTGAACTCGGTTGTTTCTTATCACACCGCCTCGCTTGGGAGCAGTGCTTAATACTCGACGAAACCTGCCTAATCCTGGAGGATGACACTGAGCTGCTGCCATCATTGCCCCGGGCCTTCGAAATCGCCCTGTCGATCAGCTCTCACTGGGACCTCTTTAGGATGCACGGCATTCGCGATGAGCTGACCTATCCCATCAAGCGCTTCGATGATCTGATGGTCTTGGAGAATCTTCAAGACCCTAGCAGCTCTGCCGCTTATCTCTGTAGTCCAAAAGCCGCGCGCCAACTTCTGCGAGAGAGTGAATCATTTGCCGTCCCAATTGATGATTTTCTTGAGTTTCGATTCCAGCACGGCCTGAGGATTTTGGCCATCAAGCCTTATCCTATTAATGCGGGGATTGGTGAGTCCACTATCACCGGTCGCAAGAAGCCAGCAATGAATGCACGCCAGAGAGTTAGCCGCGAACTCCATCGCCTGCCCCTTGCGATTCAAAAATACGTTTGGCGTATCAAACGGCGTTACCTTGATAAACCGGCCATTGACTAACCATGAGCGAGCGGCGAACATCGACTGGGTTTCAACCCGGACGTGGCGATTGCGCGCTCTCTAGCTTCGGGTCTGCAGTTAAAATGGATTTAAACACATGGTCGATGACCTCTTGACGCCTGGTCATTTCAGCGTCGGGCCGACCACGCTTTCGATTTCGGATTGCAATTCTTTTCTCAAATCCAATTGGGAAGCTGTGTCGCGGTGATCGCTGGCGTACTGGGAGAGCTGTGACATCAGTGATGTCATGCGATCCTCCTCGAAAACACTATGACAATACGATATCGTACTGCTCCTGGGCATATTGGGTTTCTACCTGCAAAGTAATACGTTTCCCGATGCTGTCGCCCAGGCTGGCCAAGGCCTGTGATTCTTCTTCGAGGAACAAGTCAATCACGTCTTGGGAGCCAATAATGCGAAACTCTTTTGGGTTGAATTGTCGCGCTTCGCGATCAATCTCTCGCAGAATCTCGAAGCAAATGGTGCGCGCGGTTTTGACGGCGCCCTTGCCCTTACAGACGACACAGGCTTCGCACATTAAATGGGCCAGGGATTCGCGGGTGCGCTTGCGCGTCATCTCGACCAGTCCCAGCGAGGTAAATCCGCTGACGCTTGATTTGGTTCGGTCTTTCGCCACGGCACGGCGCAACTCTTGCAGAACGGCTTCCCGGTGTTGAACATTCGCCATGTCAATGAAGTCAATGATGATGATGCCGCCAAGGTTGCGGATACGCAGTTGCCGTGCAAGGGCCTGGGCAGCCTCCAGGTTGGTTTTGAAGATGGTGTCATCGAAGTTTTTGCCGCTGACGAAACCACCGGTATTGATATCGACCGTGGTGAGCGCTTCGGTTTGATCGATGATCAAGTATCCGCCGGACTTGAGATCTACTCGTTTCGACAAGGCGCGCTCGATTTCATCTTCAATCGCGTGCAACTCAAAAAGTGGGCGATCACCCGTATGAAGTTTGAGACGATCCAGCACACTGGGGGTATAGGCTTGGGCGAACTCGCTCAAATGTTTGAGCGCGCCAGGAGAGTCAACCAAGATTCTTTGCGTTGAGGAATTAACGAGGTCGCGCAAGGTGCGCTCGCTCAAACTGAGTTCCTGGTAGAGCAGGGAAGGCGCTGGCTGCAAACGGCTCGCCTCTAGCACCTGCTTCCAGCGCTTACGCAAATACTCCATGTCGGCTTTGAGATTTTCTTCGGTGGCATCTTCGGCCGAAGTGCGCACGATGAAGCCTCCTTTTTCATCCGCAGGTCGGAGGCTTTGCAGCATCGCACGCAGTTGGTTACGTTCGTCCTCGCTTTCAATTTTTTGCGAGACGCCAAGATGCCCGTCATGCGGAAGGTAAACCAGTAAGCGCCCGGCGATGCTGATCTGGGTAGTGAGGCGTGCGCCCTTGGTGCTGATCGGGTCCTTCAAGACTTCGACCAGGAGAGACTGGCCCTCGTAGAGGATTTTCTCAATAGGGATGTGGTGCTGCCCGCTGGTACTGGTGCTTGCTGCACTCGCTCCCTGACCAGAGCTCGTGCTGCCGCCCGGGTTCACCGGACTCTGCTTGGCCTGCCAAAGATCTGCGACATGAATAAAGGCAGCTCTTTGCAAGCCGCATTCCACAAAGGCCGACTGCATGCCCGGCAGTACTCGGGTGATTTTGCCAAGATACACGTTGCCCACCAACCCATGGGTGGCCGCGCGCTCAAGGTGAAGCTCTTGCAAAGCGCCTTGCTGCACGACAGCAACCCGGGTTTCATGGACGGATTCGTTGATGAGAATTTCTTCGGCGGGCATTGCTCTCTAGTTCCTCAGCTCAGTTTTTTGAGCGCTACCCGACCGAAGCATTACAAGCTGAGCAAGCGGGACGTCTCGTAAAGTGGAAGTCCCATGATACCGGAGTATGAACCTTGAATATCTCGAATAAAGCTCGCGGCGAGACCCTGGATGGCGTAAGCCCCCGCCTTGTCTACTCCTTCTCCGCTGGCCAGGTAGCGATCAAGGGCTGCCGAGTCGAGACGTGCAAACCGAACCCGAGAGGCGCTCAGGAGAAGATTGGTCTTGCCGTGATGATGAACGGCGACCGCCGTCAGCACGCGGTGGGTCTTGCCTTGTAATTGCCGGAGCATGCTTCGCGCCTCGGCCAAATCGCTAGGTTTGCCGTAAATGGTCCCGCCCAGGGCCACCGTCGTGTCAGCGGTGAGGATGGGCAGGTCCGGTAATCCTCGGAGTGATCGACATCCCTGCGCCTGCTCCATTTTTGCAAGGGTGACTCGGGTCACATACTGGCTCGGGCTTTCGCCTGGCCGGGTTGTTTCGAGGGCTTCTGCCGCAACGGCATCATCGGGCAATAGCAACTCGAAATCGATGTTGATCTGACGCAATAACTCCTGTCGTCTCGGGCTTTTGGAGGCTAGGTAAATCTTCAATTCAAGGCCGTCGTCCATTAAATTCGGGTTTCAATCAAGCGCGGTGATAGGGGTGATTCGCCAAAATGCTCCAGGCTCGATAAAGCTGCTCAGCCAGTACGATGCGCACCAAGGGATGGGGCAGGGTCAGGTTGGAAAGGCTGATTTTTTGAGTACAGGCCTTTTTCAACGGCGCGTGCAGCCCATCGGGCCCACCAATCAAGATAACGACAGGTTTGGCGTTTTCTCTCCAGCGTTGTAATTGCTCCGAGAGCTGAATACTGTCGACGCTGAGGCCTTGTTCATCCAGCGCGACCAGGTGTGCATCCTTGGGCAAGGCTTCGCGAATTCGCTCGGCTTCCTTGCCCATATAACGCTCGGCTTCCTCAATACTGATTTTCTTCTCGGAGCGCCTTTCCGCCTTGACCTCGAGCCATTCGAGCTTAATGTCGGGCGGCAGGCGTTGACTGTACTCTGAGCTGACCTGGTTCACCCAGGCTGGCATCTTGGTCCCGACAGCGATCACTTTGATGAGCACAGGATCACACGTCAGGTTTAAAAGTGCACGTGGCTTTGCAGCTTGTTTGTTGAGCACCTTCCTGATTAAACACTTTATATTTTGGCGACTGATTTCTTGGCGGGAACCGGTTTGAGCGCGCTTGACTTGGGAACGACTTTCTTTGCCACGGTCTTCGTGGCTGGGGCCTTTTTGGCGGCAGATTTCAAGCGCGATTTCACGGGTGATTTCGCCCCTGATTTTGTGCCCGTCAATTTGGCAGCAATTTTTCCCGGTTTGTCGGCGGCGGCTCGCCATGGCAAGGTTCGCGGCGTGACTTTCACCGTGCCCGCTGCACTGAAATCTGCTGACTCCAGAGCATCGCTAGCGGGTGGGGCCTTAGTCTTGCGGGCCGGGCTCGTGGTGGGCTGCGCAGAGGCGCCACTTCCCTTGGCGACTTTGCCTGGGGCGGCTTTATTTCGGGTAGATTCACCTTTTTCATAGGCAGGCTTCTTCACACTCGCTTTTCTGGCAATCGGAGTCTTGGCGCCCGCACCTGCGTCCGTAGGCGCGGGTTCGGGGACCGATGCGGAGCGGCGCGAGATATTTTTCTTGCTCGCTTTGTAGTCGATGGGGTACTCGCCCCATAGCTCTTCAAGATTGTAGTAACTGCGGATCGTGGGCTGCATCACATGAACGACCATATCGCCCAGATCGACCAGGACCCATTCGCCGGTTTCTTCGCCCTCCACCGAAATCACCTGTCCGCCCGCTTGCTTCACTTTATCGCGTACATGGGCGGCCAAGGCGCGCGTTTGACGGTTCGAGGTGCCGCTCACGATGGCCACTCGGTCGAAGAGACTGGTCAGTGGCATCGTATCGAAGAGTTTGATGTCCTGAGCCTTGATGTCCTCAAGTGCGTCAATAACAATAGCCTGTAGGCTGTGAATATCCATAGTGCCCTTTAAGAGTAGAGGCCGAATTGTTCGATGTAGGCAGCCACAGTGGGGTGCAGGAGTTCGAGGCCGAGTTTGCGTTCGCTGATCAGTAGGCCGCGAATTTGAGTGGAGGAGAGATGCACGGCTTGCATTCGGAAAGTAGTGATTTTACCCGCTGGCGTGTCCGGCAGCGCTTCCACGCCATATTCGTCCATAAAGTGCTCCGCTTCCGGGCTCAATTGGTTCAGCAAAAAGGGCAGGCGGGTGGTGACTGCGATGTGGCAATGCTGGAGCAATTCATGGGGTCGGTGCCAAGTGTGCAGGCGAGAAAACTGATCACTGCCCAGAATCAAACAAAGCTGGTCTTGGTTGCCGTCCTCGCGCAATGCCAAGAGCGTGTCAAGGGTATAGGTGGGCGGACCGCGCTGTATTTCCTGGGGGTCCATTGACCATTGACAGGCTTGGGCGAGACCTGCGTTTAGCCTGTTTCCCTCGGCTTGCAGCGCTAGGGATAGCATAGCAAGCCTTTGCTCGCTGTTCGCCCTGGCATCTTGCTTTTGCCAAGAACGGGCGACAGGGATCATGCGTACCTCGTCCAGGCGAAGGGCAATGGCCGCCGCTCGTCCCAGGGCCAAATGGCCTGGATGCACGGGATCGAAGCTGCCTCCTAGAAGTCCAATTCGACGGCGCGGGCTATTTTGCATGGATTTGCACAGAGCCTAGAGCCAGTCTCGAATCGGCAGAAACTCTTGGTAAAGACTGGCCTCTGCGCTGCCGGGTTCCGGCGACCAGTCGTAAGCCCAGCGCGCCAATGGCGGCATGGAGACCAAAATACTCTCTGTGCGCCCGCCGGATTGAAGCCCGAACAATGTACCGCGATCAAACACCAAGTTGAACTCCACGTAGCGCCCACGCCGGTAAAGCTGGAAATCACGTTCTTTTTCCGAATAAGGATGATGGGCGCGACGCTCGGCAATCGGCAGATAGGCTTTCAAAAAAGAGTCGCCGACCGAACGGGTGAGGGCAAAGCTTTGCTCAAATCCTGGCTCGTTCAAGTCGTCATAAAAAATTCCGCCAACGCCCCTGGCTTCATTGCGGTGTTTAAGAAAGAAATAGTCGTCACACCACTTTTTAAAGCGCGGGTAATACTCACAGCCAAAAGGCTGCAAAGCGTCTTTGCAGGTTTGGTGGAAGTGCTTGACATCCTCAACCTCAGGATAAAAGGGGGTGAGATCCGTACCCCCACCGAACCACCAGACCTCCTGTTTTTTTTCAGCGCTAGTGTTTGGATCGCCAAGCGCCAAGAAAAACCTGACATTCAAATGCACGGTCGGTACATGGGGGTTTTTCGGATGGAGGACCAGGGACACGCCCATCGCCTGCCAGGCTCGTCCGGCAATTTCAGGGTGTGCCGCCGCCGCAGAGGCGGGGAGGTTATCGCCGTGTACATGTGAAAACAAGACCCCGGCGCGCTCAAAAACCTTTCCGCCCTCCAGGACGCAGCTTCGTCCGCCTCCACCCTGAGGGCGCAGCCATTCATCTCGAACAAACTGCGTGCCGTCCAGAGCCTCAAGCCCTGCCACGATCTGGCTTTGAAGCGTCGTGAGGTAAGCCTTTACCGAATCGAGTTTCGTCAAGACTATTTGCCTTTTCGTAAACGTGTGGGCAGGGCGCGATGGCCGATATCGCGACGGTACTGCATGCCCACGAAGCGAATTTTGTTGATCGCCTCGTAGGCAACATCCTGAGCCATTTTCACAGAATCGCCCATGCCGGTCACGCAAAGTACCCGGCCACCCGAGGTGAGGACTTTATCGCCAACGAGCTTGGTTCCAGAGTGAAACACCATGACATCGCCTCCCACCACATTGCCCCGTTCTGGCAGGCCCAGGATGACATCACCCACTTTAGGCTCGCCGGGGTAATTGGCACTGGCTAAAACGACGCCAAGCGCCGTGCGTCGATCCCATTCCAGCTCGACCCTATCGAGATTTCCGTCAATGGCCAACTCCAGTGCGGTGGCGAAGTCGCTTTTTAAACGAGCCATGATGGGCTGGGTTTCTGGGTCGCCCAAGCGGCAATTGAACTCCACGGTTTTCACATCGCCTTTGGTGTCGATCATCAGACCTGCATAAAGAAAGCCAGTGTAAGGAATGCCTTCGCTGGCCATGCCTTCCACGGTCGGGCGAATAATTTCGCGCAGGACCTTGGCGTGCACGGCTGGGCTCACCACTGGGGCGGGCGAGTAGGCGCCCATGCCGCCCGTGTTGGGGCCCTGATCACCGTCCCTCAAGCGCTTATGGTCCTGGCTGGAGGCGAGTGGCAAGATATTGCGGCCATCCACCATGACGATAAAGCTCGCTTCCTCGCCTTCGAGAAACTCTTCAATTACCACCCGTGCGCCGGCATTGCCGAGGACCTTGCCGCCCAGCATGTCGTCGAGGGCCTTGTGGGCTTCATCCAGGCTCATGGCGACCACCACGCCTTTTCCAGCGGCCAGACCATCGGCCTTGATGACAATCGGCGCACCTTTAAGATCGACATAGGCGTGGGCCGAAGCAAGATCAGTAAAAGTTTGATAGTCGGCGGTGGGAATGCCATGGCGCTTCATGAAGGCTTTGGCAAAATCTTTGGACGATTCGAGCTGAGCAGCGGCCTTGGTGGGTCCGAAAATCTTCAGGCCTTTTTCCCGAAAGTAATCGACGATCCCTTCGGCCAGGGGTGCCTCGGGGCCGACAACAGTAATCGCAATGTCCTCGCGCTGAACGAATTCCGCGAGGCTTTCAATCTTGCTGGTCGGAAAGCTGATCAGGTCGGGCTCCTTGGCCATTCCGCCGTTGCCGGGCGCGACATAAATACTTTGGACTCTTCTAGACTGAGCGAGGCGCCAAGCCAGCGCATGCTCTCGTCCACCACTTCCAACCACCAGTATTTTCAAATTGAGCTCACTTTCTTGATGTTTTTATGGATAGTGATCTATGGGGAGATCACGGCGCTGGTGAAGACCTCTTGCACGTCGTCGAGGCTTTCCAGAGCGTCGAGCAATTTTTGCATTCTTTCACCCTCATCACCCGTCATTGCAATTTCATTTTCCGGTTTCATGACGATTTCCGCGATTTCAGCCCTGAACCCAGCGGCTTCCAGTGCCTGTTTAAGCCTAGAAAAATCCGCGGGCGTGCAAATAATTTCAATGCCACCTTCCTCGTCAGTCATCACATCCTGAGCACCTTGATCAATCGCGAGTTCCATTAACTTGTCTTCCGGGGCTCCCGGGGCGAACAAGAACTGGCCGCAGTGATTGAACATAAAAGCGACGCTGCCGTCCGTGCCCAAGTTGCCCCCATATTTGGAAAAAGCGTGGCGCACGTCAGCGACCGTCCGGACGCGGTTGTCCGTCATGCAATCGACGATCACGGCCGCACCAGAGATGCCGTAGCCTTCATAGCGAATTTCTTCGTAATGGGCGCCCTCTAGACCACCAGCCCCTTTGGAGATCGCGCGCTGGACCGTGTCCTTGGGCATATTGCCATCGGAGGCCTTGTCAATGGCCAAGCGTAGCCGTGGGTTCATCGCCGGATCGCCGCCACCAAGGCGGGCTGCGACCGTAATTTCCTTGATGATTCGCGTAAAAAGCTTGCCGCGCTTGGCATCGGCGCGATCCTTTTTATGCTTGATATTGGCCCATTTGGAATGCCCAGCCATTCGGCTCCTTTCTTGGTTTCGATCCGTGTTTCTGTCACTGGGACGATTTTAACATTTAGGCCCATGGCCCGAGGAGTGAGCTCGATCTCCACCATAATTGCCGCACTAAGAGATAATCGGCCCGAAAACACGAGCCAGTACCTTTGCGAAAGACGATCAAATGCCTACCAGCCCAGCTTCCATCGCCGTTGCCCGCAGCAAGGACCGCGACCTAGAACTCTTGCTCGGCCTGGCGAACCGCCATGGTCTGATTACGGGTGCTACAGGAACCGGCAAAACGGTGTCTTTGCAAGTACTTGCTGAAGGCTTTTCGCGCGCTGGCGTGCCGGTGTTCATGGCCGATGTCAAAGGCGATTTGACCGGGATCTCACAAGCCGGGGATATCGGCCCCAAGATGAAACTGCGTCTGGAGCAGTTAGGTTGGCCGGCACCTGAGCTGGCCGCTTTCCCGGTCACGTTATGGGACGTATTTGGCGAGAAGGGCCATCCGCTACGGGCCACGGTGAGCGATATGGGGCCTTTGTTGCTGTCGCGCATGCTCGGCTTAAACGAAACTCAGGAAGGGGTTCTTCACCTGGTGTTCAAGATTGCCGACGAGCAGGGCATGCTGCTCCTGGATGCCAAAGATCTGCGCGCCATGCTGCAATACGTTGGCGATCATGCCAAACAATTTACGACCGAATTCGGCAACATCTCGGCAGCGTCGGTCGGGTCGATCCAGCGCGGTCTGATGGTGCTTGACCAGCAAGGTGCCGATCAGTTTTTCGGCGAACCAATGCTCAACATTGACGACTTGATGCAAACCGATGCTCAAGGGCGTGGCATCATCAATGTGCTGAGTGCAGATCGTTTGCTCAATGCGCCCCGCCTGTATGGTTCGTTCTTGCTCTGGTTACTGTCCGATCTCTTTGAACATCTGCCTGAGGTCGGTGATCGAGATAAACCCAAGCTGGTATTTTTCTTTGACGAAGCCCATCTCCTTTTTAATGAGGCCCCGCGCCCCTTGCTCGAAAAAGTAGAGCAAGTCGTGCGCTTGATTCGCTCCAAAGGTGTGGGCATTTATTTTGTCACTCAGAACCCGCTGGATATTCCTGATACGGTGCTGGGCCAGTTAGGCAACCGGGTACAACATGCCTTGCGGGCCTTTACGCCTCGTGACCAGAAAGCGGTGCAAGCGGCCGCGCAAACGATGCGCGCCAATCCTGCGTTCGATACTGTCCAGGTGATTAGTGAGCTCGGTGTGGGTGAGGCCTTAATTTCATTCCTGGATGAAAAAGGTCGCCCCAGCGTCGTGGAGCGCGCCTTTGTCTTGCCGCCAAGTTCGCGCATGGGGCCAGTGAATGATGCCGAGCGCAAAGCCTTGATTGAGAAATCGGTGGTGGCGGGTGTCTATGAGAAGACCGAGGACCGTGAGTCGGCGTTTGAAAAGATCAAAGGGCGCAGTGCCGCTGGCGCGGCCGATCGCCAAGCAACTTCTAAGCAAGGCGCAGGGAGCGACCCGAACTCTACGGGGGCCAGTGCAGGCGCCGGAGGCTCGAGTGATACCGCTCCAACCGAGCCGGACCTGGGCGATCGAATTAAAGACGGCATGATGGGCTCACTTGGTGGGCTCATGCGCGGAACGGGCCGCAAAGACTCCATCTTGGAATCGGTCGCCAAGAGTGCTGCACGATCCATTGGAACGCGTATTGGTTCTGCGATTGTGCGTGGCGTTCTTGGCTCGCTGACACGCGGCCGTTAAGTCATTAAAAGTATTCGAAGTTTTGGAAGTTTTTCACTGGGGAAATCATGGATTTTGGAATCAAAGGCAAGTGGGCGGTTGTTTGCGGTGCGAGTAAGGGGCTAGGGTTTGGATGCGCTGAAGCCTTGGCCGGTGAGGGCGTGAATCTGGTGATCAATGCCAGGAGTGCCGACACCTTGGAGGCCTCTGCCGAGCGTTTGCGTCAATACGGAGTGACGGTGCATGCGGTGGCCTGCGACATTGCGACCGAAGCGGGGCGTAAAGCAGTACTGGGCGCCGCACCCCAAGTGGATATTTTGATTAACAATGCCGGTGGCCCGCCACCTGGAGATTTTCGAACCTTCACTCGTGATGACTGGATCAAGGCGCTCGATGCCAATATGCTCACCCCGATTGAGCTGATGAAGGCCACGATTGATTCCATGATCGAGCGCAAGTTTGGACGCATCGTCAACATCACTTCGAGCGCAGTAAAAGCGCCGATCGATATCTTGGCCTTGTCGAATGGCGCGCGTTCCGGTTTGACCGGTTTCTCCGCCGGATTGGCTCGTAAAGTCGCGATGCATAACGTGACCTTGAATAATTTACTGCCTGGGCTGTTTTACACAGATCGTCTTAAAAGCAACTTCGCGGCCCAGGCCAAAAATGCCAATACGGATGTGGCGGCCGCCGAGAAAGCGCGCTTGAACACCATACCTGCGGGTCGCTTCGGTAACCCGACCGAGTTTGGTCAGATGTGCGCCTTTATGTGCAGTCAGCAAGCGTCGTACTTCACGGGGCAAAATGTGTTGCTGGACGGCGGCGCTTATCCCGGGACGTTTTGATTTTTAAAGCGTATTAGTCGTCAAACTAATTTAATGGATGAGTCATTCTTAGAGGAGAGTTGAAATGGGTCAGATGCAAAAAGCTAGAGTAATTCGTATTGAGCAAACCGGTGGACCGGACGTGATGAACCTGATCGAGGTGGATCTTGGTTCTCCGGGCCCCGGTGAAGTGCAAGTTCGCCACCATGCGATTGGTTTGAACTTTATTGATGTGTACTTTCGCAGCGGCCTCTATCCCCAGCCTCTGCCGGCCGGCATTGGTACGGAAGGCTCAGGGGTCGTCACGGCGGTGGGTCCCGGCGCCAAGTTCTTGAAGGTCGGCGACCGGGTGGCCTATGCGGGCGGTCCTGCCGGCGCCTACGCGGATATCCGCAACATGCCTGAACAAAACCTGGTGAAGCTACCCAAGTCCATAAGCTTTGACACCGGTGCAGCCATGATGCTGAAGGGTATGACCGTCCAGTATTTGTTCCGTCGAACTTACAAACTTCAAAAGGGCCAGACGATTCTGTTCCATGCCGCCGCTGGCGGCGTGGGATTGATCGCGATGCAATGGGCCAAGGCTCTGGGCGTGACCGTGATTGGCACCGTCGGATCGAAAGACAAAGCCGCGCTCGCCAAGGCCCATGGTTGCGATCACGTCATTATGTACAAAGAGGAGAATGTGGCTGAGCGAGTTCGCGAGATTACTAAAGGTGCCATGGTGCCCGTGGTCTACGACGGGGTGGGCAAAGACACCTGGCAGGCCTCGCTTGACAGCCTGCAACCATTTGGTCTGATGGTGAGCTTCGGAAATGCCTCCGGGCCCGTGCCTCCAGTGGCCTTGACTGCGTTAAAAGGCACCCTGTATGTCACCCGGCCTTCCTTGATGCCTCATATTGCCAAGCGCTCAGCTCTCGAAGAGATCTCGAACGATTTGTTCAAGGTCGTCGCCTCCGGAAAAGTGAAAATCGAGATTGACCAACGTTATCCTTTGAGCGATGCCTCGCGCGCTCACACTGATCTTGAATCACGCAAGACGACAGGCTCGACTTTATTGATTCCTTGAGCTGAGATGGATCTTTCAATCCAGGTCGCTTGAATTCGCGTGATTCGGTTTGAGTGAATCTCGCACCAGCAGCCGCCGCTTCGCCAGTCTGGCACGTCTCTTCGGAGACGCCGGGCTGGAGCGCCTGTGGTCGGCGCGTGTTATCGTCGTAGGTATTGGTGGCGTTGGCTCCTGGGCGGCTGAAGCGCTCGCCCGCAGCGGCCTGGGTCAGATCGATTTAATTGATATGGACCACATCTCCGAGTCCAACATTAATCGCCAAGTGCATGCTTTGAGCTCCAGTCTTGGTGCCGCCAAAGTGGACGCGATGCGTACGCGCATCGCAGATATTTCTCCTGAATGTTTGGTGCGTGTGCATGACTGCTTTGCGCAGCCTGACAATGTCGCGGAATTGCTGGATGCCAGCGCCCACGTCATCATTGATGCGACGGATCAAGTCAGGGCCAAGGCCGCCATGGCCGGGCTGGCTCGTGATCGTCGTCAAAGTTTGATTGTCTGTGGTGCGGCCGGGGGCCGAACTGATCCCATGGCGCTTGCCGATGAGGATATTGCTTTGATCAAAGGCGATGCTTTGATCGCCTCGCTGCGCGCGAAAATGCGTCGCGACTATGGCTTCTCGCGCGAGCCTGGACGGACTTTTAATATGCGAGCAATTTACTCCAAAGAGAACCTGGGCACTCTTTCCCGACAAGGTAGTTGGTCCCTTGCGCAGCCCGACTCTGCCCCAGGAGCGCCTCTCGCTTGCTCCGGCTATGGCTCGATGGTGACGGTGACCGCCGGGTTTGGTTTTGCAGCCGCGAGCCTTGCGATGAAAACTATTCTGGCAAAACCACGATGAGAGCCTGGTTGCTCAAGGTGAGCAAGGCGGAGCCGGACGAACTGAAGGCCTCGCTATATGCCTTTGCGTATTTCTTTTGTTTGATTGCAGCCTACTATGTCATGCGCCCGGTGCGCGATGAAATGGCTGTGCAAATTGGCAGCAAAAAACTCAATGAGCTTTTTGTCGACGTATTTTTGGTCATGCTGGTATTAGTGCCACTATTTGGTTGGCTGACTCGCACCTTTCCAAGGCGCCAGCTCCTGCCTTGGATCTACGGATTTTTTGCACTCAATCTTGTGGGTTTTTGGTTCGCTTTCCAGCAGACTGAATCACAGAAGTTGGTTGCCCGGGTCTTTTTTGTATGGGTGAGTGTCTTTAACTTATTCGCTGTCTCCGTGTTCTGGAGCTTTATGGCGGATCTTTTCAAGAGTGAACAAGCCAAACGCCTGTATGGCTTTATCGCAGCCGGTGGTACGGCTGGAGCGCTCACCGGGCCCGGGCTGACCTCAAGCTTGGTCGCTTTCATCGGCCCGAAGGGTCTGGTCCTGATCTCGGCGGGCTTCCTGGTGCTGGTCATCTTTTTCATCGTTTCCTTGCGGGGGCTCGGCCTGCAACCGGGCGGCGGGCACCTCAGCAGTGAAGAGCAGGCCATGCAAGGCAGTATTTGGTCGGGCCTTCTGGATTTGGTGCGCTCGCCGTATTTGCTCGGCGTGGCGTTTTTTCTGATGCTCTACGCAGGCTTGTCCACCTTGCTTTATTTTCAGCAGGTCGAGCTTTTGCCCCTGGCGATTCCGGATAGCAAAGAGCGTATCAGAATACTTTCACTGACGGACCTCGCGGTCAATCTACTCACCTTGGCCATCCAGGTCCTGGCCTTTGGCACTTTAATGAAGCGTGCCGGTATCGTCATCATGCTCGCGGCCTTGCCCATGCTGTCGATCTTTGGCTTCGCCGCAATGGCTCTGTTGCCTAGCCTTGCCACCTTGTTTGCCTTCGGCATCGTGCGCCGCGCTGGGGAATATGCGGTCAGTAAACCGGCGCGCGAGACTCTGTTCAATGTTTTACCGGCCGAGCAAAAATATCGAGCCAAAAATGTCATCGATACCTTGGTCCATCGCGGTGGCGATACCCTCTCGGCGCAAGGTTTTGGCACCTTGAAAGCACTAGGTTGGACGCCGCTGATGTTCGCAAGCTTGGCGGCCATGTTGAGTATCGTGTGGTCCCTCCTGGCCGTGCTCCTTGGGCGTGAAGCACGTCGCAAGGAACAAGGAAATACTTCGGGCAGCACCCAGACTTAAATCGTGCCTGCCTTGATTCGAAACCTCGTCGTGACCTGATTATTCAGCGATAAGCAAAACACCGTTGTTGTAAACGATGCGGTTTGCCGCTGGCGCTTGCATGGGAAAGTAGGGGATGTTTTCTTCGGTCAGCGCAGGCGCTTTTCCGGCCTCACCTCCTCGAGGTTTGGTGCGAACCACCTGTGAGTCAGGCAAGCCGCCACGATGGCTGAGGTGGTCATAAAGCGTATCGAGGGCTTGAAGGTAGTAACGATGTAACGGTACAAAACGGGTATCCAGGCCGGGTATGCCCGGGCTGGAGATCATGGCATCGAAATGTTGGGCGTGAGTGACCTCAATGTAGCGCAAACGACTGGCTTCACCTTCAATCGCTTGATTGAGTGCGAAATAGGGTCGCGAAGAATGATTCACTGGAACCAAGGCGTCGCTTCGACCATGAACGATGATGGT
The DNA here is from genome assembly GCA_043760705.1 of Betaproteobacteria bacterium. Classification (GTDB taxonomy): domain Bacteria; phylum Pseudomonadota; class Gammaproteobacteria; order Burkholderiales; family Burkholderiaceae_E; genus JAPOKJ01. The sequence continues at coordinate 15,608 of JAYUOT010000419.1, forward strand.
GGGTTTGCCACGCAGATTCCCCGAGGCCAAAACCTCGTCAAGGCCGCGTTTCAAATCGCTGGCCTGGCGATTGCGAATGGCACTGCTCGCTTGTCCCGGCACGGCGGGTGCAATCAAGCCTCGCAGACATAGCGCGGCGTCCAGGTTGTAATCCGGTTTTTTGCTCGACTGGGAGACGCTGGCCGGATCCAGTGTGGGGCCGCCTTCGGCGTTTTGGTTGACGATTTGAATCCCGCTGGCCGGAGCAATACCGTTGCTATTTGAGAATAAACTCATCAAGACCGGCGTCGGCATGGCCACTGGTTTACCTGCTTGATTCTCAACCGCCGCAAAACTTTGCCCACAGAGGTTATCGACAACACTGGCCCTGGCGTAACTCATGGCATAAGTGGTGGTCACACCGGGTGTCGCGAAAGCATAATGGCTGGCATGAAGCAGATCGGACTCAGGCATCCATCCGTTCGCATGAAGAATGCTCAAGGCTTCGCTGGCCTGTCCCGCTAAATCTTGAGCCTTCAGGAGTCCGGCCGCCTGCAAGCCCGCGCAGCGGTTCTGAGCGCGGGCCGCGAGAATAAAATTCAAGCCGGGAGCATTGGCGGCGGCCGAGGCAAAGGCGGCGCAAGGTTGGAAAAGATTCGCGAGACTGGTGTAGTCATAAAGCGATTTTCCAAAGCCGGTAATTCTTTGATTGCCCTGTTCTATCGAGAAGGTTCTAGACAAGCGCGGCTGGACTTGCGGCTCACTGACGGCGACTCCATCAATCAGCCCTTCCACATCTTGCTCGGCGGCACGCAAGGATGCGCCGCCGCCATTCGATACACTCGCGGCAATCACCATGGTATTGTCGGGTTGAAACTTGACAGGTTTGACGCCACGCTCATTGGCCTTCACCAACTCCTCGTTGAGCGCCCAGAATGCAAAGCGGATCGACATGAGAACGTCTTGCCCCCAGTCTTTCTCGGGATTTTGCTGGGAGTGGGCATGCTTGAGCGCGATTCGGTGTGGATGCTCTTTGCTGAAACTCGCCTGTCGCGAGGGCAAAAGATCGACTAAAAGTTGGGCTTTCTTTCCGACTGCGGACGCACTGACGATGTCTCCTTGCAGGGACATGACCCGATTGCTGTCGAGATCTTGCAGGCCAAGACCCGCGCCTTTATCGGTATAGGCCACTGCGCAGCCCTTCTTGAGGCCCCATTCACCGACCGTGCCAATCGCCCCATAGACTCCTCGCGATCCGGAGGAGGGCGCGGCAACGATGCAGGGCTTTGCCTGGTTAAAGTTACTTGGAATTTGAATTAAATGAGCAACGTTCTTCTGCCCCGTGCCGTCGTCGGCAAAGGCCAAGATTTCGGTCCCGGCGATTTTGCCCTCTTCCTCAGTAATGCGACCGTTGGAATCCACATTAGGCCCATAAAAACGACCGAAGCCACCATTGGGCGCGAGATCGAGCAAGGCACGGTAATTGAGATAGATGGCGCGGCGACGCAGCTCCACCGTGGTGGGTTGGTCGTTGTTGGCAAAGCCCGGCGCCGTTGTGCTCGCCAAGCCAGTCTTACCCAGACCTGCAGTGAGGAGGTCATCGCTTAGACCATCATAGGTATTTCGTACGACCTCGCCGATGCGCGAAGGCTTGTCATTGGGCGGCGCCTCTTTCTTGCCCAGTACCTGTCCAATGGGAAGATTCAGGCGGTCGGCGATGGAGCGTAGACCCTCCGGTGCAGCGCACGCGGCGGTCAGTCCAGCGAGAATTGAAAGGCCCAGAAATCGCACCTGGTGCCGCAGAGCGTGTGTCAAGCCAGGGCTCGGGCCTTTTAAATTGCGCGCTTTGCGACCGGTGTGTCGGTCAAAATTTCGGTTCATGCCTTGCCCTGCCATTGTTTTCTAAAGGGTTTGAGCTTATCTCAAGACAAGACGAGTAGACAAGCTTCTCAGAATCAGGTTTGTGTCCAAGTGCGCAGTGGAAGGTGGACCGTCGTCGAAGCCGATGAACGATTCCTGAGGTAAAGTAGGAGGCACGTTACATGAATTGAAGGTGCCTCTTGTCCAATCCAAGTTCCGCGAGTGTGATCACGACCCAGTATCAGAATGACTTTGTCGACACTATGCCCCCTGAAGACGGGGTCGACTTTGCCGAGGCTCGCGCCGGGTTTGTTGCTTCCTGGCCCGAGCCTTCAATCAAGGATAGTGCGGGCCGAACTGTCTGGAGCTGGGCTCAATACGCCTTCCTCGATCAAGAGAAGGCGCCCGCCACGGCCAATCCAAGCTTGTGGAGACAGGCGCGATTGAACATGATTCATGGCCTGTTCAAAGTCTGTGATCGCATCTACCAGGTACGAGGCTTCGATATCGCCAACATGAGCGTGATTGAAGGTGATACTGGCTTGATCATCATTGATCCTCTCACGACTGTTGACGTCGCTCGTGCCGCAATGCAGCTCTACTTTATGCATCGCCCCAAGAAGCCGATTGTCTGTGTGGTGTACACCCATAGTCATGTCGATCACTTCGGCGGCGTGAAGGGCGTGGTCGATCAAGACGATGTTGATGCCGGACGCGTGAAAATCATTGCACCTTCAGGGTTTCTTGAAGAGGCGGTCTCTGAGAACGTGATCGCAGGTCCGGCGATGTTGCGTCGTGCCGCCTACCAGTTCGGCCCTCTCATCCCCGTGGGCGAGGCAGGCCAAATTGATGCCGGTTTGGGAAAGGTCACAGCCCGTGGCACGGTGACCCTTATCTCACCAACCCAGGTCATCGCAAAAGACGTCGAGCGCCATTTGATTGACGGTATCGAGATCGTTTTTCAGTTAACGCCGCAAACGGAAGCGCCGGCCGAGATGCATCTTTACTTCCCTCAGTTCAAAGCCTTGAATACTGCCGAGAATGTGACCCATCTGATGCACAACCTCTTGCCAATTCGCGGCGCGCAAGCAAGAAACGCATTGGCATGGAGCAAGGCGATTGACCATGCGCTTGAGCATTATGGTCAGGAGGCCGAGCTTATCTTTGCTCAACATCATTGGCCCAAATTTGGAAATACCCGGGTGAAGGCCGTCTTGAGCAAGCAACGCGATTTGTATCGCTTTATGCATGATCAAGCCGTGCGCCATATGAACCAGGGGCTTACGGCCGTAGAAATCGCCGAAACGGTGAAACTTCCCGAGAGCTTGTCGAACGAGTTTCATCTGCGCGGTTACTACGGTGCTCTTGTGCATAATCTGAAGGCCGTTTATCAACGCTATCTGGGCTGGTATGACGGCAATCCGGCTAATCTGCACGCGCTGCCACCGCAGCCCTATGCAGAAAAGCTTGTGGAATACATGGGCGGACCTGCGGCTGTCCTCGAAAAGCTGAAAAGCGATTTTGCGAAAGGCCAGTATCGCTGGGTTGCGCAAATGGCCAATCACCTGGTTTTTTCTGATCCAAGTCATCTCGAGGCCAAGGCCTTGTGCGCCGCGGCTTTTGAGCAGTTGGCCTACCAGGCCGAGGCCTCGACCTGGAGGAACGCTTATCTTCAAGGCGCAAAAGAGCTAAGAGAAGGACCGCCGGCCACGGCCATGCGTGCCGTGGCCAGTGGCGACATTGTGCGCTCCATGAGCGTGGAGATGATTTTCGACACTCTGGCCATTCGTGTCATTCCTGACAAGGCGCAAGGCAAGCACCTGATCATCAATTGGCTGTTCTCGGATACTGGTGAACGTTATGCAATGAACCTGGAAAACTGTGCCTTGAGTTATCAGAGGGACCGGACGCGCCCAAGGGCACAAGCCAGCGTGAAGCTTGCGCGCGCGACCTTGAATCAGGTATTGATGCGGCAAATGAGTTTTGAAGAGGCGCTCACGAAAGGTGAGCTCAGCGTTGAAGGCGATGTTCGCAAGCTGATGGAATTGATGTCGGTACTCGATGAGTTCAAGACCATGTTCGCCATTGTGGAACCCTAACTCACGACCCTTGCGCCTTCAGGTCAGGCGGTAATAGTAGTTGCCGTCCATCATGCCGTGATCCTGGGTGACATGTTCAAGCAGGCCCGATTGCTCAAAGCGATGCAGCATGATCCATGCATCCAGACGATTGACTGACCATTGCTTTGCAATCTGACCGACGGCCTCAGAGCCGATGAATGACCTGGGGTAAACCTTGGCGAGGTAGGTGCGATCTTTGGTTTCAATTTGTGTCGTCAAGGAATGCCAAACTTCCAGAGCCGGGAGCTTGTCCGCCACGCTGGAACTTGCAAAGCGAAAGAATAATCCCTGGTTGGCAAATTTTTGCTCATGAGCCACATGGTAGATCAGCCCTAATTCCTGAAGCGCATTGCCGACGGCCAAGGCCTGTGTTTCCACTAGTCTGAACTTTTGCTGAAGGTACTGGCAGGCTTCATTGCTCACGAAGCAGGCCGGGTAGCCTTTTAAATGATAGATTCGGTCACGAACTTCAATGTGCTTGATCAAGTCGGCCGTCAGTAGTTCGGCACAGTGCCCGCTGAGCCTTTGCACCAGTGCCCGAGGCGACTCGTGACCGATGGTCAGCGATACGGTTTTAAGAAAAGCCGGTAGACGATTGATTCTCTCTCGAGCACAAGGTGCCTTCTGGCACATCCAATTGCTTAATGACTTCAGCCCGCCTAAGCCATCCCGTGGGTCGATGTCTGCCACCACATCGGGGAAACCAAGGGCTTGAATGAGGCCGCGCGTACCGATGCTCATTTGGCCTTCGCTATTGCACAAAAAGATTCGGTTTCTTAAGTCAGCAGATGCTAATTGCGCGCGCAGTTGAATGATATTCACACCCAGTTTTGCGAGCCGTCCAAGATCGAAAATAAAGAACATCTCAGGTTGAGTCAGGGAAAGTTTACGAAGTTTTTCCCCAAATTCCGAGGGGAGCTTCAGGAGATTTCGGTCGCTGGGTCGCAGTGCGAAGCCAAGAGCATGGGTCATGGCCGCGACCGCACTTTGGCTAATGCCGGCTGGTAGGCCGGAGTAAATGCTTGGGGTGATGACTGATGTTGACATGGATGGGTCGCCTGAAAAGAGAGCGGCAAGGAAAAATGTCACAAAGGACAAAGATAACTTACGCTACTTTGGGACGTATTTGGGGTATTTTGTGGGCGTTTGGTCGGAGCCAAACGACCACATGTCAGGTGGGGAAATCGCGCATCACCACTCTTTGGCGAAAATCAGATGGAGGGACTCGACGGGAATAGGCGTTCTTTACGAGGCGCAACGGCCTCCCCATCCAAATCCTTGGTTGACGTGGCGGCCACCCAATCGCTCACCTTACGCTCGCCGTTGCAAAGCGCGCTCAACACTTTGAGACGCACTGGAGTTGAAAGCAAGGCTAAGAGTTCACCGGCCGTTTCGAACACTCGATCATCATCGGCTTTTGGAAATTGGGGTTCGCTCATAAAGCTTATTCTAGCGAAAAATCAAAGCAATGGGTGAACCCGACCCCAGGCTCCTAGGCCTTGCTTAGCTCCATGGCCCTGACGATCCGCTCGTCGAGATACGAGCCGTAAAAATCGCTGGACGATCCACCGACCAATCGTTCAACAAGCTCTTTACCCTCTTTGCCGATAAATAATAGAGTGGGAGCCAGCTTGATGGCCCATGACTGAATGAGTCGCTCGTGGGTGGTTGAGCGTCCCTGGAAGTCGATCACGGCAGTGTTCTGATTCATGTTGAGTTGCACAATTTTGAGTTTTTGCTCCTGCTCGACTGAGCGCAAATAGTGGTCGCGAGCGATCTTGCAAAATGGGCAACCTTCCAAACTCACCATCAAAATGAGTGGCTCCTGTTTCGTCACGGCCTCTCTGAGGGCTTGACTCAAATTTTTTGCGAGCGGCAAGACGAAGGCCTTATCGGCTGCCCGCACTGGCAAGGCCAGTGTGACGGTCAGAGAAGTTAAGCTCCGCAGTGCGGATCGTCTACGCGAGTTCAAGGCTTGAGATAGCCGTAACCCTGAGTTTGCAGCTTGGTGATTCTGACCACACCCGAAGGGGTAAAGCTGGCCTCTGGAATAAATTGCTCGCGCTTCAGTGCGCGATTTTGAAGCGTGATTTCGCAGACCTCGAACTTGACTCCGCGGCGTGTGAGTTCTTCAACCGCAATGGCGTAGGGGTTGCCGTTACGATCTTTAGCCTCGAGCATGAGCGCGTCCACCCCCTGAGCGTGGGTGACCACGATGATCTGCGCAGTCGGGTCGGTATCGAGATGGTTCTTGAGGTTGCGAAGCGTGCCGAGCGCCTGGCTTGCGGTATCGTTCAGGTGATAGACCACCTTGTCCTGAGCCCAGGAGCTCATGGTTGAAACAGTCAGCAAAAGGCCAAGGGTTAAGGATTGAAAACGCATGAAAAACTCCTAGAGAGGCTCGCATCATCTCATTCTCTCAAAGTGGGTCTATTGTGACTCATCACTCTGGTGTGACTCGCCACCTATGCACTACATCATTAGCCCCGGATTTCCATCCACGCCAATCAGACGAGGTTGGTTGATTTTTCGCTCGGGTATGGATTTTTTGGACTGTAGCCAACTTTCCATGACGTCCCAGATCATTGTGGAGAAAATCGGCAGTAGTTTGTAGCGCCAATCCACCAGATCGCCGCCTCTCACGTCAAGATCCAGGACGCAGTTGAGCGCCCTGAGCATGCCAACGAATTGCAGGCAACCCTTCGATTTGGGTATTGATAGGCTGGATGGCTTGGCATATACTATGATATATGCCTTCAAAAGGAGCGTTAAATTGGCCCAAGTCGCAAAATTATTCACGAACGGCCGAAGTCAAGCCGTCCGCTTGCCAGCCGCCTTTCGATTCGATGCCAAAGAAGTCTTTGTCCGACAAGATCCAGCAACGGGCGATGTCATCCTTTCCCGCAAGCCCCCCTCTTGGGACGAGTTCTTCGAGCTGGTCACACTAAACCCGGCGCCGAAGGGTTTACTGGTGTCGGCTGAGCGTGCGCAGGACTTTCAGGAGCGCGACCCCTTTGAGGGATGGGTCGAATGACCCGATATATGCTCGACACCAATATTGTGAGTCACCTGCTCAAGGCGCACCCCGGTGTTGCCCAGCGAGTCAGGGCTGTGCCCATGTCGGCATTATGTATCTCAGCGATTTCGCATGGCGAGTTGATGTATGGTTTAGCGAAACGTCCTCTGGCGTTGCGCTTGCGAGAGGCCGTGGACGAATTACTACGCCGGGTCGAAATCTTGCCATGGGATCGAGATATCGCGCCACGCTACGGTGAAATGCGAGCCAGTTTAAATGCGCAGGGGAAAGTCTTGGCACCACTTGATCAACTGATCGCCGCGCACGCGTTGGCCGCGGGCACGGTTCTAGTGACGAACGATACGGCCTTCGCTCTAGTACCCCATTTGCAAGTAGAAGATTGGGTGAACCAGATCATCTAAAACGTCGTCAACCTATTGATCGCTTGCCTCTCTCAAAAGAAAAAACCCCGCACAAGGCGAGATTTCAATGAGATGCATCACGAGTGATGCATCTTAATTTTGGTCGGTCGTGCGGGATTCGAACCTGCGACCAATGGATTAAAAGTCCTAGGATCGGATGCTTCGGATGCGAGGCTACCTCTACGCCATACTCCAGCTCGGCATAGGTGATTGCAGACATCACCACGTGGCCAACTTTGCATCCGGCAAACCGCCTTGCCACTGATTCAGGCTGATTTTTTCATGAGATAGATACACATATTAGTATCCAACATGTAGCGAGCCATCAGAGGCAGTCTCTTTCAAATTGCTCATGATTCGTTGGTTCCCGAGCCGGAAAATCTGCGGAAAATTTCGCAAACTTATCGAGTACTCCTGCCACAGATCGACTCACAGGCCGAATTCGCAGGCCGTCCCCATCGCGCTCTATTTCAAGCACAGCGTCGGTGCTCCCAAAGGCGAATTCCACAGGAATACGCACAGCCTGAGAATCTCCGTTCTTTAAAAATTCGATTGGTCTGCATCAATGGCCTCAAAGTGGGCGATCAAGTGCTTTTCGAAGTAGGTCAAGACGATAGAGAGGTCATTATTATTGTTCTCACGCTCGCAAAGAAGTGAGTCGAGCACAAAAAAGTGCCGAACCGAGCAGTATTCACAGAGAAAGCCCATAAAAAGACTCAAGATTGACGTCGCGACGGAAATAGGCGTTCCTCCTGTGGGACGTCCGTGTCGCCATCCAAATCCATAGCCACCTGGGTGCAAACGGCGCGGCACAACTGCACGGCGCGTTGGCTCAATATGCTGTAGAAAATCTGAGTTCCCTCGCGCCGCTTGGCGAGGATTCCAGAGCGATACAGCGCGTTCAAGTGCTGCGACAAATTCGGTTGCTTTGTGGATGTTGCAGCCACCAAATCCGAGACATTTCGCTCACCGTTGCAAAGAGCGCTGAGCACTTTTAACCTTACCGGGGTTGAAAGTAAGGCGAATAGCTCGCCTGCGGTTTCAAAAACCCGGTCTTCATCAGTTTTTGCAGATTGTGGTTCGTTCATGACTCATATGATAGCTAAAAAGTTGTAACGACCTCTAATTTGAGTTTAGAAGGGAACAATCACCAAAGCAGAGAGTGCTCGGTTCGCCGAATTTAGATAAAGTTCCGCAGGGTGTCTTGCCCGCAAGCCTGTTTGGTTGAAACTCAAGAGGTAAATCGCTATTTTTCTTGTTCCATCAGTAAATACGTGTTGTACGCATTCATCCGATTCGCAACCTCGAAGAGTGGAAAACCGCGATAAAACGCCCAGTCTATTTTCATATAGGCATCGTCGAAGGGTTCCAAGTTACGCGCGGCTGGGCCCATTTCTTTTCTCAAGAAACTTAGGTAATTCTTGGTAAATATGATGGCTTCATGTGCGTCCTTGGTGGGTAAACCATGACCCGGAATCACAATTTTTGGTTTGAGCAGGGTCAGTACATCGAGCGACGCAATCCAGCGACGACTATCCGCTTGACCCACAAAGGGGATACGTCCGCGAAACACTAAATCGCCGGTGAAGAAAACGCCTTGCGCAGGTATGGAAATGACGAGATCCTCTACAGTATGAGCGGGGCCAGCAGGGGTCAGCCGAAAGGTCACCCCACCTATCCTCAAGTCGCTCAAGCTATCGATCATTTGATCGGGCGCGATGAGATGGGTGTTTTCGTCTATCCAAGGCCAAAGGTCGCGCCGACTGGACTCCAGTCTCAGCCGTGCGGTGTCGGAGGTGAGATATTCACTGGCGGCTTTGTGGGCGACAATCTTCGCACCGACCCGTCTGAATTCCTGAAGTCCATACACATGATCGGCGTGGTAGTGCGTGACGAACACATGGGAGATGGGTTTCACAGTAATTTTCCGAATAGCAGTGATCAACGCTTGGGCAAGGCTAGGCGAGCCAAGCGCGTCTATTACAACCACCGTATTTTCAGTGACAACAAAGCCGCTGTTCGATACGAAATTGCGATTTGCGCTTGTGCCAAGCGCGGTCTCACCTTTTACCAAATAAACGTTTGAAGTGAGTTGAATCGGAACAATCTCAAATGCTGCGAGGCAGCATGAATACAGTGTCAAAAAGCATGCCAGGAACAAACGTGTTGTTGCGATGAAGTCTCTGTATGAATTCATTGGTTTTGAGTTAGCATTTTTAGAGCGCAATGATTTTAGGGGCAGAGTCGTTTAACACTACCCGGATGGTACGGCTTCGGAAGCGCCGTTGAACAATTTGAAATCAAGTCCGGCAATGCTAGGGAAGCGCGGATTTAATCGCGCGGCGCCTGGCTCCTTGAATCGGGCGGTCTACTTCGTTGAATTTTTAGCCAATAGCAAGTGCTATTGGCC
>JAYUOT010000420.1:0-9816 GCA_043760705.1 Betaproteobacteria bacterium
TCGCTTGGCCTGCCTATGCAAGATTTTGAAGTAGGCAGCACCTCACCCGAGTTCGACCGAGAAACGGGGGCAAGGCAAGGCAGCGAGTATTTAAGTCGGCTACGTTTCGAGCGGGTATTGATGCTCTTCGATCCGGATGCTGACGGCATCCATATTGGCGCACTCATGCTCATGTTTTTTTATCGATGGATGCGGCCTTTGCTCGAGTCTGGACGAATCGAAATGATACGGGCGCCCCTTTTTGCGATGACTTGGCTTGCACCCGGATCAAGCACGCCGCGCAAGACGTTGGCCTATTCGATTGCCCACTCGCAAAGTATTCATAGCGCATTAAATCGCAAGGGTGCGCAAGTCGTAGACGTTCAACACTTCCGGGGTCTTGGAAGTATCGACCCGTCCTTGCTCAATGAGACTTGCGTGCATCCCGGCACTCGCAAAACCCAAGGGATGTCCTTAAGGGATGCCCAGGCCGCGATGGAAGTCTTTGGCGGCAAACTAGCCAAGCAGTGATCAGGCCTCTAAAATCTTCAAGCGCTGCACTTTGCCCGAAGGCCCCTTTGGAAGTTCAGTGACAAACTTATAGGTCTTCGGGCTTTTGTACTTCCCAAGCTCGACTAAACAAAAGGCCCGCAGGCTCGCCTCCAGCTCGGGGCCGGCTAAGTGAGTGTCCTTCAAGATAATCGCAGCGAGAATTTCTTGGCCGTAGTTCGCATCGGGAATGCCTACCGCCGCAGCTTCCAAGACGGCAGGATGGCGAAGTAATGCCTCATCAATCTCACGGGGCGCGATGTTCTCACCCCCTTTGATAATCAACTCTTTGAGTCGCCCGGTAATGTAGAAGAAGCCTTCACGATCGCGATGACCCAAGTCGCCGGTACGCAACCACTCCCCTGAAAAGCTGTCCCTAGTTTGCTCAGGCGCACGGAAATAGCTTTTCATCACATTCGGGCCGCGCAGCCAGATCTCTCCTCGCTCACCATCGGCGAGGGGCAACCCTTGTGCACTCACCACCTTAGCCTCCACGCCGACGACCTGGCCGGGCGTGCCGATCTTGCGCTGTCCCTGCATGGGGTTACAAAACACCACGGAGGCGGTTTCGGTCATACCCATGGCTTCAATGATGGGAAGATGAAACCGCTCTTCGAAGGCCCGGTGATGTTCGGGCGGCAAGGGTGCCGAGGCGCTTCGACCAAAGCGCAATCCTGGGCAGGCCGCGAGACCCTGGCCCTCTGAGGCTTCGCCGGATGTCTCGGCGGGATCATTTAACAGGTAGGCAATGAGGGTCGGCACCATATTCAGCCACGTCGGTTGATAACGTCGGGCGATTTCCCACCAAGAGGAGGTTGAGAATTTACGCGGCGCGATGATCGAGCCGCCAGAGACAAAGGGAGTCAAGGTGGCAATCACCTGGCCGTTAATATGATAAATCGGTAAAGCAGACTGAACACGATCCTTGGGTGTCAGGTCATGCCAGGTCGCCACGCTTTGCGCCGCAGCGAGCAAATTGGCCTGAGACAGATACACTCCTTTCGGCTGGCCGGTGGTGCCGGAGGTGTACATGAGAAGAGCAGCGGCTTGAGATTGGGTGGCCGTCGATGTTCGTTGAGGCATCGCCAGATCGGTATTGAAGGTTTCGCTTGACGCAACAGTGGCTTCAGCCAACGATGCCGACCAGGGCCCTAAGCAGGAATCGGCGTCCAGCTCGAGCAGTTTTGGGGGTTGAGGAAGTTTCGAACTGGCCTCTCGCAACTTGGGTGCAAGATCAAAGGTCGTGAGGACCAAGTCGGCCTCACAATGCCCAAGGACATACTCGAGCTGGGAGCGGTGGGCCAGCAAATTGAGCGGTGCGATCACTCGTCCGCAACAAAGTGTGGCGAGGAAGAGCGCGAGGCAGCCCAAACCGTTAGGCATGTAGAGCGCCACATGCGCCCCGGGCCGCACGCCCTGCTCATCAAAGTATTGACCAAGCGCTTCAGTCAACTTGGAAAGTTCGCGATAGCTGAGCTGCGCCTGGGTTTCCGGCGCCAAAAGCAAGGGGGCATCGGGTTGACGCTCAACCCAGTAGGCAAGCGCTTGCGCGAGGTTAAAGAACTTGGGCACGAGCATTAGGCGCATTCAAAAATACACGGCCTTGCGGCGTTTGTAGTTCAAGACCCAACCAGGGCCTTGCACTGATGACTCTCACTAAACGAGCATCGTCGAATACGGCCTCAAATTTACGATGACTGTCAGCGTCCATGGCGAGGATGAAGCGCTCCAGGCGAACCCCTTGATGAGGCAGCGATTGACTGGGATGGACTTTCGCAGGCCATTCAATAACCGTCGGCCAGGTGCCCGAGTTTTGAAGCTTGCCATCTTGCGCGGCGGAGATTTTCCAGCTCAAATCGCCACGCTTCATTGTCGTCGCCGCGCCCGCAACGTAGAACAGCTGGGAAAGGGCTTCGTCCAGATTCACGGTGTTGGCGACAAAGTGAACCAAGGTAGGCACTTTTGGGCAAAACTGATCCAGCTCGAAGGGCCGGGGCCGAGACACCGTATCCTGACTCGGATCGGGTGAGATCAGCTCCAAATAGGTCCCACCCCCTAATTGCAGCAGACGATTATGGGTGCCAAAACCTAAATGCTGCCCCCCCGGAGCGAGGGTAACCCCCAGTTTTTTTTCGAGCCATTGAGCGCCCTCGACAAGGTTGGCGCAAACCAGGACGACATGGTCCAAATTCAACAAAGACATGATCGACCTGCCACAAGGATTAGGATCAGGCGAAGCTTACCCTGATGCTATGGATCCCGGTTTTGAGCTCTGGAAAAATGAGAGCGTGACGTTGATCATCAAGCTTTTGTAAACGGGCGCCCACCGACGCCAGGACCTTCGGCGTCTGATTGATCACCGGGGACATCAGAATCATTTGCGCATTGCGCACTTGACCAGGGGCAACGACCGTCAGCTTGATGTCCATCTGAGTGCCGTTTGCTACGGTGGTTACCGTGAGACGATGTTTCTCCCGCCACCAGCGCTCGAGCTGATCGCCAGAGGCCACCCACACCCGCTCCTTTTGTGCCGCGAGAAAGTCGAGCAATTTGGGAACTTCGCGTTGCAAGGCGCTCCCCGCTCCATAGTTTTGCGTATGCAAAGAAAGCAGCCCAAAGGCGCGCGCGTCCATCACCGTTTTGGCGCTGTTCACAATCAAGCCCGACACTGATTTTTCAAGCAAACCCATGCGTTGAAAATTGACATCGTCAAGCATGGTTCTTGGCATCAGGACGAGAGCCTCTTCGGTACTCAGGCCCGGCTCGACTTTCGAGAACAAGGGTGCTGCAATATCCGCAAAGTCCGGCGTTGCGGCATGATGGCGAAGCCCGAGCTTGCGCAGCAAGATTTCAGTGGTCGCATCAAACTCTTCGAGCGGAGCACGAAAGCCCGTGGTGAGTTTTGAATCAGGCATCAGCTTGCCCATTTCCTGAATCATTTTTTGAAGCCGGGCTTGCTGAGTCGCTAGATCCTGGCCTCGAAAGCCGGTATGAATATCCGCGTGATAGGCAATTTCATGGTGCTGTGCAAGCTTTTTGACGACCTCCGGAAACTTGATCGCCTGCTCTGTAAGGCAGTAGAAGGTGCCTCGCAGGCCGCGCTTGCTCAGCTCTTCTTCAAACAAAAGTGCATTGGGAAACTTGTCTTCCGTGTCCATTTCCAAAAGGAAGGCGCTCTGGAACGGTGCTGGCCAATTAGAGATCACGGCCACAGGCCGTCTTTGGAGCCAGTTCAAGATATCCAGCAGCATCAGGTCGATATCCGCTTGAGCCGTTTCCCAACTTGACTCAGGAAAGCCCAGCCAAACGCGACGGCTACGACCCGATTCATGATAGGAAGCCGCGTAATGATTGATAGACTCCTTATGGGCGGAGCGCATCCAGTCGGAGAAGCGCGCGACTGGATTGTTGGTGCTCGCTCGCAAGAGGGGTTCGGCAGCTTTGCCTAAAAAGACTCTTTTGGCGGGCGGAAGGCTGTGGGTAATCGGGCTTTCTGCAAAAGTCTGCAAGAAGCGCTCGTCGGACTCCGGCTTGATGTCGCCCACAACCTCGGCATCAAAGAGTGCCTTCATCAGACCATAGCCAAGCCAAGCGCCACTCGCATCGCGAGGCGCAAACGCCCAGGTCGCAAGAAGGTTCACACCGCGTAAGGCGGCGGCTTCTAAATCGGCTCGCTCGCGCTCTGTCAGCGCAACGGCCGAGGGAAGAATTGCGACCGAACCGGGCTTGAGTGCCTTGACTTGATCCATGTTGATGGTGTCAATGATGAGTTTTTGGCGAACCGCGAAATGACGCCAAGGGGCCAGCACGGCATCGTATTTTCCGAGGTTGGTATCAAAGAACTTGCGAGTCGTGGAAGACTCAACGATGAAGACGCGAATTGCGGCAATAGGTGCGGCAATAGGTGCGGCAGCAGGTGCAGCAGCAGGTGCAGCATTGGCGAACGGCTGAGCACTTACGCTGAGCGCGCCGAGTCCGATGGCTTGCGATAGAAAACCCCGGCGCTGCATTCCTTAGCTCCGCGAACTTTCGGCCTTACGGCGCTTGGGTTGATAGGCTTGAACCATTGAAGGCCCTTCATGCTTCGCGCGCTCAGCCAGCGATTCCAGTTGCGGCTTGCTTCGTTGTTTCATCTTATGAGCGAAAAACAAAGCGACCGCGGTGACAAGGGTCGCCAGAGTCAAGAAAAGCATTAGATTTGACATGAACGCCACCAAGCCGCGCATCAGAAGCCTCCACTGCGTTGCAAAGTGCCCCAGCTCATTTTGGTGCCACGCCATTCGTCGATAGCAGAAAGTATTGAGATCACGTCAATGAAAAGTGTGTAAAAAATGCGTTGAAGCGGCGCAATCAGTATCAAGCTCGGTTGCTCGCGTTCGGATTGAAGACAAAAGGCTGCTACTGATGCGTCGAGAAGAATCAGTTGTAACCACCACAACACCATCAGTTCTGGCACGCCAAAAAGCAAGCCACTTATGACGAACGCGCCATGGCCGCCGACATTTAGTAGGGGCAGCACCACAGACTCGAACAAAAGAAACCAGGCACCAAGACAACGCAGGGGATTAAGCCGAGGTTGGAAAAAGAAGGCTTTTCGTTTTGCCAATACTTGTAAGATCCCACGTGACCATCGATAGCGTTGTTTGACCAGATCGGCGAGCCGGACCGGGCATTCGGTAGCGCCCTGCACTTCGCGGTCGTAACGTATCCGCCAGCCCGCGCCCAAAATTTTCAAGGTCATGTCAAAATCCTCGGCGTAGGTATCATGCTCGTAACCGCCCACGGCTTGAATAGCGGCCTTGCGAAAGACACCAAGCGGGCCGGGAACAATCATCACCGCATCGCCAGCGTTCTGGGCACGTTTGGGCAGGCCTAGTCCGGTGAGATACTCAAGAGCTTGCAGCTTCGTGACCAGGGAATGGCGATTCACAACCCTGACCGAGCCGGCGACGGCGCCGACCGACAGGTCCTGAAAATGCTTGACGGCCTGCATGAGGGCATCACGCGCAATCACACCGTCGCCATCAATGCACACGACTAGCTCACCAGTCGCCTCAGAAATGCCCAGATTCAAAGCCTGCGCTTTTCCTGTATTGGTCTGGGTAAGAAGCTTAATGCGCTTGCCTGAACGAGCCGCGAGTCCCTGAGCGCAGTAGGCATGGAAGTAGGTATTGTCCTTGGAGCCATCGTCGACAACAATGATTTCAAGATCAGGATAGTCGACCTTTAACAGAGAGGCCAAGGAGGCGCGTATGGTTACGCCTTCGTTAAAGACCGGCACGATCACGGTGATGGACGGTAATTGCTTAGTGGCTGCGCGTGAGATTGGCGGGATGATTCGAAACTGATCCTTAGTCGCCAGTGCCACCAGTGTCAAAAACCGAGCGGCCGTAACAGCAAAAAGAACCAGCAAGGCCCAGGACCCCGCACCCAGAAGGTCGATCATTGGGTCGGCTTCGTCGCCACGCATTTGGAAGGAAACCTGGTGCACGGCGAACGCCATCAGGGCCAGGATCAGCACACTCAATAAGCGAAGTGCATCGTGGCGAGGACGGTCAAATCGGCCGATCATTTCAGAGTCTCGTCATCGCACCGCGTTTAGGCGGAGACACTTTGTGCGCCACGGTCAGGCATGGGCCGCGCCGCAGTCTGGTGCTTGGCGACTTGACGCTCCGAAGATTGACGCGGCAAGGCCGGTGAAGCGCCATTCGGTGCATCAATCTTCGCAAGCAAGCGACGAATAATTTCGGTGTCTGAGCTACATTTCCAACGAGCCTCAGGTTCCTTTGCGCTCACAAAGAGGCGACTCATCACAATCTCGCCTGCTTCGGTGCTGCACCCGTAGAGGAAGGCCAGCAAACAGCCATCAGACTCAGCGAACATGACGTCACGAATACGCGGGCCAATCAGGCTTGCGATTTTCTTGGCCAGCCCCTCCGAGGGTGTTTTCAAAAGGACCAGCGTATGGGGCAGACGCGCGTCGCTCAGGTCGAGCAGGCTAGTGACTCTTACTCGAAATTCATAGGCAGTGAGAAGCCGACCCGTCGACTCCTGCAAAAGCAGCCGCAGTTGCTCAGCCGCTTTAGGATTGTGGAGTCGCCGCAAAGCGATCGAGCCTAACTGTTCGATGAGAATCTTGGTCGATTCTGGCGAGACGTCCTTAGGGACAATGAAACTTGCGCCCATTTGGAGTAAGGCGAAACTTTCAGTCTTACGAAGTTTGGCGCCACACTCTCGAACCAGGATGCGTACCTCGGGCGAGGTAATCGAACGCAGATTCGCCACTAACTTGCTGAGTCGATCTAACTGCTTGCGATTCGAAAAATGTAGCAGCACCGTGCCTGCACGGGTCCGGCGCGCGAGATCCATGAGCTCCAGTTCATCGTCACAAGGTTGAAGTCGCGGACCCAGGTCGCCCAAGCCTACTAAGGACTGTGTCGTCGCGATCAATCCGTGACCCTCTTGGCTCGGGCTTATCGTCGTTGAAGACGCTTCATTGAGGCTTGGTCCGTGGCCCAAAGCGACCCCAAGCTTCCCGGCCGTGGATATCCCCATGAGAAAACGACCGCCAGACGTTATTCCATGCGAGCCAAACCAGTGTTTAAAGCTTATGGCCGTGCGGGTAGTGCTTGACTTGACGACCGCCAGTCCCGCCCAATGCTCAGAGACTGTTTTGAGGCTAGCGTATTCGCGCGGATTTTCTTGATCACTCTGAACGAGAAAGAGAATGGCAAGCTTTGATTTTTCGGCCCAAGACTGGAAGATCTGCGCGGTAACCGCTGCCGTCGCAGGATCGGAGAGACCCAGCACTTTGCTCGCTTGGTCAATGATGACGAGGCTGTTCGGACTGATTTCCTGGGCCTTCAGATCCTCCACCAACTTGGCGCTACCAAAACGCAACAAGCGGCGGCTGATGTCGGCTTCAAAACGCAAAATGCGTGCCGAACCCTTGGCCAGTTGCTTTTCCAACCGGGGCGAAAAGGACTGCGCCTTTTTGACAAAAGCCTGAGGATCATGCCCCGTCACCAACACACTCGGACAAGCCGTATGAGCACTTGCAGAAAGACACTGGGCGACGACTGCGACACGAATGGCTTGTGCGTCAACCATGATGGCATACAGCATGCCGGGCACAAGCTCAGCGAGCTCGGTGGGTAGACCGTTGATCGCCAATACAGGTTTGGCCTTCACTCTGGAGACTCTCTGATCGGGTTCGACGGACATTACGATTCGATTTCTCTACTCAATGGACACTGGTTTCAGTTTTGCCTAGAACGGCGCAATGACTTCAATTGGAGTCTAGTGAGGCCCAGCTCGGGCGGGGAAAGCGGATCGATGAACGAGCTGCGCAACCGATAATCGGCACCTTTTTGGAGCATAAATTACAACACTACAGACCAGTCCTGAGTCAAAGGCTAAAATGCGCCCCATGCTTGCTTCACTTAAAAACGAACTGACTCAACGACTCACTGAGCTCTTGGCCGAATCACTACAAGGCCTCGCACCAGGCTCAAAGCTGCCGCCTGGCTTTGCACTCACTTTGGAACAGCCTAAACAGGCCAGCCACGGAGATCTGGCCTGCAATGCAGCGCTACAAGTGGCGAAACCGGTCGGCCAGAACCCTCGCGAGATCGCGATCCGGTTTCAGGCCGCCATTGCGGGTGATCCTAGCTGCCAGAGAATCATCGAAAAAAGCGAACTCGCCGGGCCCGGCTTTATTAACCTTACCTTGACCGCCCATGCCAGGCAGTCGGTCGTTGGGGAGATCCTGCGTACGACCAGTAACTTTGGTCGAAACCAAAGCGGGCAGGGTCTGCAGGTATTGCTTGAGTTCGTATCCGCGAATCCTACCGGCCCTTTACATGTTGGCCACGCTCGCCAAGCCGCGCTCGGCGACGCCCTGGCCGAGCTGTTTTACGCCAATGGTTGGCAAGTACAGCGCGAGTTTTATTACAACGACGCCGGCCAGCAAATTGAGAACCTGGCGCTCTCTGTCCAGGCCCGGGCCAAAGGCCTGGGCCTGGACGACCCCAGCTTCCCGGCAGATGGCTACCGTGGCGAATACATTGTTGACATTGCAGCGGACTATCTCGCCAAAAAAACGGTCCGCGGCGCGAACCTAGCTCCAGTCACGGCGAGTGGCGATGTGGCCGACCGCGAGGCCATCCGACGCTTTGCGGTAGCCTACCTGCGCAACGAACAAGACATGGATTTGAATACCTTTGGCCTCAAATTCGACGTCTACTACTTAGAGTCTTCGTTGTATTCCGAGGGGCGTGTCGACCAAACGGTCGCCGCGTTAACTGCGGCGGGTCACACCTATGAGAAGGACGGCGCGCTCTGGTTTGCCTCCACTGCATTTGGGGATGACAAAGACCGGGTGATGCGCAAATCTGAAGGCGGTTATACCTACTTTGTACCGGATATTGCCTATCACGTGACCAAATGGGAGCGGGGCTTTGCCAAGGTGACCAATATTCAAGGCTCGGACCATCATGGCACGATTGCACGGGTGCGCGCGGGCCTTCAAGCCTTGCATATCGGCATTCCAGTCGGTTATCCGAGCTACGTCTTGCACAAGATGGTGAAGGTGATCAAGGGCGGCGCCGAAGTCAAAATGTCCAAGCGCTCTGGAAATACGGTCAGTCTGAGAGATTTGATCGATTGGAGCGGTAGCGGCGACAGCCCCGAAGAGAAACTCCTTCGTGGACGCGATGCGGTGCGTTTTTTTCTCATTTCACGCAAAGCGGACACCGAGTACACCTTCGATGTCGATTTGGCCCAATCAAGAAGCGACGAAAATCCGGTGTATTACGTGCAGTACGCTCACGCGCGAATCTGCTCGGTGCAGGCCCAGGCGGGCGTTGAGAAGGGACAGGAAGTCAGTCTCGCCCTGACCAGTGATCTGAGCCCGTTGACGGCGCCCAAGGAAGCCGCCTTAATGAACCGACTCGGCGCCTATCCAGAAGTGATCGAGATCGCCTGCCGCGAACTTTCACCACATTCAATTGCTTTTTATCTCAAAGACTTAGCGTCCGATCTTCATTCTTACTATAATGCTGAGAGATTCCTTGTGGATGACCCTAATTTGCGCTCTGCGCGCTTGGCTTTGTTGGCCGCGACTCAGCAGGTTTTGCGCAATGGTCTAGACCTTATTGGCGTCTCCGCTCCGGAAAAAATGTAATCAAGGATGAGCCCATGGCTAAGGTATTAACTCTGAACACGGTCAGCGAGAAGTCTGCACATCGAAAAACGATGACTCCAAAATACGGGGAAATGCCCTTGGGA
>JAYUOT010000421.1:0-9788 GCA_043760705.1 Betaproteobacteria bacterium
AGGTGATCTAATTCGCGCAGCAAATGCGAAGGGACCTGGGTGCAATAAATGCCAGGCTCCGCGCCCTGCCCGGCCTTCCTGTGGGAGCCATCCATGCCCCGAATAAAGGCATAAACAACCCCCCCCATTTTTTGCAAGGGATCTTGACCAGGAAGTTTCAATCTTAGCCAGCGCAGCAAGGCCACAGAATATAGGCACCACTGAACTGCATAATCATGTTCCGCAATGGCCTGCTCAAGGGCCGAGCGCCGATAGTCCGATATTTTGTCGCCAAGAAAGTTACTTTTCCAATCCAAGATGTAGTACAGGCCCTGATGTTCAAACACCATGTCGATAAAGCCATTCAAAAAGCCATTCAGCTTCGCACGATAAGCTAGGCTTCGGGGGTGCGAGAACAGATCCGGACGGGCCAAGGCCTTCGAACCCTCGGATAGCGGAAAATGACGATCAATAGCCGCCAAGACAGCTGGCCAAGAAACCTGAGAAATTCCAAGGGTAAAGCTCAGTTCCATCTTGCGCCGTTTTGGCTCTAGCGAGTTCAAACTAGCGCCCCCTAGGACCCCAAGGGGCGAAGACAAAACTTCGTCCAACCAAAGATTCAGTTCGTCCAGCGAGTCCAGCACTTCGGGCATCCCCGCACCCATCAGTGCCGATCTCAATAGATCAAGCGACAAGCTTTGATTAAACGGATGCTTCTCTAAGAGGCTGTGCAAGACCACGCCCGCCTTGGCCCCTTTGGGGAAGCGAAAACGCATGCCCTGCATCGATGCAAGTTTGATGACGCCCGGATCGTTGTCAGTCACCTCCTGCACAAGGTTGAACTCAGCGCCCTGGTCGGTGCCCTGCTCATAGTCGGCAGCTTGTAAGGTCCTGTTCGATTCGAATGGAGAGCCCTCGACATCGGTGGTAAATTCAGAATGACGTGTGAGGGCAGAGTAACTATGCCAGCGCCAATCGGCAGCAACATCCTCACTCGGCGCAAGCAAGGCCCAGTGCCCTGCAGGCGGGGACTCAGGGAGTGGCCGGCTCGGCTTCGCACTCTCTGAGTACGTGTCGCCCCAGCGTGAAATTCGAACGGGAAACCCGTCCAACTGAAGATACTCAAGAGGTGATCCAAGATCGGGTTCGTCCGGCGCAAACAAAAACAACTGGCGTTGGGCTCGAGTCACTGCGACATAAAAAAGTCGAAGATTCTCGGATAGTTTTTCATTTTCAAGGATGAGTCGACTTTCTTCCGTTTTCATGGTGTCGACCACACTACGCCAGGCTCCGTTCAAAAACCGGTGATGACGCAGGGTCTCCAATGACCGAGCCCCGCCTTTTTCCTTGATCCAGGCAAAAGGCACCAGGACGGTATCGAACTCCAAACCCTTACTATAGTGAATCGTCATCAGCTTGACGGCGCCAGGATCGGTCAGCCGCCAAGGTGCAGAGGTATCCTGTTTGGACGAATCCAGGGTTTTCGCCTCCAGCCAGAGAGCCACCTCGCGCGCTGTCGAACTTGCCAAAAACTCGCCGCCCACTAACTCAATCAGTTGTTGATAACTTAAATAGGCTTGCAAACTTAAATGAGGCTGCAAGAGCAAGAGCGCAAGCGCCGCTTGAGGTCCTAAACGCTGCCAGACATGGCCGGCCTCAAGTACGCTCACGTGCACACTCTGGACACTCTCTTCATGAGCGAAAGCTTCGGTCAATAACACCCGACTTAAGGCCGAGACGGAGGCGCTAGGCTCCATCGATTGCAACACCCACAGAAGTTCATGGGCCCATCGCCCTTGCCAGACATTTTGAGTACTCACCCGGGCACAGCCGATGCCGCGCTGTTCCAAGGCTGCCTCGACCAGCGCCGCTTCAGAGTGAGAGTAGACCAGCACGGCAATATCGCACGAGTCGCTATCGCTTTGCAGTTTCAGAGCGACGATTCTTTCAACACAGGCTTGAACCGCGAGACGCTTTTTTTCGGGCATTGTAAAAGTCTCGCCCTTGAAGCGGATCAGCTCGAAACAACTGCCCACTTGCGACCAATCCGCGTCGCTATTCACCACAGCGGGCAAAAATTGAATGTCCTTTTGATTGAAGGCCTGTTTGGCCAAGCGCTTTTCATTGAAGATTAAGTTAATCGCTTCAATCACTACCGGAGAAGAACGTCGATTCACGCTGAGGTGATGCTTCTGGGTGACCAACTCTCCGGCGCGTAAATAGGTATACACATCTGCGCCGCGAAACGAATAAATCGATTGTTTTGGATCTCCGACCATGATCAACCCCCCCTGGGTCGCGCGCGCTTTCTCAAGGGGTAAGTAGATTTTCTCAAAGATAGCCCACTGCAAAGGGTCAGTATCTTGACTCTCATCGATCATGGTCAGAGGATGGCGCTCGCGCAAAAGCGCTGCAGCCTGCGGGCTGCGCGAAACCAGCAGATAGACTTCCTGCAATAAGCCATCAAATCCCAGCTCTCCGCTCGCTTTACGATGCTCATGCATACCCGCCAAAATGCGCGGGACAAGATATTGTGCGAACAGTGCGTTGGCAGCGCCGAGCAGGGGCAGCAGCTTGCGAAGCCTCTCACACGGGTCTAACACTTGCGCGAAGGGATAGACTTCGGCATCCACCAACTCCTCGATCACGGACCGCGCAAAGCGGCCGACAAGTTTTAGACCAGCCTCTCCGTAAAGCGACTCCACTTGGGGCGCCGCGAGGAGGTCTTGAATCCATTTCTGACCACGCTTGTCTTGATAAGTGCCGCCCAGCTTTACGCCGCTGCGCGCCTGTTTGCGCGCGGGTCCGCACAGCCATGCCAAGCAATCTTCGCCACTTTTTCTCAAGGCAACTTGCACCGCTCCAAAGGCTGCCTCTTGCTCGCGAAAGCTCGTCTCAAAGAATTGGAGCAGGGCCGCCGCATCGCTTGATTCACTACCTGATTCACTACCTGATTCACGACTTGTTTCGACCGTCCCGGCGTGCACGCTCTCACTCATCGGAAGATGGAGCCCCAAGGCTCTTGCTTCAGGCAAGATCAGGACGTCAGGATCGCTGAGCGCATGCTTTAACACGCCGCGGATTACTTTCAACGATAGGCCAGCGTTGAACAAGGCCTGCCAAAGTCGATCATCAAGCTTGAAGCCGCGAGCCAGCACCTTGTCTCGCCACCACTGTGCCACGACCGTATTCAAATCGAAATCATTTCCCTCTTTGAGCCGCAACGTTGCTGGAAGATCCAAGGCAAAACTGTTTTCGGCCAGGACTGACTGGCAAAAGCCATGAATCGTCTGAACCCTCAAGGTGTCAATCTGCGCTAGCGCCAAGCGTAGGCGCTCACGCACCGTCTTTTGCTCCGGTCCTAAAGTCGAGGCGCCGACTGCGACTTGCTGGTTGCTTGCATCCAGTGCCTCCTGTAAGAAGAGTCGGATTCGTTCGGCCAGTTCGCTTGTAGCGGCCTTGGTAAAGGTGACCACCAAGATTTCACCTAGTTGACAACGCCCTTCGCAAATCGCGCGTACCACCAGGCTGGCCAATGTCCAAGTTTTGCCCGTACCGGCGTCGGCCTCAATCAAATGGAATCCGCTCAGAATACTCTCAGCATTGACCGGATGCATCGACGCCTCAGCCATTTTTCGACCCCATGCACCACTGAATGTTTGCAACCAGCTGGGCGGCCCGATCTCGCATCGCCTGAGGGTCGACCCGAGCTTCCTTCCAAAGTAGCTCAGCGCTGGGTGTTAAAGCATGACTGGCGTCATCCTCTGAGCTCTCCTCAAGGTCATCCCCTTGACCTTGCAAGTCAGCTTTGGTTAAGGCGCTTTCCGGCTTTTCTGGCATCTGGCTAGACTTTGCCTGGCTCGGTTTTTTTGGCAGCAACTCTTCGTTCAGCCAAGCCTGAGCGTCGAACAGCCTGGGCTCACGTAGACCCATGTCGAAGAACTCAAGCCATTCACGTAAAGCCCGACTCGCCTCGGCTCGGTCACCAAATGGATGAAGTAGGGTTTCACTGGCCTTACGTAAGCAAACAATACTCGTTTCACAAGGCTCGAGAACCGCATTGACCAGGCAATGGGACAAGTAGGCGCGAATCAGGAGATTGAGCGTGAGTGAACCTCTGCCCAACACTACGTGCCGTTTGCCACCATCTTGTTCCTCGCCCAAGATCAGTTGATCCTGAATTTCATACCCGGCCATGCGAAGTCGCACCGGACATTTCTCAAACCGCCAGGCTTTTCCGGCGCTGGACTTTTGAAACTTATCGATCAAGTTTGACGCTATGGCCAGTGTGTTTGTAGCCATGGTGATCGCCACTGGACCATCCGCGAAAAGCGGATGATTCGACAAAGTATCGAGGCTGATGGGCTCGCTTAAGGTGCCGGTAATAGTGTTGCTCGCGATCTCCATGGCTAACCAAGCTTGCGAGGCACTCTCGGCCTCACCCAACACACCGTCATCGAGTGGCTCATGCTCCGAAACGACAGGGTTTTGAACCAAGCCAACAGCCCAAGCGCGCAACAAGGCCTTCGACGGATCCAGTAATGCATCCACCATATCACGTAGCCTGAGCCCCTTGACCGAGGCGGCAACAGGAGTTTGCAAGCCAATCGCGTCAGTATTAGCGCCAAGTCTCGCCGCCAACTCCCTGGTCTTGCGTTCGGTGTAGAACTGCACGAGAGTCTCGGAGGCCTTGGCTCCCAGCCGAAAGGCACGCTCAGCGCTTTTCGAAATGGGCATCGAATGCTGCACAGGCTTGATCTGCAAGGTGGTCAGGAGCTCAGCCACTTGAGAGGATGGGCCAAGAGCCGTTCCCGTGCCGGGGTCAAGTCCTTGATAAAACACCAGGAAGTCACTACGTGCAGACAAGAACGCATCTAGCAGTACCGCACGATCCTGGTAATACCCTGATAGGTCACCGCTGCGAATCCAGGCCTGGGTCAAATCGAGTTCATCCTTCGACCCTTGCCGCGGCCAAGCATTCTGATTCATCCCGAGGACAGCAATCACAGGCGTGGGTGGCAAGAGGCCTGCACCGAGTTGCACAAAGTTTAACGCACCCCCCAATTGCCCCTGCGATGGACCGCCTTCCAACGCCTCACTCAGGCATTGCCGAAAAACACCGGCGTCAATTTGAATGTCTTGTTCCGAGAGTGGGTAGTTTTGAGCCGCACGCGCCAAGACGGTCCGAAACTCGAGTAAGTCGTCTCGAAGAGTCGGCAGCTCCGCAGCATTTTGCACCGGTTCTATCCACTGCAACAGCCAAGCATCCAGCCTGGCGATCCAATCTAAAAAGCTTTCCTCACCCGCACCGAGTTTTTCAACGCTTTCGATCAGCGTTAACACCAGCTCGAAGCGGCTGAGCGTCTGTAGGCTTAACTTGGCAAAAGCGCGGCGACCCAGTACGTCCTGACCGAGGGCGTTCTGGGTCATGGGCATGTCCATGGCTGCACCTAGGAGCAAGCGCTCGTAACTGGCTCGAAATCCTTGCTTCACACTGAGGTTAGAGACAAAACCGACCTCGGCAAGTGCCGACAAAAAATCTTGCGCTTCTTGTGCATCCAGCCGAGTGATGGCCAAGTAGAGCGACTGGCTGAGCCAATGCGACAATTGCTGGAGACTCAAGGGTGTCGAACTCAGCCCGAGACAACTTAGAACCAGCTCAGCCACGGCACTGCCTTGCAGGGGACTTCTTGCGATACTGTAGGCAAACTGCCCAACCTCTGGGTTTGCGCCAAAAATCTGATGAATCGCGGGGCGTGCCATTTCAAGATCAGCGCACAGCACCATACAATCACTGAGCTTGAGTTCAGGTTCCCTTGCCAGGCGCCGAACCAGGCATTCGCGCAGCACCAATAGCTGGTGGCTGAGGGTCTGGCATGCGTGCACTTGAATGGCAGAAGGTGTGTGAGAGTAGGTCTGAAGCGCTTCGACTGTGGCGGGGAACGCACTCCGAGTCGTGATGGCTTGTTGCAAGTCATGCAAAAGACTGGAGGTGTGATCGGCTGCCGGAAAGTGGATGTCGCCCAGGTTCACCTTCAGCTCGGGACTCGACTCAAGCTCGCGCAGAGCGCCCAAATAGTCCCTTTGAGCCTTGCCCCAAAGCCCAAGCAAGGCCGGACCTTGCTCATTTAGCCAGGGTGCTTCGGGCAGAAAGGCCTCGGGTGAGCGCCGTGCAAGCTCGGGTAAATCATCCCAAAAACTTGTGCAGGGGTTCATCACCAACCACCGAATATCCAGATGCTGTCCAAGGCCTGCGAAGAGACGCATTTGATGCCGGGTGAGTCCCGGCATTCCCATGAGGGTGATGCGGGCGATGCCCAGGGAGGCGGCGGTCTGCACAACAGTGTTGATCTCTCGTTCGAAGCGGACGAAGGGATGTTCACCGACCACCTGGCCTTGTCGCTGAAGAATTTCTCGCCACAACCAGGCTTGCCATGATTCATGAGCATCGAAGCGCTCTGGATGAATCAGGCCAGGAACCGGGTCAGCGCCAGATCCTGCCCGCCTACCACGCGCGACTCGCTCCGAGGCCTGCCAGGCTTGAAGCCAGTCCGAGCGATTCACCACATAAGCTTCAAACGCTTGAGCCAAGCGATTGGCTAATTCAAATCGAGGCGTCAGCGTACCTCCAAGTTGCTTGACCCGCAGGGCAAGAGCCGGCGGCAGGCGCTCAACGTCTTGCAAGATTTGAAACAGCGTCCAACGTAAACGTTCGGCCTGAAAAGGTGCCTGTCCTTGAACCTGCGCAAAGCTGGCCGAAGTGAGGGACCACAGAAATCGGCCGGGCAAATCAAATTCGAGCCCGGCCGCAACCCCGAAGCGTCGCGCCAGCGAGGTCTCCAGGACTGGCGCGAAGGACAGCTTCGGAACCAGTACCACATCGCGCTGGGCAAGCTCGAAGCTGAGCGCTGATCCTACCCTTAGTGCAAAGGCATCGAACCAATCCTCAAGCTGAGAAAAGAGAAAGACTTGAAGACCCAAAATCCTTATCGTCCGAAGATCGCTGCGGCAATCACTAGAAAACCTAGCCCCATGTTCGCCATGACGGCCATTCGGATTTTCTCCATGAGTGGTCCGAGCTCACCGGGCTTGGCCTGTTCAAAGGCTTGTCGGGCCTGTGTGAACAACGCGAAACGGATATAGAAAAAAACCAAGGTCATCACGACTGCAAGGGTGACCATGACGTGCCAGCCGATCGGCCAGGGCCTAAGACCATTCCTGATCGCAGTGTAGAGCATCGCCAAACCGCTACCCCAGATCAAGACCAGAGATACGGTGACCATTTTAAAAAACTTGTCTTGCACCGTCAACATCAACTTGGGGCGTAGCGGTCCGTCGATCGCCTCGAGAGACGGACGCAGACAATGCAGCATAAAGAACATGCCGCCCATCCAGACGACCACGCCCACCAAGTGTAAAAAGATCCAGAGTTTATGCATATGAGTTCAGTGTCCAGTGATTGACGATTTGAGGAATAGTTGACGTAGTTCCTTACGCTACTGAGAAAATGCGTTGCGCCACCTCTTTTGCAGTCCATTGCCCGGTGACCAGCAGCTCTTTGGGCATCATCATCACAGTGAGCAAGAGCTTTTCAAACTCCGGGGCGAAACCGTCGATAATTTTTTGCGGCTCAGGGCAAAGCACAGTGTCCGTAATGAGACCAAACTGTACGCCACCGGCATAAGAGAGGATCGACACGCCGACACCAATATCTCCCGATTGCGGCACCCAGACCATCACTCGTTTCAAAGTTTCTCCGGCCATCTTGATGGGGAGGGCGGGACCCGGTACGTTGGTCATCACGGCCGTAGATTTATTGCTGAAAAGCGCCAGCACCTGATCCTGCACCATTTTGGGAAGAGTGCCCACGACGCCGAGAATCGCGAAGGCCAGGAGCGCTTGATAGCCGGTCTTCAACTCGACCATTCTCCGTTTGATCTCCAACAAACGCTCCAGCGGATTTTCAATCCCCACCGGAAGAACCAAGGGCACCAGACCAAATTTATTGCCCAGTTGCAAGGCATCCTGCAAGGGACGCAAGTTCACAGGCACCATGGCACGAATTTCCAAACCATTCACGGGTTCGCCCCGCACATTCAGGTAGTTGCGAATGGCTCCAGAGACGCAACTGAGTAAAACATCATTGATCGAGCAGCCCAACACTTTACCGATCAGCTTGACTTCCTCGATCGGTAGCGGCTCATTCCAGGCCACCGCCTTTTTACGGCCGGGTTTGCCCTTCAAACTCGAAGACGAGTCGTTGGTCATCATGGCCAAAGAAGCAATATCCTTGATGACTTGCGAACCTATCCCGGCATATTCCACAAGGAGGTCGGGCGTAGCGATGGTTTGCATCGAGCGAGACAGCGCATGCTCCGTCACCTCAATCGCTTTTACCGTTGCCTTGGTTAAGGGTTTGAGATAGGGCACCCAGGGATTGGACTCAAGACCGGCCGCTTCTTCGGCTTTCATGCTTTGTCGGACCCCGGCGGCGGCGGCACTCATTCCGTCCGCCTGATCGGTGAGCGAGAGCATCACGGCGACCAGAGCAATACCATCACCAATGCAGTGATGCACTCGGGTGATCAAGGCGGTCGAACCCTTGTAGTTTTGCACCAGGATCATTTGCCAGAGGGGTCGATCACGACTCAGGGGCTGCATGGCCAAATCGCCTACATAGGCCTGTAGCTCGACATCACCCACCTGGCCATGAGTCCCTCCCGGCAAGTGGGTCTCAAAGCAGTGATAGCCCAGGTCAAAGGCCTGATCGGTGACCCAATACGCGCCATTGCCCTCTGGCTCCACTTTTTGTTGAAAACGCCGATGCACGAGGAGGCGCTCCTGAAGAAGCTTGTGCATGCGCGGGACCGACACGTTCTTTTCAAAGACGTTCACGCCCAAAATCATCATCAAATTGCATTCGCCGTCCATGCGCAACCAAGCATGGTCGACGTTAGACATTTTTTCACGAGACATGCTTCCCCCTCTTTTTCTGATCTAGGTCGCTTCGGTTAGGCCAAATTCAAACGCTTAGACGGCTCGATCAATTCATCCATATAATACCGAGGAAACCGCGTAGCGTCGGCCAATTCCGGCCCGTGCGCGGCAAAATTGGGCAAGATGGCGTCTTGCTCGCAGATATCACCACTAGGAGGCAGGCAATGGCTGATTTAGGCTCAAAATTTGAACAGGCCGTGGCAGATTCAAAGAATCTTCCCGAACGACCCGACAATGCAAGCTTGCTAAAAATGTATGCCCTCTTCAAGCAAGGAAGTAGTGGGGACGTGGAGGGCAAGCGCCCTGGCTTTACCGATATGGTGGGGCGCGCCAAATGGGACGCCTGGAATGAGATCAAGGGCACGGACCCCAACGAAGCCAAGAATCAATACATTGCCTTGATTGAGACGCTCAAAGACTAATGGAGACCTTAGCCTCGTGGGGTGAGCCCCACTAGGCAAAGTACTTATCAAAATTCTCGTTGATCTGCTCCTCAATCTTGATTTTGAAGACCGACAGCAAGAAACCCAATTGGGCATCCATGACCACGAGCTCCTTGGTGACCACCAATTGACCGTTGACACCGCTTCGCTCGAAGTTAAGGGTGTTGCCGTCCCACGCGCTCTCCATGTCGAAAGACGCCGCCAGGTCGTCGGCAACTTTCTGAGCGGCTACTTTGGCTTTTTTAAGTCCAAGCTTATGTTTGCGCTGTAGCGAAATATCAGCCATTTTTTACTCCGGTAAAGACTTTGTACTGATTCACAATACCCTGATGCGCAAGCACGGGCGAGTCCCCCGCGACCGGCTTACCC
>JAYUOT010000422.1:0-4485 GCA_043760705.1 Betaproteobacteria bacterium
AAAGCGAGCCCGCTAAACAGTTTGGATAAACATCGCAAGGAAAATTTCTTGACGCAAACTAAGGTAGGAGTGATCGGCCTGGGTGCCATGGGCGAAGGCAGGGCAGCTAGCCTGCGTAGCTTGGGCCACGAGAGGCGAGAGGGCGCCCGGTCGCAGCCTAGGAGAGGTGCCTCGCGGCTCAGTCGTCCAATTTCACCAAAGACAAAAACTCCTGCCGGAGCGCTTGAGAGGAATGAAGCTCGCCGCGCATTACGGAGGAGGTCATCCTACCGTTGTCTTTCACGCCACGCCAATGCATGCAAAAATGATTAGCCTTGACCACCACCGCAAGACCGGCCGGATCGAGTTCACGTTCCAGATGGTCGGCTAAGTTCTTGACGGCCTCTTCTTGAATTTGTGGACGCGACATGATCCAGTCGGAAATTCTTGCAAATTTTGATAGACCGATCAGCTTAGAGCCAGGCTTGGGCAGGACACCGACCCATAGCTTTCCCATGATTGGGCAAAGATGATGCGAACAGGCTGAGCGCACCGTGAGCGGCCCGACCAGCATCAGCTCGTTGACCTTCTCGATGTTGGGAAAAGTAGTGATGGCCGGGGCTGGGCTGAAGCGACCCGCAAACACCTCTCGTACAAACATCTTCGCGACCCGGCGCGCGGTGTCATTGGTATTGTGATCGTTGTCGGTATCGATGACCAGACTCTGTAAGACCTCATGCATTTTGCTTTGCACTTCGGACTCTAAAGCCGCCAGCTCTTCAGGGCTATGAATCGCCGCCGCAATATTGTCATTGGCGAAAAACCGGGAGCCTGAGCTCGTCAAGCGCTCCCGTATCACCACTGACATGGGTTTTCCCAAGGTCTCAGTCGGGCTTGTGTTTGCCGTTGCGACACGGACGCGGGATTGGGCGGATCTGGGATTTAAGGGAGCATTCATCAGTGAATTCTAGCGGATGAGAATTCGTGGGCCAAAGAGACCCTACTAAGCGGGTTTCCGCTCGTCTGGGTCAATTTGAAGTTTTTGTAAACTCTGGGCGAGATCGTGCAGGTGAATCGCCAGGACGGCCATGGAACGGGTCATTTGGTTGAGCGCCCCTTCCAGCCTCACGTGACGATCACGAGAGGGTCTCTGTGCCAGGAGCATGGCCACGGTTTCGCGCGCGGCCGGGCCGCTTCGCGCCGCCTCAATCATCAAGGTCGCCTTGCGTCTTGCTTCGAACGCGAAAGGATCGGACTGATAGAGCTCTGCCCATTCCTCGAAATTAAATTGAACGCCTCGGTTGTTCATGACCGTACTTTATCGTGAAAACCGCCGCTCATCGGTCCAAAGTGACCATTTGTAAGCGGCTTGCGATGCAAAGTTTTGGGTTTTGTGACTAAGCGCACAGCTTGAGCATCTTCAACGAGGCCCGGGGCTGGCAAATCGACTTTGTTGGGGTGAGGCGGGGCTGCTGCGGACTTTGCTCTATGATGACACCCAACGAACGGCAAGGCGTCGTTCCTGTCCACACCAACCTCGCTCATAGAAGCACCGCATGGCCACTAAGAAAAATTCCGTCCCCTCGCCAAAGATTTCACGTCAGGAGGCGCTCAAGGCCGTCCGCACTCTCATTCAGTGGACTGGCGATGATCCCGACCGGGAAGGCCTGCTCGAAACGCCCGACCGTGTACTACGCGCCTACGATGAGTTTTTTTCAGGCTACGCTGAAGACCCTAAGGAAATTTTACGCAAAACATTTTCGGAAACCGAAGGCTATGACGAGATGATCGTCTTGCGCGATGTGCGTTTCGAGAGCCACTGTGAGCATCACATGGTGCCTATCATTGGGAAGGCTCATATTGCCTACATTCCCAAACGCAGAGTGGTGGGCATCTCAAAGTTGTCTCGTATTATTGATATGTACGCCAAGCGCCTGCAGATTCAAGAGCGACTGACGGCACAAATTGCCGATACCATTAATGAAGTGCTGCAACCCAAGGGTGTTGCGGTCGTAATTGAGGCGACCCACCAGTGCATGACCACCCGAGGCGTGCATAAAACCGGTGTGTCCATGGTGACCAGTCGCATGCTCGGTGTGTTTCGTACTCATGAGACCACACGCAAGGAGTTTATGAGCTTATTGAGCCCCCTTGGAAACCCTCATCCTCTGGGCTGATGGATTGTGACTCACCACACTGTATAGGTGTTCTGTTGTTTAAATCGAGCTGTTTTTTGCCTTCTAACCGGCACTATCGGCTGTTCATCTGAGCGCCGATGGCAAGCGCAAGGAAATACTGCACATTCAAACCATAACATCCAAAAAAGGTTTGATATGTCCAGCCAGACACCTGTTGCATTTGCTACAAAACATGATTCTTCTTTGATTCATTCGGCTTCGAAAAACTTCTCCTCATACGCTGCGTTGAAGCCTGCCGTCACCACGGCAGCGACGTCGCATGATTTGCTGAGCCATCGTGGACGCGAGTTTCAATTGCTCGACCAGCCCCTTGAGCGCTACTTCAGCATGATTGGGCAACGCCCCTGCGAAGGCGAGTACACCGCGCAGTGGGAAATTGAAGATGGATGGCTCTATCTTTCTGGCCTGGGTTGCGTGCAAAAGCATGAGCAGCCCATGAGCATGGAAAGTCTGTTCCCCTTCGCCGGTCCCCGCGTCTTCGCAGCATGGTATTCAGGCCAAATTCGGGGTTTCCGTACTGACCGTGCGTCACCAATCACCGCGAGTCAGCCCAATCGCTATCCCGATCTGGTGCTCAACATGAATTGTGGCCGTATCGAAACGATTAGCCTGGTGCACAGCAGTGATCTTGCAAAACCGGTTTCCGCCATGCGCGCCGCGACTTTAGGCGAACGCGCACCGCAGCTTGAAGGCCTTGCTCTCGCAGCCCAGAAAGGCAATGTTCTGCCCTTTATGCCGCGTAGCGCCGACGCAAGCTGGAACCCTGGTTGGCAGGGTGCTTTGGTATAGGATTTTTAAAGTACCATCAGCGGGCCGAGAAAAAACTCGGCTAGATCTACTTTGAAATTGGCGCGCCCGGCAGGATTCGAACCCACGACCCCCTGGTTCGTAGCCAGGTACTCTATCCAACTGAGCTACGGGCGCTGATTTGGACTTACCACGATCTGGTAAGCCAATGATTATAGCACTGACATTTAGTTTTGTAATTTTTACCGAATCTTTAGGCTTAATCGGGAGTCCAAGCTGATTTTTAGGCCTTTGATTTTCTGTAGTCATCGAAGCGAGATCGCTCTCGAATTCCTACGGTGAAACAACCCGTAGCGCCGATTTCATCAGCTCAGCCATATTGCGCGTATCCATTTTGTCCATGATGTTGGCGCGATGGGCTTCGACGGTTTTGATGCTGATGCTCAGATCGTCGGCAATCTGTTTATTGAGCCGGCCTTTGACAATTAAGGCCAGCACTTCACGTTCACGGGTTGAAAGCTTTTCATAGCCGCTTTGGGCGCGCTGCAGGGCGCCGCTCTCGTGGGATGTTTTGGCTGCCGAGAACAGTGCTTTGTCGATCAGGGTGCACAGCTCAACATCGTTAAAAGGTTTTTCAAGAAAGTCGATGGCGCCACGCTTCATGCTCTCAACAGCCATAGGCACATCGCCGTGCCCCGTCACAAAAATAACTGGCACATGAATCGACTGGCTCAGTAACTTTTCGTGGAGCTCGACACCACTCATGCCGGGCATGCGTACATCCAGCACCAGGCATACCGGATGCATTTCTAAAGGCAAGATTCTCAGTAAGCTATCGGCCTCCGCGAAACAGCGGACGGTAAAACCATTGCCTTCAAGAAGCCAACGCATGGAGTCGCGCACGGCGTCGTCGTCGTCCACGACATACACGAGCCCCCGTGGCTTGGTGAGAGGGGTTGGTCTGATTGAATGCGGCTCGATCACGTGATGGTTTCCTTGGAAAGCGGGGGGCTTGCCTGGTTAGGCCCAGTGGCTTCGCTGGGTGAGGTGATGTCGTTAAGTGGAGTGACATCATTAGTTGGCGCCGTGTCGGGAGCATCACCGAGCATGAATTTAAAGACTGATCCGCCGCCGCTGGCTTGAGGGTTCGGTTCGACCCATAGGCGCCCCTGATGAAGCTCGATAATCGAGCGACAGATATTGAGACCCATGCCCATGCCCTCGGCCTTGGTTGAAAAGAACGGCTGGAACAGGCCCGCCAGCGTGTCATCGGCAATGCCGCCGCCATGGTCAATCACTGCAAAGTGAATAGTTCGTTGAGTGCCCAGGCTGACCCGAAGTGTGACAGGCGGAGGGTCTTTCAAGTGATGTGATCGGGTTGCTTCCACGGCATTTTTCAAAAGATTCACGAGCACCTGTTCGATCAGAATCGGGTCGGCATACAAGGCCGGGAGAAATGCGTCCGTTTTGGCCTCAATCGCCACGCCAAGACGCTTGGCTTCAATATCGACCAAGCCCAGGGTGTCGCTGACAATGGCCTCCACCGAACAGGCTCGTCGCT
>JAYUOT010000423.1:0-9739 GCA_043760705.1 Betaproteobacteria bacterium
TTGATTTTAACACCTCAAAATGTCCGGTCCAACGGTTGAACGATCTCTCACTGAGAACAAGTTTGTGAGCTACGAAGGCAGTCCCTTCCAGCTCTATCAGCCGTTTGCGCCCGCCGGTGATCAGCCGCAGGCCATCGCCAAGTTGGTCGAGGGAATCCATGATGGCTTGAGTTTTCAGACGCTTTTAGGGGTGACGGGTTCCGGTAAAACTTACACCATGGCCAATGTGATCGCCCAATTGGGTCGTCCCGCCCTGGTGTTAGCGCCGAACAAAACCCTGGCCGCCCAGCTTTATTCGGAAATGCGCGAGTTTTTCCCCAATAATGCCGTTGAGTATTTCGTTTCTTATTATGATTACTATCAGCCTGAGGCCTATGTGCCGCAGCGCGATCTCTATATAGAGAAAGATTCTTCGATCAACGACCATATCGAGCAGATGCGCCTGTCGGCGACGAAATCTCTGCTTGAGCGTCGCGACGTGGTGATTGTGGCCAGCGTCTCATGCATTTACGGTATCGGTAACCCCGACGAATACCACGCCATGATCATGACCCTGCGAGTGGGCGACAAGATGGGCCAAAGGGATGTATTGCAACGCTTGGTGGCGATGCAATATAAGCGCAACGAAACCGATTTCATTCGCGGTACTTTTCGGGTGCGCGGCGATACGATCGATATATTCCCGGCCGAGCATGCTGAGCTGGCCTTGCGAATTGAGCTTTTCGACGATGCCGTCGAGAGCCTGACCTTGTTCGACCCTTTAACCGGTCGCACCCGTCAGAAAATCCCTCGGTTCACGATTTATCCTTCGTCTCACTACGTGACCCCGCGCGCTACCGTGGTTCGGGCCATCGAGACCATTAAGGAAGAGCTCACAGATCGGCTCAAGTTCTTCTACGATCAGGGTAAGTTTGTGGAGGCTCAGCGGCTCGAGCAACGCACCCGGTTTGATCTGGAAATGCTGCAAGAAATCGGCTTTTGCAAGGGCATTGAGAATTATTCCAGGCATTTTTCTGGTGCTAAGCCTGGTGAGCCGCCTCCGACCCTGGTCGATTACATGCCCGATGATTCCCTGATGATCATCGATGAAAGCCATGTCATGATCGGCCAACTGAACGGCATGTACCGAGGCGACCGCTCGCGTAAGGAAACCTTGGTCGAGTTTGGTTTCCGCATGCCTTCTGCACTTGATAACCGGCCGCTGCGTTTTGATGAGTTTGAAGGCAAGCTGCGTCAGACTTTCTTCGTGTCCGCGACGCCGTCAGAGTACGAAAAAACCCATGCTGGTCAGGTGGTTGAGCAAGTGGTCCGCCCCACCGGATTAATTGACCCGTCTATTGAAATCAGACCTGCAACGACCCAAGTAGAGGATGTGCTCTCCGAGATTCATGAGCGTGTCAAGGTGAAGGATCGAGTTTTGGTGACGACTTTGACCAAGAGAATGGCCGAAGACCTGACGGATTTCCTATCTGACCACCATGTAAAGGTGCGTTACTTGCACTCTGACGTCGATACCGTCGAGCGGGTGGAAATTATTCGTGACCTCCGGCTGGGTGTGTTCGACGTCCTGGTAGGCATTAACTTGCTGCGCGAGGGTTTGGATATTCCTGAGGTATCGCTGGTCGCGATTCTCGACGCAGACAAAGAGGGCTTTTTGCGTTCAGAGCGTAGTTTGATCCAAACCATGGGTCGGGCCGCGCGGAACATCAATGGGAAAGCTATTTTGTATGCCGACCGGATGACCGACTCGATGAAGCGCGCGATTGATGAGACCGATCGCCGTCGCGTCAAGCAGGTTGCCTTCAACACTTTGCACGGCATCGTGCCGGTGGGTGTTCGCAAGCAGGTCAGGGAATTGATTGATGGTGTTTACGATCCTCGCGAGGCTAAGGAAGAACTCAAGGCCGCGCAAGCTCAAGCGCACTACGA
Organism: Betaproteobacteria bacterium; assembly: GCA_043760705.1. Classification (GTDB taxonomy): domain Bacteria; phylum Pseudomonadota; class Gammaproteobacteria; order Burkholderiales; family Burkholderiaceae_E; genus JAPOKJ01. The sequence goes on from JAYUOT010000423.1 coordinate 1,930, forward strand.
GGTGATGTCTGAAAAGAACATCGCTAAAGAAATTAAACGTCTCGAGAAACTGATGCTCGACCACGCACGGAATCTCGAGTTTGAAAAAGCTGCCAGCGTGAGAGATCAACTGGGGGCGCTTAAGGAGCAAGTTTTTGGTTCGAACGGAAAAAACAATGTTGTCCCGTTCGTGGCTGATCGAGCCGCGTAAGCTCTTCAAGTCTTTCTTGAAGAAGCTCGCGGCTATTTTTGGTTTTATTACTCAGGCGGATAGAAAAATGGCTAAAAGGGAACCTCTGTCGTTGGCAATGACTACCAGGGTGTTGTTTGTATGTATGGGGAACATTTGTCGCTCTCCCATGGCCGAAGGCGTGTTTAATCACATAGTGCGCCAAGCTGGTCTGGAAGATGTCGTCAAGTGCGATTCAGCAGGCACGCACGCTTTTCATAATGGCGAGCAACCGGATAAGCGCGGCATCACTGCCGCAGCGAAGCGGGGCTACCAGTATGGTGATCATCGTGCACGACGGGTCAAGGAAAAAGACTTCGAAGACTACGATCTCATTCTGGCAATGGATTGGGATAATTTAGCTGCTCTACAGGCAGCGGCTCCGAAGGGCGCTCAACATAAAATTCAATTACTGATGCGTTTTGCGACGGAACATGAATCGGCAACAATTCCCGATCCTTACTACGGCAATGCGCAAGGTTTTGAACAGTGTCTCGATTATATTGAGGACGCTTGTACTGGTTTGCAGGAGGTCGCTAAGCGGCGTGCGACTCAGGTGGCCGCTGCTTAAAAACTCGGGCGACCTCTTGATCGACACTAAAAGTGTCATAAAAAAAGCGGCTTCGGCCGCTTTTTTATGACACCTATTCCGCTCACTCAATGATGGGATGATCAATTCGCTACACTACGCGCCAAAGGATGCTCAAGCATCGATGGAGACCCGATTGAAACTCAACATTAATGGTGTGAATCGAGAGATCAAATCCGCACCCGATACGCCCCTGCTATGGGTGTTGCGCGATGAGATCAAACTCATGGGTACAAAGTTCGCCTGCGGTATTTCCGTTTGTGGAGCGTGTACCGTGCAAGCTGATGGCGTCCCGATACGAAGCTGCGTGATGCCGATACAAGCGCTCGAGGGCAAGTCCATCAAGACGATTGAGGGTTTGTCCAGTGATCGCTCCCATGTTTTGCAAAAAGCTTGGATCGCCCAGCAAGTCCCCCAATGCGGCTATTGTCAATCCGGATTTTTAATGGTGGCCGAAGCTTTGCTCCGCGACAAGCCCAAGCCCAGCGATGCCGATATTGATGCAGCCATCCACAATCTTTGCCGCTGCGGCACTTATCCCGCGATGCGGACGGCCATTAAACAGGCTGCGCAGATGAAGCCATGAGTGAGCATATTACGTTTTCTGATCGTAAGGCAGGGCAACCCAAGGGTTGGGGGCGTCGTGTTTTTATTATCACAGCGGGTTTGATTGGGGGCGGGCTCGCCGTAGGGGCGGGCTACGTGGGCAACAAGCTTTCCAAAGACAAGACGTTCAGGTTGCCCGTGCCAGAAGGCGGCGGTAGTTTTGGTGCTTGGCTGACCATCGATAAAAACGGAGCTGTCGATGTCGCGATTCCGAACCAGGAAATGGGGCAGGGCATTATGTCCACCATCGCCATGATTGCGGCGGAAGAGCTGGATTGTGATTTAAGTAAGCTCAGCGCTTCGCAGGCGCCGGTGCATGCGGTTTACGCCAACCCCCTGCTCTTGCTCGATGGACTGCCCTTCCAGCCTGAAGATCATGGCATGGTTGCCAGCAGTGCCCGCTGGACCCTGGACAAATTGTTACGGGCCTTAGGTGTACAGGCAACAGGTGGTTCTACTTCGATTCGAAACGCATTTATGGCGGTACGCCAAGCCGGTGCATCGGCACGCGCAGCTTTAGTAGCCGCAGCCGCCAAAAAGTTAGGAGTGGATGCCGACAAACTACTAGTCGCCAACGGCATGGTGACGGATCAGGTCAGTGGCAAGTCTCTGAGCTTTGGTGAACTGGCTGCCGAAGCCTCAACGATCCCTGTCATGGGCGAACTCAAAAAGCAAGAGAACTTCAAGCTCATCGGTCAAGGCATGCCACGATTGGATGTGCCCTCTAAAACAGATGGCTCGGCACAATTTGGTATGGATATTCGTGAGGATGGGCAGGTCTATGCAGCCATCGTGCACGCCCCCAAATTGGGTTCCATGCTAAAGAGCGCAGAGCTTATCGAGAAGCTTCCTGGCGTGCTGCAACTAGTCAAGGGTGAATCCTTTTATGCAGTCGTTGCAGAAGGTTACTGGCAAGCCAAAAGCGCTCTCCCTAAGGTCAAAGCCGAATGGTTAGATGGACCAGACAGCAAGATGTCGAGCGGCGAGGTCTTTGGACGGTATGCTACAGCGATTGATCAAGGCGGCTTGAGCGAATATGAGTCGCGTGGCGATCTCAAAGCCAATATGGGTGCCGCCAAAACCAAGATCAGTGCCGAGTATCGAGTACCGTTTTTGGCTCATGCGCCGATGGAGCCCTTGAACTGCACGGTACTCATCAAGGACGGCAAATGTACTGTTTGGGCAGGCAACCAGTCGCCCACGTTGGTGAAGTGGTTCGCGCAAAAGCTCAGCGGTTTTAATGGCGACGCCGTGCAGGTCCATACCCCTTATCTTGGTGGTGGCTTTGGTCGGCGCGCCGAGCCCGACTTCATTGTTGAGGCCGTGGAAATTGCCAAAGCAGTTGCCGGTCGACCCGTACAGACGATTTGGTCCCGAGAGGAAGATATCCGCCATGATGTTTATCGCCCCGCGGCGCTGTCTCGCTTCGACGCAGGATTTGACGACAAGGGCAATTTGCTGGCCTGGCATCACCGTATTGCAGGGCCTTCGGTGGCCGAGGCCTTTACTCAGCGGATGATCCCGGACGCTGGCGGTGGTCTAAAAGACAAAACCAACGCGGAAGGTGCGACCTTTTTGCCTTATGATTTTCGAAGCTTGAAAGTTGAGCATGCCAAGGTGCCGGTACCCATGCGAGTGGGGTTTTGGCGCAGTGTCGGGCATAGCTTTAACGCCTTCTTTACGGAAAGCTTCCTGGATGAGTGTGCCGTCGTCGCCAAGCTCGACCCTATGACCTATCGGCGCCAGTTACTTGCTCAGCAGCCTCGCTACTTGAAGGTTCTGGACGAAGTGGCCAAGCTTTCGCAATGGGATCAGCCTCTCGCACCCAGCCAAGGCAAAAAGGTCGGGCGCGGGGTGGCGATCGCCGAAAGTTTTCATTCCATCGTTGCAGAAGTTGCCGAAGTGGAAGTTTCCTCAGACGGGGCCATTCGGGTTCGCAAAGTGTTTGCGGCGGTCGATTGTGGTTTGGGCATTGATCCCGTCAACATTCGCGCGCAAATCTCGAGTGGGATTATTTTTGGGCTGACGGCCGCACTTTATGGCCGCATCGACTTTGAAGACGGCGCCGTCAGACAGGGTAATTTCAACGACTATCCGATGCTGACGATGGGGGCTTGCCCTGTGATTGAAACGGTCGTGGTCAATAGCCAAGCGGAGCTTGGGGGCATTGGAGAAGTGGGAACGCCGCCCATCGCCCCGGCCGTCGCCAACGCGATCTTTCAAGCGACGGGCAGGCGTTTAAGAGAATTGCCACTCAAGCTCTCTTAGATCAAAAACATGTATTGAAGCAGGATGGAATAAATATATTGTTTGTTATAGACAATGACCCTTTGGTGAAAACGGATTCTCGACTAAAATAGTCGGAATAGACCTATAGTGGAGGTTGATCTTCTACGTTTCTCGGGGTTAATGATGAGATTGACGACTAAAGGACGGTTTGCGGTGACAGCGATGATTGACTTGGCCATGCGTGAGTCGCAGGGCCCGGTGACCTTGGCGGGTATTAGTCAACGCCAGGCCATCTCACTCTCGTATTTGGAGCAATTGTTCGGAAAGCTACGTCGTAACGACCTGGTTGAAAGTACACGCGGTCCGGGCGGAGGCTATACCCTGGCTCGGGCGGCGCGCGATATTTCCGTCTCTGAAATTATTATTGCTGTAGATGAACCGCTCGATGCAACGCAGTGCGAAGGACGGAAAAACTGTCATGCAGACGGGCCCTGTATGACCCATGATTTGTGGTCAAGGTTAACCGATAAGATGGTTGATTTTTTGAACTCGGTGACCTTGGCTAGTCTCGTTGACCAACAGCACCATCGCATCCCACGCAAAGCGCCAAGCGAATTATCTGTGCTGCGTGAGCATCGCGCTGCCCTCGAATTTCCAACCTCTACGCTACAAACCATTTCTCTCGATAACGGGCGTATCACTACTCTTTAGGGGACTGAGCCTTAATTATGCAAATGCCGATCTATCTCGATTACTCTGCAACTACACCGGTCGATGATCGTGTGGTCGACAAGATGTTGCCTTATTTGAGGCAAAATTTTGGTAATCCAGCCTCGCGCAGCCACGCTTATGGCTGGGACGCGGAAAAGGCTGTGGAAGATGCGCGCGTCGAAGTCGCCAAGTTAGTGGGTTGTGACGAGAAGGAGATCGTTTGGACCTCTGGTGCAACGGAGTCCATCAATCTTGCAATTAAAGGCGCTGCGCACTTTTACAAAGACAAAGGCAAGCACATCATTACGGTCAAGACCGAACATAAGGCTACCCTGGATACGGTGCGTGAGCTTGAGCGCGAAGGCTTTGAGGCGACCTACCTGGATGTATTACCCAACGGTCTGATTGATTTGAAGGCCCTGGAAGCTGCTATTCGTTCGGACACAATTCTGATTTCCGTGATGTTCGTCAATAACGAGATTGGTGTCGTTCAGGATATTCCGGCGATTGGTGAGCTGTGCCGCAGCAAGGGAATTTTGTTTCATGTCGATTCTGCTCAAGCCACTGGTAAAGTAGTGGTGGATTTGGCGGTTTTAAAAGTGGATTTAATGTCCTTTTCCGCTCACAAAACCTATGGACCGAAAGGCGTGGGGGCACTCTATGTTCGCCGCAAACCCAGGGTACGTATTGAAGCCCAAATGCACGGGGGTGGACATGAGCGCGGAATGCGCTCCGGCACCTTGCCGACCCATCAAATTGTCGGCATGGGAGAGGCGTTTCGCCTGGCACGCCTTGAAATGGGCACCGAGAATGAGCGGGTTCGTAGGTTGCGTGACCGGCTGATGGAGGGCCTGAAGGCCATTCCAGAAATTTATGTCAATGGTGACTTTGAACGACGTGTGCCGCATAACCTTAACGTCAGCTTTAATTTCGTTGAAGGTGAGTCTTTAATGATGGGGATGAAAACCATCGCGGTCTCCAGCGGTTCGGCCTGTACCTCGGCGAGTCTGGAGCCATCCTATGTGCTGCGCGCCTTGGGTCGAAGTGATGAATTGGCGCATAGCTCGATTCGCTTTTCGGTGGGCCGTTTTACGACCATCGACGACGTTGATCATGCCATCAAAGTATTGAACGATCAAGTCGGTAAATTGCGCGAGATGTCACCGCTTTGGGAGATGTTCCAGGAAGGGGTGGACTTGAATACTGTGCAATGGGCCGCACATTAGAATTAAAGTTAGGATGACTGTACCGAAAAAGTGCGTACAGGCACCGTTGAAAAGTCGGAGAGAATCATGGCATATAGCGACCAAGTAGTAGAACATTTCGAGAACCCTCTTAATGTGGGTGCGTTTGACAAAGCCGACCCTCACGTGGGTACCGGCATGGTGGGTGCGCCCGCCTGCGGTGACGTCATGAAGTTGCAGATCAAGGTCAACGACCAGGGCATTATTGAGGATGCCAAGTTCAAAACCTATGGCTGCGGTTCCGCGATTGCCTCGTCATCACTCGTCACCGAGTGGGTGAAAGGTAAAACCTTGGACGAAGCCATGGGTCTCAAAAACTCCCAGATCGCCGACGAATTGGCCCTGCCACCTGTGAAGATTCACTGTTCTATCCTCGCGGAAGATGCGATCAAGGCAGCGATCATGGATTACAAAGCCAAGCACGTCGAAACCTCTGTCGCGAAAGCGGCTTAAGCCATGGCTGTAACCCTTACCGAAGCCGCTGCAAACCATGTTGCCCGTTTCTTGGAGAAACGGGGCAAGGGGGTGGGTTTGCGACTGGGTGTGAAAACCACGGGTTGCTCTGGACTCGCCTACAAGCTTGAATATGTGGATGAGTTAGGCGCGGCAGATCAGCCCTTTGAGAGTTATGGCGTAAAGCTTCTGGTCGATCCTAAAAGTTTGGCTTACATTGACGGTACGGAGTTGGACTTTGTGAAAGAAGGCCTCAATGAAGGCTTTAAATTCAACAATCCGAACGTCAAGAGTGAGTGCGGTTGCGGCGAGTCTTTTAAAGTATAAAGTCGCTGGCTGATTGCAAGCTCTCCAAAAAAACTATTTTGAGTTGCTCGGCCTCGCCAAGCGGTTTGCGCTCGATCGGGCAGATTTGGAGCGCGCCTATCTCACTTTGCAAAAGCTTGTTCATCCAGATCGATTTATCGGAGCAGGGGACACGCAGCGAAGGCTTGCCCTGCAACTTGCGGCACAGGTCAATCAGGCTCATCGAGTACTGGATTCGGCCGCGAGCCGTGCAGCCTACTTGTGTGAGCTGGCTGGGGTCGATGTCGGGCTGGAAAGCAATACGTCGATGCCTGCTGAATTCTTGATGCTGCAGATGGAATGGCGGGAGACTCTTGACGAATCGCGTCTTGATTCTGCAAGGCTTGCTAAACTGCGAGCCGAAGCGCAGTCCAAGGCGGAAGAATGCCAGATGCGACTGCAAAGTCTGATCGATGATGAGCAAAACTTTACGCAGGCCGCCGGCCTGACCCGTCAGTTAGTTTTCATTGAAAAGTTCCTAGAAGATTTGAGCCAACGAGGTTGAGTTGTTACTGCAGATTTCCGAGCCTGGCGAGTCGCCGGACCCTCATGACCGAAAGCTTGCCATTGGTATTGATCTAGGCACCACCAACTCTTTGGTTGCGACGGTGCGCTCCAGTATTTCAGAAGTGCTCGAAGATGAACACGCACATGCCTTGTTGCCCTCGGTGGTGCGGTATGCCGACGATGGTTCGATTCAAGTCGGTCATGAGGCCTTGGCGCAGGCGCGCGTTGACCCAAAGAATACGATTGTCTCGGTGAAGCGACTAATGGGTCGAGCCCTGGCCGATGTAGACACCTCCCGCCTGGTCTACGACTTGGAGGGTGCTGATCAAGGCGTCCTGCGCTTGAAGACTCGTCGTGGCTCGTTGACACCCATTGAAATTTCAGCGGAGATCCTAAAACGATTGCGCAGCATTGCTGAGGCCAGACTCGGCGGTGAGATTGATGGTGCGGTCATTACCGTGCCCGCATACTTTGATGACTCGCAGCGTCAGGCGACTAAAGACGCTGCCGCCTTGGCCGGCATCAAGGTGTATCGCCTCCTCAATGAACCCACGGCCGCGGCTTTGGCCTACGGACTGGACAATGGCTCAGAAGGTCTTTACGCCATTTACGACCTGGGCGGCGGGACCTTTGATGTGTCGATTCTGCGGCTGACCAAAGGAGTGTTCGAAGTGGTGGCCACAGGGGGCGACTCGGCACTCGGTGGCGACGACTTCGATCAAACGATTGTCGAATGGGCTCTGAAGGAAACCGGGTTTACGATCACGAATCCTTACGATCAGCGTGCCCTGCAATTGGAAGCGCGCCGGGTTAAAGAGGTCTTGTCATCGGCTGAGACGACCAGTTTCGCGGTACAGCTCGATGACGCCAGCTTGGTGAAGCTGCCGCTCAGTCGGGTTCATTTTGCGGAGCTCACGG
>JAYUOT010000424.1:0-25231 GCA_043760705.1 Betaproteobacteria bacterium
GTTCTTGAATTATTTTTTTCGCAAGAGGGCAAAGCCATATTGAGCGTCAATCCTGAGTACAACACCGCTCTTGGCTTTCTACTGCACCCGGATTCCTATCACGCAGTCTCGGAAGTGACCCAGCCAAGACAAACCATTGTTTTCAACTTCTGGCATGCAGCCAACACCCCTGCACTGGCGGCCCACCTGCAAGCCTTGTTCGCCAATTTCGATCTTTCCGAGTTCCCGGCGGCGCTCAACGCGATTGCCTCAGCGGCAGAGTCGAGTCTCGCTGAGGATGTGACGTTTCGTGCAGGCACGGCAGCGATTGCGCTCCATCGCTGGGGCTATGAAGCGGCGATTATTGTGGCCGGATACCAGTACAGCGCCGGACTTTTAATGGGCGCGGGAAGCGACCCAGAGACCTATGCGGCCGTGCTGCTGGCCGACTGGGTTGCGTACCTGTACAGGGATTCGTTTGACCTGGAACGTTGGCATCTCTTGAAAAGTAAACTGGCGGGATTGGATCCGTTTTTGCGCCTGATACCCACATGGCAACTTTGCCTGCCGAAATATGAAGCGTCCAGTTCAGGAGTGCTCGATTGATAAGCAAGCCAGGGCATCGTAAACGAACTATTTGACGAAATATTCCTTTAACTCGTAAACGTCGTGTTGTACCAGCCCGCCAGCGCCCCATTTTTTATAGCTTGATTTCACTAGTCTCTTCACCTCTGGCGAATACCAACGCGATTGTTCGAAACGGTTGGCCGGTGCATTGTCGGGTTTATCAAATCCATGACAATCGACACGTAGGGTCTGAAAACTGCCCGCCGGTACGCTGACCGCCTCCAAACTCGCGGCGAGACATTTTTCATCAATCGCGAACAACTTGCCGTCCGATCCACGCACGCGGCGATCGTTGCCCCATGCCGTCCCCAGCGCCAGAGGCCACTGAAAATATTTGTTCACGAAGCTATGTTCATCGATTTTGTAGAGCAGATTACCGTCCAAGTTGAGCGTGAGGTTTTGCGTGCGGTTGACTCCCGTGCTTCTGGCCCGATAGCCGGACGCGGTGATCTCAGTGATTTCGAAGGGCGCTTGGTTGCGCGGTTTCGAGTCATTTAGCCAGACCTCGGTTTTTTGGAAAATCCAACGGTCACCCGGCGAGTATATGGGCCGCGGGAAAGGTGGTTTAGCGGGGACTTTGCTCGAGGCAACTGGGGCATCTTTCGTTACATTCCGTTCTGCCTTCGGCGGGTCAAATTTCGGCGGCTCCGCTTTGACCGACGGGGTGGCCTTTAAATCAGTTTCAGTGCGCGCTTTCGTTACTGGCATCTCAACAGGGACAGGCTTGGCGGGCACATTTTGTACTGTCTTCACGGGTTCTTTCGGTAAATCTTGTGGCGAACTTGACTTTGATTGTGCCTCTCGCTCGCTCTTGAGTTGCAAAATATTCGCCTTTGCCAGGCTCGCGTAACGGCCTTTGGGATACTCCTTCAAATAAGCTTCAAACGCGAGGACACTTCCCACGCGCTTGGCATCATCCCAAAAGGCTTTCTCTTCCAAAGCCGTGTCAACAATCTTGCGAGGCGGCCCATCCGCCTGGGCTGGCGGTGCTGGTGCTGGTGCTGGTGCTGGTGCTGGTGCTGGTGCTGGTGCTGGTGCTGGTGCTGGTGCGGGTGCGGGTGCGGGTGCGGGTGCGGGTGCTGTAAGTGCAGGCGCTGTAGGCGCTGGCACTATCGGTGTTGCCGGTGCTGCCGGTACCGGTAATGGCGCTGGTTCTCTTGCCGAAGTGGCCTGCTCAATCACAACTTGCTTGGAAACACTGCCTGTGAGCACCACGGCCGGCTTGGGCGTCTGTGAAAACCAGGTCACCCCGGCTGCAATGCCGCCAATCAGGAGTGCAAGCCCAGCGAACAAGGTTCGGTTGTGTGGCCGCGCAACGCTAGGGGTGCGCAACAGAGCGGCGCCGCTCCCACGGTTCAACGAGTCAGACGACTGTGTGGACTCGTGCGACGGAGGCGGTTTTTGAGCACTTGCTGGTGCGCTTTGGCCCGATACGTCTTGAAGGTTTACCGAGGAGCCCAGGGCGGTCGGTGCAGCGGCTTCAATCCGCTCAAGGCCGAGGGCCAGGCGAAACTGCTCAGCACTTTGGAGCCGGTCCTCAGGCCGAACCTCCAGGGCGCAATCAATCCCATGCAGGAACTGGTCGGAATATTTTCCAGGGAGTGCTTCGTGCAGAGAGGGCAGAAAATCCTTGACAACCCGTGATACCGAGGCGACAGGTGCAACACCCATCAAGGCGTAGTAAAGGACTCCCGCCAGTGCGTAGACATCGGTCCACGCGCCTTGTCGCATTCCGGGTATGTCAGCATACTGCTCAATGGGCGCAAAACCCGGCTTCAAAATCGCCGTCAGTGATTGCGTCATATCGCCGACCACGCGCCGCGCCGCGCCGAAATCAAGCAAAATGGGCCGGTCATCAGCGAGCATCATGATGTTGTCTGGCGCAATATCCCGGTGAAAGCAATTACTGGCGTGGATTAACTCCATCGCATCCAGAATAGGCCTGAGCATTGCCTTGAGCCAAGCCTCGTCCGGTGGCGTCCCGCGATCTTTGAGCCATTGCTTGAGAGTCAGGCCTTGGTAGTACGGCATCACCATATAGGCGGTGCCGTTCGCCTCGAAAAAGCGGTAAACCTTGACCACCGCCGGATGGTCGAATTGGCGCAGAAGTCTCGCCTCGTTAATAAAGCTATTCAGGCCGGCGGTAAAGGCCTCCTGATAGCGATCAGACTTGACCGATACCGTCAGCCCAGCAAGCCGGGCCGCAACACTCGAGGGCATATACTCCTTGATGGCCACCTGGTTATCCAGCATGGCATCGTAGGCCAGGTAAACAATCGAAAAGCCGCCATGACCAATCGTTCCCAGAAAGGTGAACTCCTCCAGTCGATGGCCCTTGGGTAAGGCATTACTGGTGATTTCAGGATCGGGCGACATTCCACCAGTATCGGTCTAGTCGACAAGAAATTCAATCTCAGCGTTGAACAAGGGGTACCTGTGGAATCTTTACAGCGACACGACGACGATCCATTTGTTCGGCTTAAGATTGTCCAATCGCGGCTTGAAGAGTTAACCTTGCTAGACAGGGGTATTTCTTTCAAACATGACGATGTTGAGCGGTGATGGAGATTTTCGCTTCCCCTCGGGCCTGCCCCTAAGGCCTGGGCTCTGCACTTCTATGTCGACACGGCGAAAGGTTTGTCAAACGATGCTTACCGAAGACCAAATTCAGCAATACCACCGTGACGGCTATATCGTGCCGGATTTCAGGGTGTCGGATTCAATTCTCGAGGAAATAAAAGCACTGCACTCCAAACTCATAGATCGTGAGCCGCAGTTTCGCGACTACTGCCCGGCCCTCCTGGAATATGAGCCCGGCTTTCTGGCTTATTGCAATAACCAGCCAATCCTCGACATGGTGGCGCAACTCATTGGGCCCAACATTGCCCTCTGGAACACCAGCTTTTTCGCCAAGCCTGCAGGCAACGGAAAACGAACGCCCTGGCATCAAGACGGTGAATATTGGCCGATTCGACCGCTGGCCACCTGCACCGCCTGGCTGGCCCTGGACGACTCCACGCCAGACAACGGCTGCTTGCGAGTCATCAAAGGCTCACACACTTCTCGCGCGCTCAAAGCACACAACACCTTAAAAAGTGATGACGTCACGCTCACTCAGGAACTCAAGCCGTCTGAGTACAACGAAGCCGAGGCGGCGGATATCATCCTGCGCGCCGGGCAGATCTCTTTGCATGACGTTTATTTGTTGCATGGCTCAGAACCGAACACCTCGCCCAATCCGAGGCGCGGGATGACGATGCGCTTCATGCCCACCACAAGCCTTTTTGACCGCCAGCTCGCCCTTCAAAAATCAGTGCAAATGGGGATCACCGATCACTCCGGGCGCGAGGTGGTTCTGATGCGTGGCGTGGATTGCCATGGTGGTAACCAATTGCATCGAATTTAATTCATCTCATCAAGCAAACAGAGAACCATCATGGAAGTTTTTCACGCACGAAGCGAGGGCAAGCCATCCGAGCTACGCTCCGAGACATTTACTGGCATCGTCTGGTCCGACCCGATTATGCCGGCCAGCGACGGCGTCATGATCGGCAATGTGTTCTTCTCCCCTGGCGGACGCACACACTGGCACTCGCACGAGCGTGGCCAGGTACTAACCGTGATCGCAGGTGCTGGCTGGATCTGCAAGGACGGCGAGAAACCCCAAAGAATCATCACTGGCGACATGGTCTGGATTGCCCCAAACGAGCGACACTGGCATGGCGCGGATGTGGACACTTACATGATTCACACCGCGACCACCTTGGGCAAAACCAACTGGGCAGAGGCCGTGTCTCAGGCGAATTATTTGTTGAGGTGACTTGGGTGTGAGAGTGGCTGCGTTTAGCGCGACGTCATCGGCAGCACCCGATCCATGCGTCTCTTGATCCTTGCGACCTCATCTTGGTCCCCGGCCAACTCGGCTCGTTTGAGCTGCACTGTCAACCAGGCAAGCAAGGGGCGACTCCAACCTTGCGCAGATGCCGTTTCTGTGGCCAAAGCAATCACCGCGGGATCCGCCAAACTCATTCTGAACAATACACCCGCAGCCACGAGCCTCGACAGGGGATTGGGCATCGCCTGAATGGCCTGGGCACCGCCTTTGAGGACGTCACGCTGGGCGGCGGGCAAATGCTGCTCATCCTCGGACTTCAAGCGACCTGCCAGGTAGTCCGCGTAACTTCGCTCGGCACGACCTGCATCCTCCGCAAGTTTGTCAAACCCTTCGCAGGCCTCAAACACGAGGCTGGCCACGCGAGTGGCGCAGCGCAGCAATTCAACTTGTCCGATCAGATCAGCCTTGCCGGTGCGCGCAATATCACTTCTGGCGCGCGCAAACTCGACCTGCTCGATACGGGTTCGACCGGTCAGATAGGCCTCGGTGCCGCGCTCGGTGGCCCCCAGCACATTAGCTTTCCAGTCGGGCGGGGTCGGGCCGCTGGCGCACCCCGCTAATATCGTCACCACTGCACATAGAGCGACAGTAAGTAATTGCTTCATGGCAATTTCAATTCGTTGTTTCTTGCAAAGGGCCATTTGCGATTGATCTCCTGCACCAAGTGGTCCACGGTACGTAGACTGCTCTCGACTTCCGCGCGAAGTACGCCGAGGTCGGTACTGGCGTCCTTGACATTGACGCCGACCGCTTGCGCCTCCACCAACACAGCATCGACTTTCTTAAGGCTGTTTCTGGCATCGGCCAGCAAACCATTGAGTTGCACCACCGTAGACTGCGTATCTTTGAGCACTCCGCTGGGCCCGAAAACTTGTTTGTCCGCATTGATGATCAAGGAATCCGCATTCGTAATCAGGGAACCCGTTTTACTGGCTACCCCATCGGCCTTCAAGACCAAGCGGTCCAATCGGGTCAGCAAGGCGTTGGTGCGGTCCAGTGTTGCGACGATTTTCTTGGAATCGACCTCGTTGCCAAACAATAGGCCAAGGCCACCGCTGGTGCCATTGAGCTTTTCGGTGGCGGTCTGAACATTGCGAAGGCTTGCCGACATCGCTGCATCGGGTCCGGTCAAAGCGGTAATGTTGGCGACCAGTTCACGAACGCTGGACACCATTAGCGGAATTTCCGCCTTGGCATCGCCGCGCAAAACTTTCTTCACTGCACCATCCGGCAAGGGAGGATCGGTCAAGATGCCACTAAATGCCCGTATTCGAGTTCCCCCCACAAAGCCGCTCTCCATCGTAAAGAGACTACTGGTTCGCAGCCAATGAGCGTCCTTGAGGGGCACGTCAACAAGAATGCGGGCATTGCCGTCGCTGGACAGCTCAATTCGGCCGACTCGACCGATCGGAAAGCCCGAGAAGGTCAAATCCATACCGACCACGATGCCTTCGGAATCGTCGGCAACCAACACCAACTTCTGGGTCCTTTCAAATAAGCCTCGCGCCACCATCACGTAAGCGACCGCGCCTGCCATCAAAAATAGGAGCAGCAGAATCAACAAACGCGCTTTCAGCTCAAGATGAGCCACCGGTTTGGGGGGGGTATTGCTTGGGTCCATAAAGTGTTCTAAATCCTGGACTTCAATAGTAATTGCCAACGAGGGAGAGCACCTCGATCAACAAAATCACCGTGAATAGCCGGGCCAGCACCTTGATCTCGGCGTTCGCCCCACTCGGGTCGCTTGGGTCGGTCCGCGGTCGGAAAACGATCGGAATCACGGACACCGCCAAGCTGAAGAAAATCGTCTTCAGAGTAAAAACGAGGGCCACGACGGGATTAAATACCTGACCTACCGAACGAGTGTACCCGGGATAGCCCCAAGTGTGGAATCCATAGACACTCAGATAGGCTAGCACCAATGCCACAAAGCCGCTCAGCGCAGCCAGGAGCAATACTGAAAAGACCCCTGCCACAACGCGAGGCAACAATTCGTCCCGGGTCGGGTCGCCACCGGCCCGCCACTGAGTTGCAAACTCGCCGCGCTCTCTTAGGTCGCGCACCAACTTACCCTCGGGCATGGTGTAACGCACCGCGACGACCAGGGCGACCGACAAGGGCAGCAACTCCAGTACCAGGGTTCGGATCAATAACTCCAGCGCATACTGGGACAGGCCGTAAGTAAGCGCGGTCGTCACAACAATCCGGGTGACAATTAGGCTGACCAAGGCCGAGATCAGTATGTAACTGGTTATCAGAGGCGCGGTCGCTTCATACAGTTTTTGCGCCATCACCTTGCGCTGTGAAGCGCGGTAGCTAGAGGGCGAAAACGCGAGCACCATGAGTTGGGCGCCGATATAAAGGATTTGCCACCAACCGCGCAGCCACTCTCCCCAGCTTTGCGACCAGCGATTGATGATGTCAATGAAGGGTGAATGCGGCGTCATTGGCCCATCATACGCAATCGGGGGCTGCGCGCTCACTCAAACCACTTGCCCGCAAAGCCTGCACTTCGATGTCAAGCAAGCAATTGGTCCCGCCCTACATTCAAGGAAGCACGGACTTAGTATCGGCCTTCCTGAATTGATCAAGACTCGGCAGTAAACCCCACCTTCTTCACCAACGGGCCCCAACGATCAAACTCCTCGCGTTGCGACTTGGCCATCGCCTCGGGAGTAGAACTCATGGCAATCAGACCCTGGGTGGCCAGACCGTCGATGGAAGATTTCTCTTTAAGGGCGGCGCTAATGGCCACATTGGCAGCAGCGACGACACTGCTTGGCGTTTTCGCCGGTGCGTAGAAGCCGAACCATTCGTCCGTAGTGAGCTGAGGAAAGCCTTGTTCTGCGAAGGTTGGAATGTCCGGTGTGAATGGGGTACGATGGGCGCCCGACGTGGCCAGAATCCGAATTTTTCCCGCCTTGTGATTGACCAGAAAATCGCCAGTGGGCGTAAACATGGAAGCCAATTGACCACCAATCATGTCGGCTACACCAGGTACGGAACCGCGATACGCCACATGGCGCAGTTCGGTATTGGTTTGCAAGCCAAGCAGGGCACCCAGGAAATGGGGCGTCGACCCGGCCGCTGGCGAGCCATAGTTGGCGTCCTTGATATTGGCTTTGGCCCAGGCGACGTAGTCGCTGACGGTCTTGACGGTGGCTGGAACCAAGGGTCCGACAGCCAGGCCGTGGGTCATGACAGCGGCAATTGAAACGGGTACAAAATCTTTCACCGGGTCATAGCTCAGTTTGCTATAAATGTGCGGGTAAATCGACATGCAGGAATAAGGCGTGAGCAAAAGCACGGAGCCATCGGCCGGGGCGGATTTCACCGTTTCGCAGGCGATCCGTCCACCCGCACCGGGCTTGTTCTCTACAATACCCACCGCCTTGGTGTAGGACGTACCCGCCAGCTTTTCTGCAACGCGGCGGCTGGTCGCATCAGCCGTGCCGCCAGCCGGGAAGCCATTGACGATTTTGACTTGCTCAAGGGCCTGAGCCATGGCGTTCCGGGCACTCAGGCCGACGGCTGCCAAGGCGCCGTAAGCGGCTGCGGAAGTGCCGAGCATGCCAAGGGTTTTGATCGTGTCGCGACGTGTGTTCATAGCGTTGTTTCCGTATAATTTATGAGTGCTGGCGCCTGTGGATTTTATTCGAAAGTTGGTGGGCTTGGGCCAGCCGATATCTCTTAACTTGAAGCGAAGTATAAATTAATCCCGAACCGATTGGTCGACGCTTGTAGTCGATACAATCGGGCCATGTTCAACCAGCGCGACTGAATTTTCCCAATGAAAACTTATAAGATTGCGACCATTCCCGGCGACGGCATCGGCAAAGAAGTGATCCCTGCAGGTACCGAAGTGCTAAAGCTCATCGCGGCGCAAAGCAATTTCACCTTCAAGTTCGAGAACTTTGATTGGGGCGGCGACTACTACCGAAAGCACGGCATCATGATGCCTGCCGATGGCCTCGATGCTTTACGTGACAAGGACGCGATCATGTTTGGCTCGGCGGGGGATCCGCACATTCCGGATCACATCACGCTGTGGGGCTTGCGGCTTAAAATTTGCCAGGGTTTCGATCAATATGCCAACGTGCGCCCGACCCGAATCTTGCCGGGCATTGATGCCCCTTTAAAACGGTGCAAAACGGAAGATTTGGACTGGATCATCGTTCGCGAAAACTCAGAAGGTGAGTACGCCGGTGTGGGCGGTCGCGCCCATCAGGGACATCCGATTGAAGTTGCCACCGATGTTTCGATAATGACGCGCGCAGGCGTAGAACGCATCATGCGTTTCGCCTTCAAGCTCGCCCAATCGCGCCCAAGAAAGTTCTTGACAGTCATCACAAAGTCGAACGCCCAACGCCATGCCATGGTGATGTGGGATGAGATCGCAGTGCAAATTTCAAAAGAGTTTCCCGACGTAAAGTGGGACAAGGAATTGGTCGATGCTGCGACCGCCCGTATGGTTAATCGTCCGGCCTCACTCGACACCCTGGTGGCCACCAACTTGCATGCCGACATCTTGAGCGATCTCGCTGCCGCGCTCGCCGGCAGTCTGGGGATTGCGCCCACCGGCAATATCGACCCGGAGCGCCGCTACCCATCGATGTTCGAACCGATCCATGGTTCGGCCTTCGACATCATGGGCAAAGGCCTGGCGAATCCGATTGGCACCTTCTGGTCTGCGGTCATGATGCTCGAACATATCGGTGAGCCGGGGGCGGCCACAACACTGATGAAGGCCATCGAGAAGGTGACAGTGAATCCGAGCTTTCATACCGGCGACCTTGGGGGCACGGCCACCACCGCCCAGGTCACTGCCGCAATCTGCGAGCAACTGGGGGCAGGATGTTGAGGCGCGAATTTTCCATGCTCACGTGCTGTCGGCGAATTATGATCCGAACGACAAGCAGTACACCAATCAACTCAAGGCGGCAGAAGATCTTGAAAAACTGTGCGTTGCACTCCCGGATCATCCAGGTGTTTCTCACTACCTTATTCATAGCTACGATTTCCCGCCACTGGCTCAACGCGCCCTAAAAGCGGCCTACCGGTATCGCGATATTGCGCCCTCAGCACCCCATGCGCTTCACATGCGCTTCACATGCCTTCACATGCCTTCGCATACCTTCACGCGGCTTGGGCTTTGGCATGATTCGATTGCATCAAATACCGCAGTCATCCAATCGACGAAGGATCTCAATTCGACTTTGCACTCGCTTGATTACATGGCCTATGCTCATCTACAGCTCGGACAGGATCGCGAAGCCTTGCGGATCCTTGCCGATATTCGTGCACTCACCAAGATGGATGCTGACGGTCTCGCTCCAGCATTTGCCTTGGCAGCCATTCCAGCGCGCCTGGCAGTCGAACGAACGAAATGGGCCGAGGCTACAAGGCTTCAATTGAAGCCAGATGATCTCGACTTTGCTTGGTCGCAATTTCCTCATGCCCAGGCCGTTCATGTATTCGCCCGCGGCCTGGGCGCAGCTCGTTCTGGCGACCCGGCGCTGGCGCGCGAGCAGATTGTACAACTCGCCAAACTCAAACAAAACATGCTGGACACCAAGCTTCGCTACTGGGCAGACCAGGCCGACATTCAAGCCAAGGTTTTGGACGCTTGGGCAATGTTTGCGGAGGGCAAAACTGAACCGGCACTGGTCGCCATGAAAGCAGCGGCGGAGCATGAGGACAGCACAGAGAAAAGCGCGGTCTCACCAGGCCCCATTAAACCGGCGCGCGAGTTGCTGGGCGAGATGCTCTTGGAGGCAGGCCAACCTGCCGCCGCGCTGACTTCGTTTGAAACGGCCATGAAGAAAGAGCCGAATCGCTTTCGCGCATTGAACGGCGCAGCGCGCGCTGCAGAAGCGCTGGGCGACCTAAGCGTTGCTCGCAAATATTATGGTCAAATGCAAAAGCTTTGGGCTAATGCCGACCCCGACCAGCCCGAGTTGTTGCGAATGAAATCCTACCTCGCGAAAAATTGACGGGCGATAGTGTGGTGAGTCGCCCATTGCTTTCTTAGGAGTATTTGCGCAATTCAAGCTTTCCGATTTGAGCCCGATGTACCTCGTCAGGACCGTCCGCGAGTCGCAGCACGCGCGACATGGCATAGGCTCGCGCCAAGGTAAAGTCATTGCTGGTGCCGCCGCCGCCATGAGCCTGAATGGACCAATCGATGACTTTGCTGGCCATGTTGGGTACGGCAACTTTGATCATCGCGATGTCGGCCTTCGCAACCTTGTTGCCAACAGTATCCATCCGATGCGCCGCCTGCAGGGTTAATAGGCGCGCTTGATCGATCAGAATGCGAGATTCTGCAATGCGCTCCACAGTGACACCCTGCTGCGCTATCGTTTTGCCAAAGGCGACGCGCGAAAGACTTCGGCGGCACATCTCCTCAAGCGCCCGCTCGGCCAATCCAATTTGACGCATGCAGTGGTGAATTCGACCGGGTCCGAGGCGACCTTGTGCGATCTCAAAGCCCCGCCCTTCACCTAGCAGCAAATAGGAGGCTGGCACGCGAACATTCTCAAACAAAACTTCCGATGCCCGGTCGGGTACTCCGTAATAGCCAAAAACGGGTATGGGCCGAACCACCTTCACGCCTGGTGTATTCATCGGCACCAAAATCATCGACTGCTGTAGATGGCGATCCGGGTTCTGCGGATCGGTCTTGCCCATAAAGATCGCAATCTCACAACGCGGATCGGTCGCGTTCGTGGTGTACCACTTGTGCCCGTTAATCACGTACTCGTCGCCATCACGTACGATCAAAGACTCAATATTGGTGGCGTCGCTGGAGGCGACCTTGGGCTCAGTCATGGCAAAACAGGAGCGGATTTGTCCGTCCAGCAAAGGTGCCAACCAACGGCTCTGCTGCTCGGAAGTCGCATATCTCGCCAGAACCTCCATGTTGCCAGTATCGGGTGCCGAACAATTGAAAACCTCAGGAGCTAAAAACGAATGCCCCATGACCTCACAAAGAGGTGCGTATTCCAGGTTTGTTAGACCGGCCCCGTGTTCAGACTGCGGAAGAAAAAGATTCCACAGCCCCTGCGCTCGTGCCAAGGGCTTTAGCGCCTCAATGGTGGGATAGACTTTCCAGGGCCCCAGTGCTTCGGCTTCTTCGTAGAATTGCTTTTCGTTGGGGTAAATATGCTCGTCCATAAAGGCGCCAAGGCGGCGCTGCAATTCCTGGACTTTGGCGGAGGGTTCGAAGGACATGAAAGTACTCTAAGGTTGCGGGTTAACGATACTCATTCAGATGACACCTGCAAGCTTGAGGGAGCCAGCAGACATGGTGGCAATCAATTCTTGCAGACCCAATAGCTTGCTGTTGCGATGTCTCGCAACACACAGCGCCGCACCACATTTCATCGCGAGCGCCGAGGCGTCCGACCCGTAACTCCCTGCGGGGGTGTCAACAATCACATAATCAAATTGGTTCACCAACTCTCGAATCAGCACCGAAAATGTCCGGCGCTCAATCAGCTCAAGGGGGGTCCGGCCTCCCAATTGCGACAGCACCGTCGCTAAACTTGCCGAAAAATATGTCTTCCCATCCCCTGAATTCGCGCTAATGATGGCCAGCGCGGGCTTCTTGGTGGGGTCCTGGAAGACCCGCATCATGAGTTGTCCACGAATCGCACGAAAAAATTCGGCCTGCTTAGAGAACGGCTTTTCGGCAGACACAACTTCTGGCCGAGGTTCCTGACGATCCGCAGGGGCATAGGGATAATGAAACTGCTTGCAATGATGGGCAGCCCGACATAGGCAATAATATCCTCGGCACTATGCACCCGACGATCAAAAAAATCTCGTACAAAAGTGGCAACACGAGTAAGTAGGCTGGCAGTAGGCAGGTTATTGTGTCTTTCACCCGAAAAGATGATGGCTTCCAAATATTTCCAAGCACTGAACATACATTCGGCAACTACTCGACCTTAGCACCTGACAGTTGAACAATGCGCGCCATCCGTTCGCTCTCACGCCGCATCAATGCATGAACCTGATCAATACTCAGATTCATCGGCAACATTCCCTGCGGCGTCAATTGCTTGTCGATGAAATCCTGGTTCGTTAACACGCTCGCCACGGCGGAGTTCAGGCGAACCACCACATCACGGGGTGTTCCCGCCGGGGCAAAGAACGCGTACCAGGCTCCGATGTTCATGTCTTTGTAGCCGACCTCATTAAAGGTTGGCACATCGGGCAACAACGCAGAACGTTTATCCCCAGAAATTGCGAGTACTTTGACCCTACCGGATTTGAGGAACCCTTGAATCGTAGGGATCGCCGGAAAGGTAAAGACCACCTGATCGGCAATGACATCCGTCAGGGCTGGCGCGGAGCCTTTATAGGGTACATGAGCAATGTCGGCGCCACTGATTTTTTTGAACATCTCGCCCATCAAATGGGCCTGACTACCAACGCCGTAGGAACCATAACTGATCGTGCCGGACTTGGCCCTGGTCCAGGCGACCAGCTCAGCGAAGCTGTTGACCGGTAGGTTCGCTGAAACTGTGAGCGAAAGATTCAAATAAGCCACAGCAGCGACCGGAGTGAAGTCGCGAGCCATGTTGTAAGACAAGGTCTTCCAAAGCGCCGGGTTAAGCACAAAGGTAGCATCGTTAGTGAACATCAAGGTATGGCCATCGGCCGGTGCCTTGGCGGCCAACTCTGCACCCAAGGCGGTGTTGGCACCGGGTTTGTTGTCAACGATTACCGGCTGCGCAAGGATCTCCGTGAGTTTACCCGCGACCAGGCGCGCCATAATGTCCGTGGCCCCGCCTGGTGCGTAGGGAACAATGACGCGAATCGGGCGAGTCGGAAAGCTGGATTGAACAAGGGGCTGAGGCTGGGTTTGTGCGCTAGTCGGTCCGATCAGACCCAAGCCCAACCCGGCGACCCATCCGAAGCACAACTTAGCGAGGGAAGTATTTTTGAACACGGAGCCTTTCATGGCGCCGCACCTTTTCCAAGAAACCAGCAGCGCCGTTTTTAAATTGTAAGGCATTAGATCCATCGAATCGGGATTACGTCTCACGCGGAACTGAAACCAGGTGGGCTGGACATTGCGATTTACGTGGCTGGCGCTCAGTCTTGTTCCGGTTTATTCCGAAGAACAAGTTCTAGCGTCTGGTAAATTGATAATCTCAGCCCTCAAAACTCATCGCCCAGGCCTTATGAATCACTCGTCCGCCGTTTTTCCTGAATTGTTTACACCCATGAAAGTTGGCGCGATTGATTGCAAAAACCGCGTATTAATGGCACCTCTCACCCGTTGTCGCGCCCTTCCGGAAAGCGACGCCCCGCACGAGCTGAACGTCGAGTATTACCGCCAGCGTGCAGGCGCTGGACTGATCATCAGTGAAGCGACTCAGATACTGCCTCAGGGCAAGGGCTACTTACGAACACCTGGCGTGTACAGCGTGGCGCAGGAGGCTGGCTGGCGCAACATCACCGAAGCCGTCCATCGGGCAGAGGGCAAGATCATTGCCCAGTTGTGGCATGTTGGTGCAATTTCTCATCCTGACTTTCAACCAAACGGCGCCTTGCCGGTGGCCGCGTCCGCCCAAAACCCCGGGGGCACTACGCACACGCCCCTGGGAAAACGTGAGCGCCTCACGCCCCGAGCTCTGCGCACGGATGAAATCCCGGAAATCGTCGCGGCCTTCCGAAACGCTGCCGCGCTTTGCAAAAGGGCGGGCTTCGACGGTGTGGAGATTCACGGAGCCAACGGCTACCTGCTGGAAAACTTCACCCGCGATTCCACTAACCATCGTACTGACGCCTATGGTGGGTCCATTGAAAACCGGATTCGCTTGACCCTCGAAGTGGTCGACGCGGTCGTGTCGGTCTGGGGTGAGGACCGAGTGGGTATTCGCCTATCACCGGTCAGCAATGCCAATAATTGCCCGCGCGACTCCAATCCACAGGCCACTTACGGCGCCCTGGTCAAGGCGCTGAACGACAGAAAAATTGCCTTCATCCATTTCATTGAAGGCCAGACAGGCGGGGAGCGCACGCTGGATGGGTTTGACTTTGAAGATGCACGGCGCAATTTTGGCGGCACTTATATTGGTAACAACCGCTATACCGGTGCCATGGCCGCAGAGGCTATTCGCACGGGCCGAGTGGATGCGGTGGCCTTTGGGGTTCCGTTTATTGGCAACCCGGACTTGCCACAGCGCTTGCGCACGGGTGCACCATTGAACGAAGTGAATACCAAGACCTATTATGGACCAGGGCCGGTCGGTTACACCGACTACCCCGCGCTTCCCTAGAGCCACGGCCCGTACCGAGGATGCTCAGTATGGATAAGCGAGGTGGCTCGAAGCCAGTACCGTCACTGATCGTCCGCGAAACCAACAAATTGGGCGACATCAGCGACGGACCTGCGACGCGACACAACTTGGTTGGCAGGAAATGAAAAGTCTGGGTAGCCGATCGCCACACAAGTTTGGATGATCTGTGTGTCGGGGATACCCGTATGCTCACGCACCACGGGTGATTGCATAATGCCCTGACTATTAATGACGCAACCCAGGCCGCGCGACCAAGCCGCCAGCACCAAGCTATTGACGACAGCACCGGTATCAAATTGTGCGATGTCGCCCTGTTGCAAGGCCTTGTCGTAGGTCATCACTACGCAGGCGGGCGCGTCAAACTGGCGGAATCCGCGCAACACCCAGTCTTGCCGCTTTTCTTGATCGTGGCGCTCAATGCCCATCGCCTCGAACAATTGCACGGCGATGTCGATTTGACGCTGGCGATGCACTCCTTCATAGCCGCCATGAGAACGAATTTCTCGCGAGGGTGGGATGCCTGCGATCGTTCGTTCGGTGTTGCCCTTGCGGATTCGATTAAGCGGTTCTCCGGTGACCACCCAGAAATGCCAAGGCTGGGTATTCATGGAGGAAGGGGAACGGATCGCCAGCGCGATGATCTCTTCAAGCAACTTGCGAGGTACGGGATCGGGTTTGTAGCCGCGAATACTGCGGCGCTCATTGAGGACGTTGTCGAAATCCACGGAAGGATTCTCCTGGGGAAAGGGTTGAGGGGGCGAGATGGGTGTTGCCATGGATCGCAAAATTATGCTTTATCGGCCAAAGTAACACCTTTCCATCGTCGCGCCACGTAACTGGCCGTTCTTTCCTCGACCGCCGGAAGATTGTCATGCAGTCGGTTCAGCAAGTCGATGAGCACTTCCCGCTCTTCAGGTTCAAGCACCTGCAGGAAGGCGCGCTCGCGCTCGAGCGCAAGACCAATGATTTGGTCGTGCAAGTGGCGGCCCTTGGGTGTGAGATGAGCCAACTTTGCGCGTCCGTCGTCCTGGTCGGCCATCACCATGATGATGCCCTGACTCTGCATGCGCTTAAAGCAGCGGCTCACCGAGGCCTTATCCATCCCGATGACACGACAGACCTTTTGCGCGGAGATTGGGCTTTCAATGGCAAGCAGCACCAGGCAGCGCCAAGTTTCAATGCCCACGCCGAACAGCTTCAGATAGTTCGAAGACGCGCCACTTGAAAGCTTATTGGCAATCCAGGTGAAGAGCGCCGGTGTATAGCGTGCCAGGTCAACGTGTTTTGCGGGTTTCAAGAACGACAATCCGGTCACGCTTGAAGGTGCCTGAGCCAGAGCCGCATTCGGATCATCGCGCAATGAAGCGTAGCGGCAAGGTGCCCAAAGCCCGCAAGGTGTTGTTGAGCCGACGGGTGTGGGGGCCAGCCACTTCAATGCGCTTGATCCGTTCAGCCATGGCGGTTAAGACGACCTCTCCCTCAAGCCGTGCGACCATTTGCCCGACACAGCCGTGAATCCCCGTCCCTAAGCCCACGTGTCCCATCGGGCGTCGTTCAATATTAAAGCGATGAGGCTCGGGCCATTTTCGTTTATCGCGATTGGCCGCTCCTAAAAGGCAAAGCACCTTGGTGTTCTTGGGAATTTCGTACCCAGCAATTTGAGTGTCTTTGCCGGCAGTACGGAAAAAGGTTTGAGCGGTGGCCTCATAACGCAGGCCCTCCTCAAAGGCTAGACGGGCCAGGGCCGGGCTGGCATGCAACTTGGCATACTCATCGGGATGATGCGCCAAGCAAAAAAGCACATTGCCTAACCCGTTAATGGTGGTATCCACACCGGCCGATAAGAATGAACGCACCAGTAACGGTGCCATCTCGGCCGTGATTTCGCCGCGATCCACCGCCTGATAAATTTGATCTCCGAAGCCATCGGGGCGAAGGTTCTCACGCTGGCACTGCCGCATGATCCATTCGGTCACGGGCTTCATCCGCGTGGTGGCCTTCGCCAGCAGCTCATTGCGCGGACCCATGGAGTTAAAAATCATATCACCGTAAATCAGGAGATTCTCGCGTTCCTCAGCGCCCACACCGACAGCGTCCGGGAAAACCTTCAGTGGATAGGGCTGGGCCAAATCTTGAATGCCATCCACGGCACCATGAGTCTGAGATTTTTCGATACAGGCCTCGACCATTTTTTCCGCCTCTTTCTTGAAGGTCTCACGAATTTGGGTGATCGCCTTGGGGCTCAGGATGCGGGTCAAGACGGACCGGGTTTGGGTATGCAAGGGCGGGTCGGCCTCGAGGATCAAGCTCTTGGGACGAAACGGAGCTTCGAGATTAAAGTTGCTCAAGCCCACCCCAGCGCCTGAGATAAAGCTGGTATGGTTTTGCAACACGGCCTGCACCTGTTCATGACGAGCCAGTGCCACCAAGCTTGGATAGGGCGAAAGCCTCACGACCGGTCCGGTCTCGCGCACTGCCTCGTGCATTGGGTAGGGGTCCATCAAATGCTGCTCTGAATAAGGGTCGAAGTCGAGCTGTGGAATCGCTTCAAAGGCGAGTAGGGAAGTCGCAATAGGTGCATTCATGAAGAACTCCTTTGGGCGGTCGAGGGCACTTGAAAAGATATTGCTAGATTATGCATGATTGGTTGACATGTCAACCAATCATGGCCTATGATCAAAACCCAAAGTGGAGCCTACCGATGAACAAACGAGATTTCTTGAGAACAAGTGGTCCTTTACCTTTGCTAGCGCTCGCCGGCATCGCCACGGGTCTTAGCGGCCAAGCGCGTGCCCAAGCCTTTCCGAGCAAAACAATTCGCTTCGTCGTGCCCTACCCGGCTGGCGGAGCCACCGACGCTACCGCGCGACTGATCGGCGAAAGGCTCTCGAAGGTGTTCGGGCAAAACGTCATCATCGACAACAAAGTGGGCGCCTCCGGTGCCATTGGATGCGCCGAAGTGGCGCGCGCGCCCGCTGACGGGCACACGCTTCTCTATAGTCTGAACGATCCCCTCATCAACAACACGGTGCTGGTCAAGAACCTTCCCTACGACCCGCAAAAGGATTTCCGCTTTGTGGCGCAAATTCTGCGCAGCCCCGCACTGTTCTCCGTGAATGCCTCCGTAGGGATCAGGAACTATGAAGAGTTTCTCAAGTGGTCGCAGGCCAACAAAAAAGGCTTGACGTATGGCAGTTGGGGAATTGGCAGCCTGGGACATCTCGCGGGAGAAACCCTGGCTCAGAACCTCAAGATTGAGGCGGTCCATGTACCGCAGCGCGGTGAAGCTCCGGTCATTCAGGACCTCCTGGCCAATACAGTGGTCGGTGGCTTTACTTCTGCCGGCACCGCTAAACAGCATGTGCTTGCGGGCAAGATTGTGCCCCTGGCAATGATGGGCCGGACTCGTTCGAGTGCCCTACCCAATGTGCCCACCTTCAAGGAGTTGGGTGTCGTCGACCCCTTCTTTGATCGCAGCGTATGGATGTCGTTTTTGGTTCCCGCCAAAACGCCCGACTCGGTGGTGCAACGCCTTAGCACAGAGATCCAGGCCATCGCCAACGGTCCCGACGTCTTGGGGGCCATTAAAGAGCGCGGCCTGGAACCCATGGTCAACGGCCCGGTGCAGGCGCTGGCCGATTACAACGAAGAGTTTCCCGTAATCACTAAGCGTCTGCGCGATCTTGGCATTGAGCCAAGTTAACGAGGCAAAGCTAACGAGAGTGAGCCGTCGGAATCTTGTTGAACGGCATGCCCCGGTCGGCCCGCATGTCCGGCGGCAGGCCCAGGACTCTCTCGCCGATGATATTTCGTAGAATTTCATCCGTCCCGCCTTCAATGCGCACTCCGGGAGAACGTAGCAGCATGGCCTGGAAACGCCCACCGGCTTGCGCTAGCGGGGAATCGACCGCCACACCGGCCTGACCCTGTAGGTCGAGCGCGAACATCGCAATTTCCTGAACCATCTGACCTGCGACCAATTTACCGATGGAGTTTTCCGGGCCGGGTATCTGTCCTTTGGAGAGCGCTGAAATGCTGCGATAGCTGGTGTACTTCAGACCGCTGGCTCGTACTGCCCACTGAGCCAACTTGGAGCGTACAGCGGGATTGTTGATGGCCGGTCCTTGATCGGTTTCGAATTGGGCGCAAAACTCAAGAAGCTCCGGGAAGCCGGTCGATACGCTCCCTCCGATGGACATGCGCTCATTCATCAGCGTGGTCAGCGAAACCCGCCAGCCATTGCCCACGGCGCCCAAGCGTTGATGATCCGGCACTCTCAAATTGGTGAAGTACACCTCATTGAATTGCGATTGACCGCTGGCTTGCTTGATGGGTCGCACCTCGATCCCAGGGCTTTTCATATCGATGAAAAACATCGTCAAGCCATCGTGTTTGGCGACGTGAGGGTCGGTACGAGTAAGCAAAATACCGAAGTCGGAGTATTGCGCGCCACTGGTCCAAATCTTCTGGCCATTGATGAGCCAATGATCGCCCTGGAGCTCGGCTCGGGTGCGCAACCCAGCCAGATCTGAACCCGCAACCGGTTCGGAAAATAGCTGGCACCAAACCTCCTCTCCTGAAGCCAGGGGCGGCAGGTAGCGTAGTTTGTGTGGATCCGCCGCAAAACTCATCAGGGTAGGTGCGCACATGCCTTGACCAATGCCAAAAGCAGCACACAGCTTGGCGTACGCACCTTCTTCTTGTTGAAAGATGACGCGCTGAATCGGCGTCGCGCCCCGTCCCCCAAACTCCTTGGGCCAATGCAGGCAGGCCCAACCGCCTTCTTTTTTCTTCAACTGCCAGGCCTTGCCTGCGGCCAGTTGCTCATTGCCAGGCAGGGCCTGCTGCCCCAGGCCAGTGGATGTCAAAAGATCATGCAAATGCTTCGGCGCATTGGCCTGAATCCATCCGCGAGCTTCAGCGCGGAAATCGGCCTCTTGGGGCGTGTCGTTGAAGTTCATGCAGTGGCCTCCTGGGCATTTTTGGCCAGCGCCGCTGGGTGCGCATCGGCCGGTCGCAAGCGTTCGATCAGGCGATCTTCCCAACTGGATAGCGAACCCAGGGTGAGTGCCAAAAGATTGGCGCGCCGGTAGTACAAGTGACAATCAAACTCCCAGGTAAACCCCATGCCGCCATGCACCTGAATGTTATTGCGCGAGCAATGCTGAAAGGCCTGTGTGGCACTCACTCTGGCCGTGGCGGCAGCGATCGGTAGTTCAAGCGAATCGGTTGAAAGCGCCCAAGCCGCGTAATAACAGTTGGAGCGCGCCAGCGTGGCGGAAACATACATATCGGCCAGCATGTGCTTGATGGCTTGCAAGGACCCGATGGGTCGACCAAAAGCGAAACGCTCCAGAGCGTAGTCCCGACCCATCTCCAGCGCGCGGTCGGCGCCGCCCAACTGCTCAAAAGCGATCAAAACCGCGGCGCGGTCATAGACCTGATCGAGAATCGACGCGCCGCCACCCGCAGGGCCAAGTCTTTCGGCAGGGGCATTCCTGAACTCCAGATTGGCATGACTGCGGGTCGGGTCAATGGTATTGATGGGCTTCTTGCTCACCCCCAAGCCGTTCAAATCGACCAGGAACAAGGAGATTGGCCTCACCTGCTCCCCGCTGGCCTTGCGATCAGATCGTAGGGGCAGACTTAAATCCGAGGCCGCCACCACTGCAAAATGGGCAATATCTCCGTCTGCAACAGCCAGCTTGGTTCCGGTCAGCGTAAAACCAGTGTCCTTTTGAGTGGCCGCAGCGTTGATTGAGTGCCTACTGACCGGTCCGGCCCCTTCGGCGAGCGCAAGTGTTGCGATCGCCTCTCCGGTCGCTAGGGCGCGCAAGTATTTTTGCTTCTGAGCCTGCGTGCCGGCCATCATCAGGCATTCTGCCGCCAAGGCGATGGACGAGCTGAACGGCACGGGAGCGAGTGCTCGGCCCAATTCTTCGGCCACGACACAGGCCTCAAGATAGCCTGCGCCCAAGCCGCCATACGCTTCGGGGATAGTCGCTCCGAGATATCCAAGTTCGCCCAAGCCTTTCCAAAGCGCTTTGTCATAGGGTTCCGGGCCATCCAGAACAGCGCGCACGGCTTTACGATCACAATGATCGGCAAGATAGCGCCGAACCTGCTCTTTGAGCTCGCTTTGTTCGGGGGAGAAATCAAATTCCATGACAGCGTCCTTGGAAACAACAGAATGGCGGGCGCGGAAAACTTGGCCGAAAGCGATTCCCATAGAGAAGCCATGAAGCCCGTGCGGTGCAGTATCACATCACTAGCGGGGTGGAGTGCGACGTCGTTTCAGTCTCTCTAAGAACTGGCGCGATTCATCAAGTTTTGTCGGCGTCGAGGGCTCTTGCTCACCACTGAGGCGGATGAGATCCTGGCGGCATGGACACCCGGAGTCCGCTCGATCCGACGGGTAATTCTGCGAAGTGCGCCGCATGGCGCATAGCGATCAACGGGCCGAAACCACTCGCGCTGGTTTCGGTCAATCCGTCGACTTTTGGCTTGCTTGCCGCGAGGCCGTTGCTGATCTGGCCGAGCGAACGCAACCAAAGCCCGGTTCGGGCAAGCGACACCCGCACATGCCAACTGCCTCCTTCCCGGGCCTGTCGATACAGGGCGGCTTGTGTACCGAAGGCCATCAAAAAGCCCGTGGCATAGTCAAGGATCTGCACCGGCATGGCTTTCGGTTGCGCTTTATTGGCGCCCAGGGCTTCAGCTTGGTTGAAGCCCGTTGCCGTTTGCACCAAGGAATCAAAGCCGCGCCTCTCGGCCCAGGGACCTTCCTCACCATAGGCGCTCAGGGAAACGTACACGATACCGGGTCGATGTTGGGCCACGGTCAAGGGGTCGAAGCCCAGGCGGGCAAGTGCACCCGGACGATATCCCTGAACCAATACATTCGCGTCTTGGAGTAGATGATGAAGGGCTGCAACGCCCGATGGCGTCAGGAGATCGATGTGCGCAGATCGTTTGCCGCGGCTGGTATCGGCAATGGAGGCGATGTTCGGTAGGCTAGGGGAATTGACCAGCATGACATCCGCACCGTAGTAGGCCAGAGTGCGACCACAAACCGGGCCCGCAAGGATTCGCGTCAAGTCAAGCACGCGCAGGCCTTCGAGGGGCCTGGCTTGCGGGGCAGGGGCATGGTTTGACAATGGTGGCCATCTCAAAGGGTCTGCATCCGCTATTCTTTCAATCCAGACGAGCGGTTGCGAGCGCACGAAACGCGCATGGGGATGAGCATCCCATTCCTCGAAGCTTCTCACGGCGGCCACGACCATTCCAGCTTCTGCCGCCGCGTGTTCAAACCGGTACGCACCCCAAGTCTTGAGGGCCCGGGCGACGGACTCTCTTGATGTCTCAGCACCTTCGGGTAACCCCAGTAGTTTTAACACCCCGTCGCGATGATGAGCAAAGTTGGTATGCAGTCTCACCCACCCGTCCTGGCCCTCTGGGCCGCAGGCATAGAGACCCGCAATGGGATCCCAAACCTGGGGTACTACCCCGTCGAGGCTGAAAAATCCAGTGCACTCCAATGCTGCTTCTTGCATATCGACGCACACCGAGTTCAAGGGTCCGCCACGCTGATGGCCAATCACCGAAGCTAACAGGGCCGCCGCCGCGATACTGCCTTGCGCGGCCTTTCCGATCGCGAAAGACGAGGGCATCACCGGATCAACACCAGTCAATGTCAAATGATTCAATAACTCGCCCGGCATCCCCGCGTCTTGCCAGAGGGTTGAAACTGTTTCTTTTGGGTTCATAGGCTTTAAGCTCATAGTATTTAGCCTCACTGTTTTGGAGGGCTCGGCATCCAGGATTAGGATGATTGAATCCTTGCTCAAAGTGACTGTCAATCTTGATCGGCCCAATCAATACTTGGGCGGATATGATGCGCAAACACAGAGTGTTCTTGCGAGAGGGGGTGATATGACCAATGTTTGGATGAATGCCAGCGAAGCCGCCCAACGATTGAAAGTGAGCCGTCAGACTTTGTATGCCTATGTGAGTCGCGGCCTGCTTCAATCGAAACCTGTCGTGGGCTCGCGCAGCAAACAGTATCGGCGTAGTGACGTTGAAAATCTGGTCACGCGTCAAATGACGTTACGAAGCCCGAAAGGAGCTGTTCAAGCCAGTCTGAACTGGGGCCTACCTGTCATGCAGTCTGCGCTCACCACGATCAAAGACGGCGGCTTGTACTACCAGGGAAAGGATGCGGTCGCACTTTCGGCAACGATGTCCTTGGAAGAGCTTGCCGCGAGCCTATGGAATTGCAAAGCGCGCGAAATCTGCAATATTCCATTCAGGGAGCCGACCGTCGGGCAAATTCGCAAGCTCAAGCTTTGGCGCGACAAAGCTAGCCCGCAGCGTAGTTTAAAGGCATTCATGGCACTCGTCGCGCAGGACGACGACGGGCATGGAAACAAACCACTTTCGCATCAGGGGGCTCAACTTGTCTATCTGATGCGTGCGGCGACGACTTTGATCCCTTGTCCAAGCGTCCCGAGCCATCAGCCCGTACACCGCCAATTGCAGCATGCGTGGGAACTCAATGATGCTCAGGGCGAATTGATTCGCAGAGCATTGATTCTATGCGCCGATCATGAACTCAACGTCTCCAGCTTCACAAGCCGTTGCGTGGCCTCTTCAGGAGCGAGGCTGGATGCTTGTGTCATCGCCGGGCTAGCCGCTTTGACCGGAGCACGGCACGCAGGCGTGACCTCGATCATTGAAGATCACTGGGAGCGATGGATGTCACTACCGTCAGCCACGATGTCGAGCCGCGCCCGTATTCTCGAATTTCTGGTGCAACCAGACGAAGATCCCGCCCCCTTGGAGTTGGGCTTTGGTCACCCCTTGTATCCCAATGGAGATCCGCGGGCACGGGCGATCCTCGCTGGGCTGCCAGCGGATTCGTTGCGCGCACGCTTGGAAGCGCAGATGCATGCGGCCAGCGGCCTATTGCCCAACCTCGATTTCGCCTTGGTGGCGTTACGGAGGCACCTCGCGTTACCGCTGGGCTCCGCTTTCGCTATCTTTGCAATTGGGCGGGTTGTGGGCTGGATCGCTCATGTCATCGAGCAAAGAAAGCAGGGCAACCTGATCCGTCCACGCGCTCACTACGTGGGTCCTATTCCGAATGAAGCCTTGACGATGAAGGCTCCGGACCGAGCGTCGCGAAGGCTCGTCAGGTTTCGCTAAGATATTTAGCCATGCCTAGGGAAGCGCGGATTTAATCGCGCTTCCCTAGGTAAAATAGCTTTTTCAAATTCTTAATCAGGAAGACCGCGTGAGCGAAGCACAGCACCCTCACCTTGATCCGATGCTTCCTCAGCTTAGCCACGCTCACTGCCGCCGCGAACGGCAAGCGGTGCTTGTGGTTCCATCGATGGCATTTTTACGCTTCCCCTTAGCAGTATCCAGTCCGGGGGTCTGTGCGCCGACGCACGACTGTGCGGCCCGGAGCCCAAGCATAAACATCGTCCCGTGCTTTTGCTTTACGGCACCCCCTATTGGCTTTAAGATGGTACGAGGCCAGTCTTTCGGCTTGGCTAATACACACGAGCCACACGCAGGAGCCTCCTTTTGTTGCAAACAATGTCGGCAATCCAATTTGGACGGCTAGTCCGTAACTACAGCCCATCATGATCGAACCAGAGACCTTCCCCAAGGGCACGCCAAAGTCGTTCTCGATGATTCGCGAATTTCACTTGGCGGATTGGTTTACCCTTGCCAATGCCGTATGCGGCGTCGGCGCGCTGTTTTCAACCATCAGCTATATCGAAACCTCGGACGTCAAGCATGTTTATTTTGCCTGCCTGTTGGTTGTCGCGGCCTTGGTCTTCGATGTTTTGGATGGCCGCATCGCTCGATGGCGTACCACTTCCTCGGCCTTGGGGAGAGAGCTCGATTCACTGGCCGATGTGATTTCCTTTGGCGTTGCCCCCGCCATCATCGCCTACGCCTGTGGCATGCAGGGACTTTTTGATCGCATCGTTTTGGCTTATTTCGTTGCGTGCGGCGTCTCCAGACTCGCCCGCTACAACGTAACCGCAGAGGCACTTTCGGAAGGTACAAACAAGGTAAAACATTTTGAAGGCACACCCATTCCCACCTCCGTGCTCTTAGTCTTGATGATGGCCTATGCGGCCTGGTCTGGCGCTTTGCGAGACCAGTTGTGGTTCGGTGAAGTCACGTTCATGAATTTTAAACTCCACCCCTTGGTTCTGATCTTCGCACTCTCGGGCTCCTTGATGATCAGCAGAATACGAATCCCGAAGCTGTAGGAGTAGGGTCTCTGCCACCCTGACGAGAACGTCGCATTCAATGACCCCCACTGTCACTTCAAAAAAGTTCGCGCGCTTCATCCTGATACTGGTTCTTGGATTTGTCTTCGGTAGCTCACCTTCGG
>JAYUOT010000425.1:0-9582 GCA_043760705.1 Betaproteobacteria bacterium
ACGATGCCCGCTTTCATATCGGCAGCACCTCGACCATACAAACGGTCTCCGTCCACATGGGGCGTAAAGGGCGGCCGGGTCCAGAGGGCTTCAGCGCCGACCGGCACAACATCAATGTGGCCGTTCAAAATGAGAGACTTGCCCTTGACTCGACCCTTAGGCTCATGAATACCGACAACATTGGGCCGACCTTCGTAAGAGATGATCGAGGGCGAATAAGCCTCGTGTTTTTTGAGCTTGCCCTCGTCAATCAGGAACTCATGTACTTTGAGGCCGAGCGATGCAAAGCTCGCTTTGACCAAGGCCTGTGCAGAGGCCTCGTACCCCAGCAATGAGGGCTGGGCCACCAAGGCCTTGAGGAGCTCGACAGACTCTCCCTTCAACTTCTGAGCCGCTGCAATAATAATTGGCTCAGAAGGCTTGACCGCTTGATCCATAGAGACTGCTCCGAAAATGGCCGCCGAAGAATTGAACGAGGATTAAAGATCTGCCATCGCAGGTAACCAGCCTTCCACTGTCTGAACGCCAGTCGCAAAGGTCACGGCGTTCACGATAGCACGGGCTACCGCTTCCGCCGCCATCACATTTAGCAACATGAAATCTGGCGCTTCCTGGACTTCATTCGTGGCCAAGGCAAACACGGTATCGCCATCGTAAGGAGTATGCGCCGGGCGAATGGCACGGGCGAGTCCGTCATGCCCACTCATGGCTAGGCGCTTTGCTTGACCCTTAGAGAGGCTGGCATTGGTCGCGAGCACGCCAATCGTCGTATTGGTACCCGGCAGAACACGGCTCAAGCGCTCACCACGCAAGAGCATCGCTTGAGTATCGCCCAGTCGCTTGCCGTCCGAAGTACGTGCACCCGCGATGATCTGTCCCGTACTCGGGTCAAGCACATCACCAATCGCATTGCATGCGACCACCGCCGACACGATCCAGGGCCCGACCTGAACACTGGCCTCGCCCAACCCGCCCTTCATGGTGCGCGCCATGCCGAACAGCTTGCCGACTGTCGCGCCAGCCCCAGCACCGATATTTCCTTGGCTAAAATCTACTCGACCGGCACTTGTCTGGGCGTCCAGGC
Organism: Betaproteobacteria bacterium; assembly: GCA_043760705.1. Classification (GTDB taxonomy): domain Bacteria; phylum Pseudomonadota; class Gammaproteobacteria; order Burkholderiales; family Burkholderiaceae_E; genus JAPOKJ01. The sequence continues at coordinate 1,085 of JAYUOT010000425.1, forward strand.
ATGCCGCATATCCCATCGCGGCGTCCGGTCGAATCTTGGGGTTTTGTCCGGCACTGACGACAGGCAGGTCATACAACACCGCCGCAGGCACGATTGGCACCCGACCATAACCAGTGTCCAAGCCGATACCCTGCTCTTCCAGCCAAGCCACCACACCGTCGGCGGCGGCGAGTCCAAATGCGCTGCCTCCGGTGAGAACAATCGCATGCACCCGCTCCACCAAGTTCTCCGGGGAGAGCAGATCGGTTTCCCGGGTGCCGGGTGCGGCGCCACGCACATCGACCGCCGCGACCGCACCCGCAGGGTCATTTTGAGCCAGGATCACGGTACAGCCGGTGAGTCTGCCTGGAGCCTGAGCATGCCCAAGCTTCAGTCCGGACACATCGCCCAAACGATTACCGGATCCGGTTGCGAGAAGGCGGTGGCGAGACGATTGGGGCATCGAGGAAGTAGGATTCATTGCAGCTTGCTCTAATGGGGATTTCTGCGATCATACGGCAGCTTATGAGTCTTTTCGTCGTTAAACGCATACTGACCTTTTTGCTCACCTTGGCGGCCGCCTCGGTGGCGGTCTTTGCCGCGCTCGAACTGTTACCCGGCAACGCCGCCCAGGTCATCCTGGGAGATACGGCAACTCCCGAATCCATCGCAGCGCTCGAGAAAAAGCTGGGGCTGGATCAGCCTGCCTTGAAGCGCTATGGCACTTGGGTCGGCGGACTGGTCCGCGGCGAAACCGCCCTCAGTACCTCGTACGAGACCAGTACGGCAAGCTTGATCGCCGAACGTATGCAGGTCAGCTTGCCGCTAGCTGTCATGGCCATGTTCTTGACCGTTCTCATCGCGCTCGCTGCAGGACTTTACGCGGCGTCCCACCACAATCGTGCTGGCGATGTGGGCATGATGAGTCTCAGTCAACTGGGTATGGCCGTGCCCAATTTTTGGCTCGCCATTTTGCTCATTTTGTTGTTTGCGGTAAAGCTTCAATGGGTCAGCGCCGGTGGGTTTCCCGGCTGGCGCGAAGAGGACGGTGGCCATTGGTTTGAAGCCGTCAAGGCGCTCATGCTTCCGGCCATCGCTCTGGCGGCCGTGCAGGCGGCTATTCTGGCAAGGGTCACGCGCTCCTCCGTGCTCGAGATCTTGCGAGAGGATTTCGTTCGCACCGCTCGTGCCAAAGGCTTGTCGAAACGGGCGGTGCTTTGGAAGCATGTACTGCGCAATGCCATGATCCCGGTGCTGACGGTTATGGGCCTTCAGTTTGGCAACTTGATTACCGGTGCAATTGTTGTAGAAAATGTTTTCGTTCTGCCTGGTATTGGCCGACTCGTCTTTCAAGCGATTGCCAATCGCGACCTGATTGTCGTTCGCGATGTTGTAATGTTACTGGCGGCGACGGTGATTGTGATCAGCTTTGTAGTGGACGTGTTGTACGCCCTGATCGATCCAAGGCTCAAGGTGTCGGATGTGTAAACGATGAATTTCATGCAACGCGCCCTCCGTCATCCCAGTTTTGTGCTTGGCGGCCTTCTGGTTTTTATATTGCTGTTCGCGGCCGCACTCTCCTTGTTCTGGTCGCCCTGGCCACCTGCGGATCTCGACATTCCCAACAAGCTTGCAGCAGGCAGTGCGCAACATTGGTTTGGAACGGATAGCTTGGGGCGTGATATTGCCTCCCAACTCCTGGTCGGCAGCCAGAACTCGATCATGGTGGGCGTGATCGCCGTCGGCATCGGCCTGTTCTTTGGTGTCGCCCTGGGCTTATGGGCCGCGGCACGCTCTGGGTGGGTGGAAGAGCTGGTCATGCGCAGCGCGGACTTTACCTTCGCTTTTCCGGCCCTGCTCATGGCGATCATTCTCACCGCTATTTACGGACCGGGGCTAATGATCAGTATTGCTGCCATTGGCGTCTTCAACATTTCCATTTTTGCCCGTATTTCTCGCGGCGCTGCCAAGGCCATTGGGTCGCGTGACTATGTCACTGCCGCACGTACCGCGGGCAAAGGAGCCCTGCGAATCACCTTAGACCATGTCCTGCCGAATATCGCTAGTGTGTTGATCGTGCAAGCGACAGTTCAATTCGCGGTTGCGATCCTTGCCGAGGCGGCCCTGTCCTATTTGGGGCTGGGCACCCAACCCCCTCAACCGAGCTGGGGGCGTATGCTCAACGAGGCTCAGACCCAGCTTTTCCAGGCACCCATGTTGGCAGTCTATCCAGGGGTGGCCATCGCGCTCTCCGTACTTGGCCTGAACCTGATCGGGGACGGACTGCGTGACTTGCTCGACCCCAAAATGGCTCGTCATCGCTAAGCCAAAATCATGGGCGTCTCCTTACTCCAAATCAAAGACCTCCGGGTGAGCTTGCCCACAGCGCGTGGGCCTGCCGATGCTTTGCGGGGTATTTCACTCACCTTGGAACGCGGCCAGACCTTAGGCCTGATCGGAGAAAGTGGTTGCGGCAAGTCTCTGACCGCTTTATCCATCATGGGGCTACTGCCCGAGCTTGCTAAAGTTTCTGGTTCGATTCAACTGAATGGCGAAGAGCTGCTGGGTTTGTCCGACGAAAAGTTAGGTCGTTTGCGGGGCGCTCGCATGGCCATGATTTTCCAGGAGCCCATGACCGCACTCAATCCGCTACACACGATTGCCCGTCAGATCGCCGAACCCTTGATCCTGCACAAGCAACTGAGTGGGGCACAGGCTCGAGCGGGCGCCCTTGAGCTACTTGAGCGGGTCCAGCTACCGCGAGCCAAGGAGCGTTTGACGGCCTATCCTCACCAGCTCTCCGGTGGGCAGCGGCAAAGAGTCATGATCGCCATGGCGCTAGCTTGCGGACCAGACCTTTTGATCGCCGACGAACCGACCACGGCTCTCGACGTCACCGTTCAAAAAGAGGTGCTTCAATTGATTCACAATCTCGTGCTTGAAGATGGCATGGGCTTACTGATGATCAGCCACAACCTTGGGCTGATGCAGGATCAGGTGGAGCGCATTATGGTGATGTACGGCGGCGCAGTCGTGGAAAGCGCCACAACCAGCGAACTTTTTCGCGAACGCAAACACCCCTATACCCAAGGCCTATTCGCGTCAAGACCGCGTCTGGGACTTGCTCGCGGTACTCGTCTAGCCACCATTCCCGGCCGAGTGCCCGAACTGGTCGACCTGCCCGCAGGCTGTGCCTTTGCCGACCGGTGCGCCAAGGTGGTGGATGACTGCCGTGAACACCAGCCTGCGCTCATCTCCACCGAGCAGCCCCTTAATAAACCTAAGGCTGAACATCTCGTACGCTGTCCCAGATGGAATTTCACATGAGTCAGACAGTCTTACTGGAGGCCCGCAACCTCGGGAAGATTTATCGCCTCCCCCGTCAATCGCTCTTTGCTCCCGCGGCGACGCTCGAAGCCTTAAGCGGGGTGAGCTTTAAACTTGAAGCTGGCAAGAGTTTGGGTATCGTCGGAGAATCGGGCTCTGGAAAGTCCACGCTGGCTCGTTTGGTGATGGCGCTTGAGCAACCCAGCGCCGGTGAAGTGCTCTTTAAGGGGCAGAACTTGCATTCCCTGAATGCGGAGCAGTTGCGCAAGACACGCGCCGGCCTACAGATGGTCTTCCAGGACCCGTACGGCTCATTAGACCCTAGGCAAAAAATCCACGCCATTGTGGCCGAGCCTCTTGAAGCCCGGCGCGACCTCAGCGCACAAGAACGACGCGAGCGGGCCGGCCTTGCGCTCCAGGAAGTGGGCATGCGCGACGCCGACTTGGACAAATACCCGCATGAGTTCTCAGGAGGCCAGAGGCAAAGAATCGCTATCGCCCGAGCCCTGATCACTCGCCCGTCGCTAATTGTTGCGGATGAGCCGGTGAGTGCCCTCGACGTTTCGGTTCAGGCCCAGGTGTTGAATTTAATGCAGGATCTTCAGGAAAGGCTGGGACTCAGCTATCTCTTGATTAGCCATGATCTGGCTGTGGTTAATCTGGTGTGTGATCACGTCATCGTACTTCGCGAGGGGCGCGTTATTGAACAGGGGGCGACCGAACAGCTTTTTCGAAGCGCGCAACACCCATATACGCTAGCATTATTAGACGCAGTGCCGGGCACCGATTATTAAAACCAACGAGGACACCATGAGTTTAAAATCCACTAAGCTAAGCCGACGGGCGCTGAATTTGCTCACGCTGGCAAGCACCATCAGTGTCATCACGGCGTCCACTTTAGGCTTGAGTACCGTGTCGGGCGAGGCACAAGCCCAGGCGCGCAAGAACAGCGTGGTTCTGGGCATGATTCTCGAACCAACCAGTCTCGACCCAAGCACGGCACCGGCGGCGGCCATTGGCGAGATCGTTCACTACAACATTCTCGAAGGCCTCACCAAGATCCATGTCAACGGATCGGTGACTCCACTCCTGGCAGAGAGCTGGACAATGGACCCGGATGGCAAGTTGTTCAACTTCAAGCTGCGCAAAGGCGTCAAGTTCCAGGATGGTAAACCTTTCGACTCCAGTGCCGTCAAGTTTAGTTTCGAGCGCGCCAAGGACGAAAAGAGCACCAATAAAGCCAAAAAAGCCGTATTCGATAATATTTCCAGAATCGACACACCGGATGCCCACACCGTCATCCTGGTATTGAACAATCCTGACGGCAATTTCCTGTTCCGCCTGGGAGAAAACAGCGCCGTGATCTTGCATCCGGACTCCGCCGCGAACGCGGCCACCAAGCCGGTCGGCACGGGGCCCTATGTATTGGATAGCTGGGCCAAGGGCTCTGCGGTCACACTGAGCAAGTGGGAGGGGTATCGAAACCCTTCAAACATCAAAATGAGTAAGGTGACCTTCCGGTTCATCAACGATTCCGCCGCCCAGGTCGCCGCCCTGCTGGCCGGTGATATTGACGGCATGCCACGCTTTGGCGCGCTTCAGAGTTTGAAACAGTTTCAAGGCGACAAGCGCTTCTCTGTTGAAATCGGCGATACCGCGGGGAAGGGCATCATGACCATCAACAACAAGAAAAAACCGTTTGATGATGTAAGGGTACGCCGCGCCCTCATGCACGCCATTGATCGCAAAGCTTTCATCGACGGCGTACTCGAGGGCCTTGGCAAGCCGATTGGAAGCCATATGGCCCCCACCGATGCAGGCTACGTGGATCTCACCGGCCAATATGCCTACGACCCCGAAAAAGCAAAAGCCTTGTTGAAGGAAGCCGGCATTCAAACGCCGTTCAACGTCACTTTAACCCTGCCGCCCCCGCCCTATGCCCGCAAAGGCGGGGAAGTGGTCGCCGCACAGTTAGCCAAAGTCGGCATCATTGCCAAAATCGAAAACGTGGAATGGGCGCAGTGGTTAGGAGGCACCTTCAAAGGTAACTTTGATCTCACGATCATCAATCATGTTGAACCACTCGATTACATGGCCTACGCCAATCCTCAGTATTACTTCGGCTACGACAGTAAAGCGTTTAGGGATCTCGCAGCCAAGCACGCGGCCAGCACGAATCCTAAAGAGCGCACCCAGTTGTTTGGTGACCTGCAACGGCAGTTAACCAATGACGCCGTCAACGCCTTCATCTTTAATCCAGCACAAGCGGCCGTGGGCAAGAAGAATCTGAAGGGCATGTGGGCCAGCTCACCCATTTTTGCGAATGATCTTTCCGCTTTGTCCTGGCAATAATGACTGCGCATAGTCGCCCCGGGGAGGCACCCTGGTATCTTCCCTTGGGCGACGAGATCAATATTTTCGAAGCGGCCGTGATAGCCCGGCTGCCGGTACTCCTTGGGGGCCCGACGGGCTGTGGGAAAACCCGTAAAGCTTCGAGGTGAGGGATTTGTGAGGATCAACAAAGCAACTTCATTGGCCCCTGCGCCAAGAACTTAGTAAAGAACAGACAGACATGCTCAACCCCATTAATCCCCCGCTTCCTTTAACTGGTCTCAAGGTTGTTGAATTTACCCATATGGTCATGGGACCGACTTGCGGCATGGTGCTGGCTGACATGGGCGCAGAAGTCATCAAGGTCGAGCCCATCGAGGGTGACCGCACTCGCCACCTACTCGGTTCAGGGGCAGGGTTTTTCCCGCTGTTCAACCGCAACAAACAAAGCATTTGCCTTGACCTCAGGCAAGCTGACGGAGCGCAGATTGCCAAGGACCTCTGCGCCCAAGCCGATGTCGTCATTGAAAACTTCAAGCCAGGCACATTGAATAAGTATGGCCTGGATTACACAAGCCTGTCTCAACTCAACCCGAGACTGATCTATGCCAGTCTTAAAGGCTTTTTACCGGGCCCCTATGAACACCGAACCGCGCTCGACGAGGTGGTACAAATGATGGGTGGCCTAGCCTACATGACGGGCCGAACAGGTGATCCTTTGCGCGCGGGTTCGAGTGTCAATGACATTATGGGGGGCATGTTCGGTGCCATCGCCATCCTGGGTGCCATCGTGCAGCGCCGCGACACCGGCAAGGGCCAAGAAGTGCAAAGCGGCTTGTTCGAAAACAATGTGTTCCTGGTCAGCCAGCATATGATGCAGTATGCCATTACTGGTCAGCCCGCAGCGCCGATGCCGGAGCGAATTTCCGCCTGGGCAGTCTACGATGTGTTCACCGTCAAAGACGCTGAACAGATCTTTCTGGCGGCGGTCAGCGACAGCCAATGGAACACGTTTTGCGACATTCTTGGCTTTGACGACCTCAAGGCCGATAGGCGCTATGGCACCAACAATGCGCGGGTCAATTTAAGATCCGAACTGATCCCCGAATTGCGAGCAAGACTCGCCCACTTCTCCGCCAAGGACCTGAGTGCACGCTTTGAAGCGGCCGGCCTTCCTTTTGCCCCGATCACCAAGCCGGAAGAGCTGTTTGACGATCCGCATCTCAAGGCTACCGGCGCTCTGGCGGAGGTACGATTAAGCGATGGCGTGCGTGCGGGACAAACAGCTCGAGCCGCTTTGTTTCCTTTTACGATGGATGGCCAGCGATTGGGTGTGCGCTTGGACCCTCCGCGCCAAGGTGAACAAACCGATGCAATACTTCACGCGGCAGGACTGTCTAGCGAGGCCATTACTGACCTGCGTCTCAAAAAAGTGGTTGCTTAAGCGCGTGGAGTGTTCTCGGCTCGGGCAGCGCCCACATACGGCTATGGCCCTAATGCCGAACGAGAATTACAATGAACTTCTATCCTCTAGAATCCTGAAGTCTTCTTTCCTAGGTCACTCACTCATGCAAACTGATATTGCTATCGCCCAAGCTGCAACACCACGCCCCATTATTGAACTGGCCCTGGAACAGGCCGGAATTGCCGAAGAACACCTCGAACCGCACGGTCGCTTCAAGGCCAAACTATCGCTGGGGTATGCCGCCTCATTACGCGACAAGCCGAACGGCAAGCTAGTCTTAGTGACGGCTATTTCTCCAACGCCGGCCGGTGAAGGCAAGACCACGACGACGGTTGGATTGGGCGATGCGCTCAACGTAATTGGCAAGCGAGCGATGATTTGCCTGCGCGAACCGTCCTTGGGGCCGGTATTCGGCATGAAGGGTGGCGCGGCGGGCGGGGGTTACGCCCAGATCGTTCCGATGGAAGACATCAACCTTCATTTCACGGGCGACTTTAATGCAATTGCCCTCGCTCACAACCTGCTCTCGGCACTCATCGACAATCACATTCATCACGGCAACGAGCTGCAGATCGACGTGCGCCGAATTACCTGGAAACGGGTCATGGACATGAATGATCGAGCGCTGCGCGACATCACCGTTTCTCTGGGCGGGCCGGGCAATGGTTTCCCCCGTGAAGATGGCTTTGACATCGTTGTGGCTTCGGAAGTGATGGCGATCTTGTGTCTGGCGACCAGTATGGCCGATCTTAAGCAACGGCTCGCCCGCATTGTGATCGGACAAAACTTCGATCAAAAGCCAGTGTACGCAAGCGATCTTAAGGCGCAGGGTGCCATGGCGGTGTTGCTCAAGGATGCCCTGGCACCCAATCTCGTACAAACGCTAGAGAACAATTTGGCCTTTGTTCATGGCGGTCCTTTTGCGAATATCGCGCATGGTTGCAATTCTGTTCTTGCCACTCAAACGGCATTGAAGTTAGCAGACTATGTGGTGACCGAAGCGGGTTTTGGTGCAGATCTTGGTGCGGAAAAATTCGTTGATATCAAGTGTCGTAAATCAGGCCTGCAACCTAGCGCCGTAGTGATGGTTGCGACCATTCGGGCCTTGAAGTATCACGGCGGTGTAGAAGTCAAGGATGCTGGTATCGAGAACCTCGAGGCACTTCGTCAGGGCCTTGTGAACCTTGAGCGTCACCTTCGAAATGTGCGAGAACACTTTGGCCTGCCCTGCGTGGTGGCCATCAATCATCGCACCGAAGACACGGCCGCTGAAGTCGATCTACTAAAAGCCAGTGCCGCAGCTTATGGGGTGCAAGTAGTATTGGCCCGTCACTGGGCCGAAGGCGGCAAGGGCGCGACCGAGCTCGCCCGTGCCGTCGTCGGGCTTTGCGAGCAA
>JAYUOT010000426.1:0-4428 GCA_043760705.1 Betaproteobacteria bacterium
CGGGTAGCGCCGGGCGAGCTCAAATCCAGAATGTTCGTTTCTACCAAACCAGACAAGCCTCGAAACCCATTGAATTTGTCACGATTGTAACGAGTGACAAGTTAATATTCATATTTACTTCAAGAGTCTAATTTAGAAGTGCCCATGAGTGAAGCCTCCCCTCCCCCTCCTACGTCGCCGGATCGCCGCCTGTCGGATCGAACCTCTCCAGCTGCGGATCGCACCGTGTTTTACATCTCAGACGGTACCGGCATTACTGCTGAAACCTTTGGCTTGTCCCTGTTGAGTCAATTCGAGCAACTTAAATTGCGACAAATTCGTCTGCCCTTTGTCGATTCAAAGGTGAAGGCTGAGGAGGCGATTCGTCGCATTAACGCTCAGTCCCAGCAAGATCGTCTGCGACCGATTGTGTTTAGCACCTTAGTGGACCCAGAAGTCAATGAAGTGGTTCGCACAGCCAACGCGCGCTTTCTTGACCTGTTCGCAACTTTTGTCGAACCCCTGGAGATGGAGTTTGGGGTGAAATCCAGCCATCGTGTGGGTCGCTCTCATTCGGCAGACAATTCCGAATCGTATAACCGCCGTATTTCGGCGATTAACTACTCGCTGGCTCATGATGATGGTCAATCCGCGGCCGATCTCGCGAGCGCGGAGATAATCCTGGTGGGTGTGTCGCGCAGTGGCAAGACGCCGACGAGTCTTTTTTTGGCCATGCAACATGGCATTCGAGCCGCAAACTATCCTTTGATTCCCGAAGATTTTGATCGCAAAAAGCTGCCGCCCGCCCTGTATACCTATAAAAGCAAAATTTTTGGGCTATCCATCGCACCCGAGCGCCTCGCCGAAGTACGCCATGAACGACGACCCAATAGCCGCTATGCTTCGCTCGACAATTGCCGCTATGAAGTTTCGGAAGCGGAATCGATGATGCGCCGTGAAGGCATTAGTTGGCTATCGTCGACCCATAAGAGTATCGAGGAAATTGCGGCCACCATTCTGCAACAACTGGAAACCCATCAGGAACAACGCTAGACCTGCTCCGCCTCAAGATTTTGAACGAAGGGCGCGACGTTGGCGTTGTTGCTCGTAGAGGCATATCGAAAGCGCTGAGGCCACGTTCAAGGATTCGACGGTGGAGCTTTGAGGGATGGACACTCGAATCGCAGTCGACGCTTCCAGGAGGTTTTGCCTCAGGCCTGAACCCTCGTTTCCAAAACACCAGATCGAAGGTAAAGATAAATCGACCTCGTCGATCATGCTTAGCTTTTCGGCGTCCTGTCCCGAAGTCACGAGAAGCTGAAAACCTTGTAGTGCAAGAAGCCTCTCAATGTCAAACTCGTCGTAAATATTTAGGCTGAAATGGGCACTCATCCCGGCTCTTAATACCTTGGCTGACCACGGCCAAACAGTGCCTGCCGAGAGCGCGATTTGGCTCACGCCCATGGCCGCGCAGGAGCGCAAGATCGTACCAAGATTGCCAGGATCTTGAAGGCGATCCAAAAAAACCAAATCTCCGCGACTGGGCTCAGGCTCGTCGAGAAGCGACCGTTTCGGGCTCACCAAAGCAATCGGGCCAGAGAAGGTTTCTAGTTGTGTGAGCTTGGCGAACAAATGCTTGCTGACAACCTCTACCGGTACCGCAGAGGTTGACAACCAAGCCTGTAGCTCGGCGCTCATCTTGAACTGTTCAGAAACAATGATGCAATGTGGGGGTGCATAACGTAGGCTCCAGGCCTGCATCAGGTGGAACCCTTCGAGCAAGAGCTCAGCGGACTTGCGATCAGACTTTTCTTTAGCGCTGAGCCAGCGTCGAAAGCTAGGGTTGCTCGCCGAGCTAATCACAGCCAGCCCTGCTCTGCAAGGCGCACGGGGGCAAAACTACGACGATGCTCGACACAAGGACCATGCTGACGCAGGAGCTGGAAGTGTGTTGCGGTGGGGTAGCCCTGATGTTTTTTAAAGGCGTATACAGGGTAAAGTTCGTCGAGTTCGAGCATCTTTCGATCACGCGCGCATTTTGCCAAAATCGAGGCTGCCGAGATGGCTGGCTCCGAGGAGTCACCTTTCACGATGGTTTGCACCTCGCAAGCCAAGGCTGGCGGCTGGTTACCATCGACCAAGGCTTTGCTCGGCTGAATCTCCAGGCCTGCAACCGCTCGGCGCATCGCCAGGAGGCTGGCTTGCAAAATATTGATTTGATCGATCTCTTGCGCGCTGGCGCTCGCCACGCACCAACTTAAAGAGCGCTCTCGAATGGTGATTTCTAGTTGATTACGGCGTTTTGCGCTCAGTTTCTTACTGTCGCGAAGCCCTTCAATCGGGCGCGCAGGATCCAGGATCACTGCCGCCGCGTAGACCGGCCCCGCTAAAGGGCCGCGGCCGGCTTCGTCGACTCCGCACACCCAGTAAGGAATTTGCAGGATCATTTTTGTTCGGCTAACTCGCGCAGCTTGGCGGCGCTTTTTTGAGCGCAGCCTTGTCGCAAGCTAAGGTGGAGGGCCAGAAAACGATCAACAATTTCGCGCTGAAAGGAGGTGCTATCGAGTTGCTTCAGCAGCGCCTGGGCCATCGGTTTGGGTAGAGCATTGTCTTGAACAAATTCCGGCACAATCCAGCCGCCACACAGAATATTCGGTAGGCCAACATAGGGGAGGTAGGCCATATCGCGCATGCGCATGTAGCTAATGCTGGGCATCTTGTACGAGATCACCATGGGTTTTTTGAGCAAGGCCGTCTCCAAAGTGGCTGTGCCACTCGCAACCAAGGCTGTATTGCATGCTTCGACGCTCAAGCGACTTTGACCATCCAACACCCGTACATTCATTTCACTCGGCAAATTTGCCTGCCGAATCTTCGCTTCAATTATGGTTTTGAGCGCAGCATTGGCGGCAGGCAACAAAAACTGAACCTCACTGCGTGCTTGATGAATGAGTTTAGCCGTCTCGAGAAACGGTCGGGCGAGATATTGAATCTCCGACTTTCGACTTCCGGGCAACAGCGCAATCACCACGGCTTGAGGGGCGATTCCGAGTTTGATGCGCGCCCCTTTGAAGTCCGGTTCGAGAGGGATTTCATCGGCCATCGGATGGCCGACAAACGTTGCAGGAATACCAGCCTCCGCGTATATTTTTTTCTCCATCGGAAACACCAGGAGCATATGATCCACGGCCTTGCCAATATGCTTGAGACGCTCGCTACGCCAAGCCCATACCGAGGGGCTAATGAAGTGAGCGGTTTTGATGCCTGCGCGTTTGAGGCCACGCTCCAGGCCGAGATTAAAATCCGGCGCATCCACCCCCAAAAACAAATGGGGGCGTCGTGCGATGATCTTTTGTTTGAGCTGATGGCGCATCCAGAGTAAGCGCGGCAATGCACTCAATACTTCGACGTAGCCGCGCACGCAGAGCGCATCGATGGTCCAAAGGGACTCGAGTCCTTGCGCTTGCATAGCGGGCCCACCCACCCCAAACAGTTCAAGGGGTTCAGCAAAGGGCACCTGTTCAAGCCCTTGAAGCACGGCCGCGGCGAGCAAGTCTCCAGACGTCTCACCGGCCACGCAAGCGATCTTCATGGCCGCCGCCGATTATCGGACAATGCCACGGCTGACCCGAGACAGAAAGTCAAGTAGGAAGCGCAAGTCCTGGGGGTCGCCTTCGGCTTTGGCTTCGTCGGCCAGGCTCTGCTTGGCTTGCTCAAAGGTGAGGCCACTCTTATAAAGAGTTTTGTAAGCGCGACGAATGCGATGGATGCGCTCGGCATCGAAACCGCGGCGCTTTAAGCCTTCGGAGTTAATACCATGAGTCTCGGCGGTGTTACCCATAGCCATCACAAAGGGGGGCAGATCGTGCAAAATTACCGTGGAAACGCCAGTCATGGCATGGGCTCCCACTTTACAAAATTGGTGAACGCCGGTGTAGCCGCCCAAGATCGCCCAGTCGCCAATTTCAACGTGGCCAGCCAAATTGACTGTATTAGCCAACACAATGTCGTCGCCGAGGACACAATCGTGGGCGACATGCACATAGGCCATCACCCAATTGCGTGAGCCAATCTTGGTCACACCCTTATCCTGGACCGTACCACGATTCAAGGTCACAAACTCGCGAATCGTATTGTCGTCTCCGATTTCTAAACGAGTCGGCTCTCCCGCATACTTCTTGTCTTGGGGATCAGCGCCAATCGAGGCGAACTGATAGATCTTGTTGCCACGACCCATTCGTGTGTGCCGATCAATCACACAGTGCGAGGCGATCTCGGTTTGCGCGCCGATCTGCACATCGGGGCCGATCTGCGAATAGGCCCCCACTCGTACAGTGCTGTCGAGCTCGGCGCTCGGATCGATGATGGCGGTGGAGTGAATCAAGCTCGTCATGATCGAGGGCTTTCTACGTGGGAACGGCTGACTGCCAAGTACTTGCTTTATTCGTG
>JAYUOT010000427.1:0-9579 GCA_043760705.1 Betaproteobacteria bacterium
CTGGCCCGGGTGCTGGCCCGGGTGCTGGCCCGGGTGCTGGCCCGGGTGCTGGCCCGGGTGCTGGTCCGGGTGCTGGTCCGGGTGCTGGTCCGGGTGCTGGTCCGGGTGCTGGCCCGGGTGCTGGCCCGGGTGCTGGTCCGGGTGCGGGTGCTGTGTCTTGCGGACGGATACTGACGGTAATTGAGCCATTGGCCGTGCCGCCATTGCCGTCATTCACCACGATGCCCATCGAACCGGCAGGAATAAGACCGTCGGAACCTTTCGCGGCAATGGGGTTATCCGCAGGCACGAAACAAAGATTTTGTAGCTGGTTTGTCGACAGTATGTCCCCAAGCTTGACGGGGCTACCATCTGGCAACAGGAAAGCTCCATTACCCGGGCCGGGCAGGCTGGTCACGGTAATGGTCAAAACCTGGTCGGGACGATCTGGATCGGTCGGTGCAGGAATACCTTGGATTAAACAATCTGGAGAGCCTGGCTTGGCACCCGCATTGATGACTCGCACCTCTATCGGCGCAGTGGGTGGATCGTTCACACCCAGGATACGAATGTCGAGGGTGGTACTCGACTTAGCACCATAGGAATCGCAGACTGTATAGGTAAAGGTGTCAACAAGTGTTGCGTTTGGGGCGAGAGCGCGGAGAGTGCTGTTAGTGGCATTCACGGTGTAAACGTAGGATCCGTCGGCTTGTAGCACCAGGGTGCCGTAGGTGCCTGTAATAGTCTGACCCACTTGGTCGACGACGACGGTGCCTGGCAAGCCTTGTGTCACACCGGTGGCGCACACTTGAATGACATCACAGGCATCGGGGTCTGTGTCCGCACGGTCGCCACTACTTGCACCAGGTTTGCCTGCGCCGAGCACAACGTTACCCGTCGTCGACAAGGTGGCATCCGCCCTGATCGAGTTTTGATCCGGATTCGCAACGGGCGCCCGGTTTTCACCAATGAAATTGATGGTTAGGGTCGTTGTACTGGTATTCCCGCGACCATCGTTGATGGTGTAGCTGAAGATATCGCCAACCTTGTCACTAGGGCCAAGGCATTGCGCGCGGGTATCGGGGGTATAGCAATAGGTGCCATCCGCCAACAAAACCAAGGTGCCATAACTGCCTAAAATTGTCCCTTGCAACTGACCATTCACGATGTTGTTCAGTACACCGTTATTGACACCTGCAATGACCCCCTGCACCCGGATGGGATCGCCGTCCTGATCAATGTCCGCTTGTTCAGAAGCCTGGCCTCCGAGCACGACATCACCGCATAAGACCACTCGATTCGGTCCCGTCGTGAACTCGGGCTCGCGAAGAGTTCGCCAATCTGGGTTAGCAATTAATCCACCATCGAGGCCCACCACGCAGACCGTAATTGTCGCAACGGAGCCTGCGCCCGAGGGATCCATAATGGCATAGGTAAAGGTGTCTTGCACCGTTTGACCCGCTCGTAAAACAGTAGACCGTGCATCGGACGTGTAGGTATAGCTTCCGTCGGCTTGCAACTTCAAACTACCGTATTGGCCGAGCACGGACTGTGCAACATTACTCGCCAGCAAACCACTGCCGCTGACATTGATTAATCCAGCGCCAACCGCCTGCACGGTGAGGCTGTCGCCATCGGCGTCCGTATCGAGATGGTCGCCCAAGGCATTGCCACGCACGGCTTGACCGTCGAGTATCGCTCCACCTTCGGTGATGCAGCGCTCGTCCGCAACAGCAAGGGGCGGACGGTTGCCGACAGCGCTACTCGGCCCGCAAATGGTGATCGACAGATTGGCCGAATCGATGGCGCCGCTGCTATCGCAAATGGTGTAGCTAAAGGTTTCATACAAATTCGTATTGACCGGGATGGTAAAAGTGGCAGGACCCGGAGTGTAGATGTAACTACCATTCTCACTGATAACGAGGATACCGTAGGCACCCTGGATGTTGGCCCCGACACCCCCTAGAGGTGTCAGGCCGCCATTGTTTGCGACGCCCACTACGGTGAATGGATCGCCGTCAGGATCTGAGTCGGCAACATCACCGGACGCAAGACCCGTCACTACGTTACCGGTGAGTGGTCCGCTACTCGGGAAAAAGGCGCGACTATCGTCATTGGCAATCGGGGTGTTGTTGACGCGCAGCAGATCGAGGCCAATCACCGCACTGCCCTTCGCCAGCCCGGGATCGGTGAGCTCGGCGACCAGCTGTGAACTTCCGGCAAGTCGAGGGGCGCCCGAAAGGGTCAAACTCGAAATCACCTGATTGATATCGTTTAAGCCTCCGGTGACCCGTACCGATGCGGTCTGGTTACCCTCAACCGTCACCCTTGCACTTGAATTGAGGCTCAGGCTACCCACGGGTGAGGTGATTTGCAGAACATAGGCGCCCGACGTCTGATCGGGATCGCTCAGCACCAGGGCCTCAGCATGGCCGCTGGTCGCGAGCGCACCACTGGGAAGATCGAAGCTAATCGCAGAAATCTGATTGAGGCTGACGCTTGAGGGATGCGCAATATCGGGCGCTTGATTGGTTGGAGCAACTAAAGCGTCCGCCCCTAAAACGGCTCCAGCTCCATCAAAAAGTACCCGATGCTCAAGCGCCAACAAGGTTTTAGCAATCTTAAATCCAAGTGATTTCTTGGAAAAACGCTTTGAGGCATTTGCGATTTTGACAGTTTCCTGTGGCGAATGGGCACCCATGGCATCGACCTCATGACTTGAGCAGGCAAGCCGGCAAATCGCCGTCCCGCGACCAACCGTCCATCAAATAAAAATGATCACACGGTAGATACTGGCATTTTACATGCCTCGTGGGAAGAAATGAGAAGAGGGAAAAGCGAAAAGAATGACAAGTTGTGAGATTTGTGGTCATTGCGCCTTTTAGACCTTTGATTCTCCAAACTCATTCTGAGTGGGCACCCACAAGCAGCGACAAGGTCGGCAAGATTTCTCGGGTACCGCTCAAACGTCGCCATCCGACCAAGAGGTTCTCAAAACGAGCCCCTAATAGACGGGTCATCACGGTTTGGGCACTTTCAGGGGCGCATCCAAAAAGGAACACCCAAATGCCATCATCACTCTCCGCAAAAACGGCGTCACGTAACGCCAATTTGATGGAAGACAGGGCAGCATTGGACGCCAAAGCAGTTTGCGGGTTCATCACCACCAAGGTGCAGGGGAGATTCATCTCCGAGGCGGCGTTAAGTAGTAGTTCGACCGCGTTTTTAAACTCATCCGGCGCGAGCGGACCCGGCCGAAAATCCACCCGGGAATCGGCTAAGACTTTTTTAACATCCGTTTCAAAGTTTCTTGTGACCAGCGAACCTGCTAAAGACTCGGCCATCAAACGACTGGCCGTGCCACTCAAACTTTGCGGAATGATGATACTGACCCCCAGTCGAAACAGGGCGACCATTTGAGCGGTCCGAAGCCTCGACCGGCACTCTCGAATCACAATCCGAATTTGCGCACGACCCAGAGCACGAATCGCCGCAACAGTCTGAGCAAGCTCACGCAAGTCGCCATGATCGTCGAAGTGTAATACGACCGTGCCACCGAGGTGATGCCTCAGGATTTCAAGCGCGTCCAGCGCAGTATCCACAACGCTCCACTGAGAAGCATGCATACCGAAATCCTCAAAGGCTCGGCGGGTCACGAGATGCACTTCGCGCCCCTGATCAACGGACAATCGACCCGTGATTGGGGCATTAGCCTGTACCAGGCCTTCTTCGCTGACCTTGAGGCCATAAGACCCCCGCGAGGCAGGCCCTTTGAGTCCGAACCAATGCCGAATGGCCAGCACGGTATCGTCCTCAGCGCTGCGAATGACCGCAAAACCCGCAAAGGTTTCACTACAGGTTTTAAGGTTAGCGAAGGCCTTCGGCCCGAGGCCGCTTAAGGAAAACACCAGGAGGACGGAATGTTTACCCGACTCCGCCCAGGTATTGAGCATTTTTACGGCCAAACTTAGTTGATCCAAATCGAGACATTGCAAGAGTTCGTCGGCAAGATCGACCACCAAAAAACTGCGTTCAGGTAATTTGAAATAACGCAATTCAGACAACATGCGCTTTAAGGCCGAGCTAGTGCCCTCGTTAGAGTCTTCACGTTGCCGAACAAAGTGAAGCTGACCCAGTCTGGCGAGGGCGGCTAAATCACAACCCACCAAGCGCGCGCGCTTAAAGTAGGCGGTGCTTTCAACCGAAGAAAAGACCACAACTCTTTGCCCATTGGCGACCGTCGCCGCGACCGTACGTGCCTGTAGCGGAATACGTATCGAGGGTTGATCGGCAGCGATCCCATAGACGCCACCTTCGGCCAAAGTTTCCAGCGGTTGCGGGAGGCCTTCTATGCCTAATTTCGCCATATTTAAGGAAAACCTAAGTCTGACAACGAAGAATTAAAAAGATCGAGAAACCGATCTAAGTTTAGGCAGAGTTTAACGGGAAATCGGCAGGACCACTTCCCGGGTTACGCCTGACGAACCGGGAAAATCATCGAGAAGGGCTCGTAGCAGGAAAGCCAACCGGCGCGAATCGATCGCCAAGCGGCGACGAAGTATGATTGGGCCACAGGTGGAAAACAGTCGTTTCAGCTTGAAAAGAACTAGCCCAACCCACCACCGTGAAGGCCAGGCACAACATCAAGCCAGGCAGTAAGCGGATGAAACTAGAGATAGTTTTTGGCAATTTAATCGACTTCAGACGAATCATAATCAGACGAGCAATATGCACAATCCAGGGCCGAATCTAGTACAACACGTGGTAAAACGGGCCGAGTATACGCCGCCAAGCTTTGACATCTTGAGCACCGAGCTTTGGTTCTCGCTTGAGTCCAAAGCCACGACCGTGCGGGCGGCGCTAACCATTCAGAGGCGCTCACCTGGGGAGCGTGGCGCTGTCGCTTTAAACGGCGAGCAACTCGCTTTAAAAAGTATCAAAATCGACGGTCGAACGCTTGATCCGACGGAGTACAGCCTCGACGAGCGATGGCTCGTGATTAAAGATTTTCCTTTGCGAGCGATCCTTGAAACCGTGTGCGAAATTGATCCGGCGAGCAACTTTGCCTTTACAGGTCTTTATCTGTCGAATGGCAATTTCTTTACCCAATGTGAAGCTGAAGGTTTCCGTCGAATCACCTATTTCGCAGACCGCCCGGATGTCATGAGTCGCTTCAAGGTGTACCTTGAAGCACCCAAGCAGGACTTTCCGGTTTTACTCTCGAATGGCAACCTGCTCGACCAAGGCGAGCTTGCCAGTCGCCCTGGATGGCACTGGGCTCAATGGGATGACCCTTTCCCTAAACCAAGTTACTTGTTTGCCTTGGTGGCCGGACGGTTCGTCGTGACGGAGCAGACCCTTGCACGAGCCTCGGGTGCACCCGCTTTGTTGCAGGTCTGGGTCGAACCGGGCAACGAGGACAAAACCCGGCATGCGATGGACTCATTGATCAACGCCATCCGCTGGGACGAGCGTCGCTTTGGCCTCGAGCTCGATCTGGAACGCTTCATGATTGTGGCCAGCGCAGATTTCAATATGGGGGCGATGGAGAATAAGGGCCTCAACATCTTCAATACAAAGTACGTTTTCGCGAATCCTAGAATTGCGACGGATGCCGATTTCGAAGGCGTCGAAGCCGTGGTCGGGCATGAATACTTTCACAACTGGACCGGCAATCGTGTGACCTGCCGCGACTGGTTTCAACTGACGTTAAAAGAGGGGTTGACGGTATTTCGAGATCAAGAATTTACGGCCGACTTGTTGGCAGACCAAGCGGGCAACGCGACGCTCGCCAAAAGTGCTCGGGCAGTCAAGCGAATCGACGACGTTCGAGTCTTGAGGGCCAGTCAATTTACGGAAGATGCGGGGCCGATGGCGCATCCGATCCGTCCAGACGAGTATTCAGAGATCAACAATTTTTATACGGTCACCATCTACGAAAAGGGCGCTGAAGTGATTCGAATGCTTCAGACTTTGCTGGGGCAAGACGGGTTTCGTAAAGGGATGGATCTTTACTTTGCTCGCCACGATGGGCAAGCCGTGACTTGCGATGATTTCTTAGCGGCGATGGCTGATGCCAACACCTATGACCTCTCTGTTTTCAAGCGTTGGTATTCCCAGGCTGGCACACCCACCTTAAACGTCCACTGGCGTTACCTGGAGCCCTCAGAGAACACTCGTACGGGCACCCTCGAAGTCCAATTCCAGCAAGCGCTCCCCTTCGGGAAAACCCCCGGCTTGCCCTTGATGATTCCGATCGCACTAGGTGCCTTGGATGTGGATGGAAACGACTTGCTTGCAGAAAATACACTTTATTCACTGGCCGATCACCAAGCTACTGTGACCTACCCGGTACGGTCAAAACCGGTGGCGCTCTCAGTCTTGCGCAACTTTTCAGCGCCCGTTTTACTGCGCCAAGAAATTGATACTCTTACTCTGAGTTTCTTGGCCAAGCACGACACCGACCCCTTTAATCGATGGGACGCCGTGCAACAGTTGGCCATTCTTGCGGTTCAGGCCGAGTACCGGCTTTTGCAACCCGCGCCGGCCGAGTCACAAGCGCAAGCAGCAAGTAGTGCTCAATCCGCTTGTCTTGCCCTGAACGGGGCGATGCAAAGGGCACTTGAACAGCCAAGCCTGGACCGAGCCTATCTCGCTACGCTGCTGACCCTGCCCTCTGAGGGCTTTATCGGGGAGCAGATCGATGCGCTTGACCCGACTTTGCTGCGGGTAGCTCGTCACCGAGTACTGCAAAGTCTGGCGCTTGCATTAGGGGGACCGATCTTGAAAACCTACGAGGCCTGCTCGACCCAGCAAAGCTACCAAGCCAACCCCGCGGAAGTCGGCCGACGGGCTTTGAGGAACGTTTGCCTGAGCTATTTAACCCAGCTTGACGATTCTTCACGCCACTGGGCCGATCAGCCCACGATGAGCCCAAATCAGTTAGCGCAGCGTCAATTCGCAGACGCCGACAATATGACGGAACGCTGGGGAGCGCTGAGCGCCGTGATTCACCAAGCCGGTGAAGCACGTTTGAAGTTACTCACAGCCTTTGAGGCCGAATTCCATGATGAAGCCCTCGTGATGGACAAATGGTTTAGTGCCCAGGCCACCTCCCAAGTACCGTCGGACTCCGACCACAAGACGGTGCTCGACACGGTGCTCGCGTTGATGCAACGACCTGACTTTTCTCTCAAGAACCCTAACCGCGCCCGTGCGTTGGTTCACAGCTTTTGTCAGATGAATCCGGCAGAATTCCACCGTGCCGATGGTTCAGGGTACCGGTTTTGGGAGCGTATGGTCTGGGAACTGGACCAATCGAATCCTCAGATTGCAGCTCGCCTGGCGAGAGCTCTGGATCGCTGGAAAAAGTTTGCACCGCACCTGAAAAGCCAAATGCGGCAAAGTCTGGCGCGACTTGCCGATCAGGACAACCTCTCGGGTGATGTACGGGAGGTGATCACTAAAGCCCTCGCCGCGTAAAAATCCGACGCTTAACCCCCAACAATTAATTGATGACACCCTTTGGAGCATGCTTTGAGCGTCCACAAAATTAGTTTGACCCAGTACCTGGTTGAAAAAGAACGTGCCGCGGGCACCGTTCCCCCCGATCTTCGTTTGCTTTTGGAAGTGGTGGCACGGGCCTGCAAACGTATCAGCTATGCAGTGGGCAAAGGCGATCTGGCAGGCGTCCTGGGTGAGGCCGGCACAGAGAACGTCCAAGGCGAAAGCCAAAAAAAGCTTGATGTGATTGCAAACGACGTTTTGCTCGAAGCCAATTTATGGGGTGGCAACCTGGCCGCGATGGCCTCAGAAGAGATGGATGACCCTTTTCCTATTCCCCATCACTATCCCAAGGGCGGCTATTTGCTTTTGTTCGACCCGCTCGATGGCTCTTCAAACATTGACGTCAATGTCAGCATCGGTACCATTTTCTCCGTCTTGCGTGCCTCCGAAGCGGCCGTGGTCGGCAGCCACGAATCATTCTTGCAAGCCGGTAAAACCCAAGTGGCGGCGGGCTATGCGGTCTATGGCCCCTCGACAGTCATGGTGCTGACGGTGGGCGCAGGTGTAGCCTGCTTTACCCTGGACCGTGAAACCGGAAGCTGGTGGCTCACCAAGGACGGGATGAAAATTCCGGAGGACACCCAGGAGTACGCGATCAACGCCTCCAATGCGCGTCATTGGGAAGAGCCTGTGCAAAAGTATGTTCAGGAACTTCAAGCGGGCAAGACAGGGCCACGAGGAAAAGATTTCAATATGCGCTGGGTGGCATCCATGGTCGCGGACGTACATCGCATCATGACTCGTGGGGGTGTCTTCATGTACCCCAGAGATAGCCGTGAGCCGGACAAGCCGGGCAAGCTGCGCTTGATGTATGAGGCCAATCCCATGAGTTTCTTGGTGGAACAGGCGGGTGGTGCATCGACCAACGGGATGGAGAGAATCTTGGATTTACAGCCGGTCAAGCTTCATGAGCGGGTGGCCGTTTTCCTGGGCTCGAAAAATGAGGTGGAGAAGGTCAGCTCCTATCACCGCAGGTGAAATTGCCAGAGCAGGCAGACGTCGCTAGTGCAGTGCCTGAGCCAAACTAAAGCACTGGAGCGGGTGACGAGAATCGAACTCGCGTATCAAGCTTGGGAAGCTGGCGTTCTACCATTGAACTACACCCGCTCTGGGTGATGGAACTCCGTCACTAACCCGACAAAGAAGGATGACGAAGTGATCATCTCGTAGAATTATGAAATGGCTCACCCAGATCATATTCGTAGTTTCGCCGGCCGACAAGGCCGTTTATCCCCTGCCCAAAAGCAAGCCAGTGTGGACCTCATGCCCCAGCTTGGCATCAAATTTGAGGCGAAGCCGACCGATATTCGCCTTGGTTTCGAGCGAAGTGCCGCCCCCTTGGTGCTGGAAATTGGCTCTGGCATGGGCGAGGCGACCGCTCTGATTGCTGCACACCTCCCCGAAACAAACTTTGTCGCCTGCGAGGTCTACCCAGCCGGCGTAGGAGCTTTACTCAAGCGCACTGAACTTGGCAAGATCAAAAACCTCAAAGTGATCCAGCATGATGCCTTCGAAGTGGTGAGGGATATGCTGAGCGCTGATTTTCTAGATGGCGCCCATGTTTTTTTCCCCGACCCCTGGCATAAGGTGCGGCATCACAAGCGGCGTTTAATTCAGGCCCCATTCGTCAAGCTCATCGCTAGCCGACTGCGCCCTGGGGGTTATCTCCATCTGGCCACCGACTGGGTGCCCTACGCAGAGCAGATGCTGGACGTGCTCAGCAATGAGCCACTTCTCAAGAACCGCTTTTCAGGCTACGCCGAAAAACCCTCTTACCGAACCCTCTCCAAGTTCGAAAACCGAGGCATCAAGCTCGGTCACGAAGTGAGAGACCTGATTTTCGAGAGAATTTAGATCGCCCAGCTCACCAGACCCGAGTAGGCCGTCAACAGCACCACCAAGCCAAATGCAATACGATACCAAGCGAACGGCGTAAAATCTCGGGTCGCGACAAAGCGAATCAGCCAGTGAACGCAAGCCAGCGCGCTCACGAAAGAGATGATGGTGCCCACTGCAAATATCGGCCAATCCGCC
>JAYUOT010000428.1:0-9569 GCA_043760705.1 Betaproteobacteria bacterium
GTACTTGAAACGGGCGCCTTGTGTGAAGGCGCGATTTGCTACACCGGTGATGTCTTTGATGCCAAACGCAGCAAGTTCGACGTCAAGTATTACGTGACGCTTGCCCGGCAATTGCAAAAATCTGGAGTCCATATTCTTGGATTGAAAGATATGTCCGGCGTGTGCAAACCACGGGCTGCGACGCTATTGATTAAGACCCTCAAGGAAGAAACCGGCCTACCCATTCATTTTCATACCCATGACACCAGCGGCATCTCTGCCGCCTCGGTTTTAGCAGCCATCGAGGCTGGCGCCGACGCCGTGGACGGCGCGATGGATTCGATGAGTGGCCTGACCTCGCAACCCAACCTCAACGCCATTATTGCGGCCCTGGCGGGAAGTGAGCGAGACCCCTGCGTGACCGGTTCAGCCGCAGCGCAAGGTACGGGAATCAATCTCGATGCGATGCAAAGTATTGCGCAGTACTGGGAAGCCGTACGTCACTTGTACTCGCCCTTTGAGTCGGACATTCGTTCGGGTACGGCGGATGTCTATCGCCACGAAATGCCGGGTGGTCAATACACCAATTTGCGTGAACAAGCTCGCTCGCTTGGCCTGGAGCATCGCTGGCCGGAAATTTCGAAGACTTACGCCGATGTGAATTTCATGTTCGGTGACATTGTGAAGGTCACACCCACGTCCAAGGTGGTCGGTGACATGGCCTTGATGATGGTGAGCAATGAGCTTACGGCCGCAGACGTTCAGGATCCCTCGCGAGACATTGCCTTTCCAGAATCGGTCGTCTCGCTGTTCAAAGGCGAGCTGGGCTTTCCGCCCGATGGTTT
Source organism: Betaproteobacteria bacterium (assembly GCA_043760705.1). GTDB lineage: Bacteria > Pseudomonadota > Gammaproteobacteria > Burkholderiales > Burkholderiaceae_E > JAPOKJ01. The sequence goes on from JAYUOT010000428.1 coordinate 825, forward strand.
CCCGCCTGAGCTGTCGCGAAAAATATTGAAGGCCGAGCCTCCGAAGGCTTTTCGTCCGGGCGATAGTTTGCCCGCGCAAGATTTGGTGCAGGCGCGACTCGATGCCGAGAAGATGATTTCTCGAAAAGTCGATGATGCCGAACTGGCCTCTTACCTGATGTACCCCAAAGTTTTTAAAGATTTCGCGGCTCATCAACGCCACTATGGTGATGTGCATGTATTGCCGACGCAGACCTTTTTTTACGGCATGCGTGAACGCGAGGAAGTGGCCATTGATCTGGATCCAGGCAAGACCTTGATTTTGCGGCTGCAAGGATTGGCTCCCGCAGAGGAGGAGGGCGTGGTCAAGGCGTTTTTCGAACTCAATGGTCAACCGCGAACCCTTCGTGTGCAAAAAGCGGGCGCGACCAAGGCGGCGCAGCGACCTGTCGCCGACAGCGGAAATGCCTTACATCTGCCGGCGCCTATGCCGGGCATGGTGGCGACCTTGCTTGTGAAGCCTGGTCAGGCTGTGATCGCGGGACAAGCCTTACTCTCAATTGAAGCGATGAAGATGGAAACCCAGTTGCGCGCAGAAAAGAACACAACGATCAAAGCGGTACACGTGAAATCCGGTGATATTGTGGCGGCTCATGATTTATTGATCGAGTTTGCCGCCTAGTTCTTAACCCGTCTGGATAAAGCTTCCAACCATGAGTTTCTTTCCGAATTTTGATTCAATGAGCTTGCAAGAGATCTCTGAGGGGCTGCTTCGCGCCAATGGTGCAATGATGAATCACATCGGATTTCTGTCACTTGAAACCTTCGATCGCGAACAGCAACGCCTGCGGGCCGCCTTCATGGTGAGACCAGAGTTTTGTCATAGTGCGGGTCGAGTTGCCCAGGGCGGTTTTGTGACCGCATGGTTGGATGCCGCTATGGCCCATGTGGTGTTACTGGATTCACGCGGCGCTGAAAACATTGCAAGCTTGGAGATCAAGGTGAGCTTTATTGCGGCAGTCGCACCTGGGCCGGTGTTTGCAGAATCGCACATCGTTAAAAAGGGCAAGCGCATTGCTTTTCTGGAAGCCAACCTGTTTGATTTGACGGGAAAACTTTTGGCGTCCGCCACTCAGACAGCGATGCTGATAGCCATGCCGAACGCCTGAAAATAGGATGTCCGAAAACGGCGAGCTTTAAGCTCAAAATGCTTCACAATACGGTCATGGAAAGCATTCAAGCCAGCCTCGTAAAAAACTCACTGAGAGCGGAACAGTGTTATGCCGCCCTGCAAACTCGGGATTCACGCTTTGACGGTCGATTTTTTGTGGCTGTGAAGTCGACCAAAATTTACTGTCGTCCGGTGTGCAAAGTGAAACTCCCGCGCATCGAGAATTGCACGTTTTATCCGAGCGCTGCGGGCGCTGAGCGCGCCGGGTATCGACCTTGCTTGCGCTGTCGGCCGGAGCTTGCGCCGGGGCATTTTGCGCTGGATGCTTCATCGCGTTTGGCTCAACAAATGGCCATGATGATTCAACACGGCACGGCCGACATCAAGCTGGATGCGGTGGCCGCGAAGCTGGGCGTCACAGAAAGACATGCCCGGCGCTTGTTTCACGAGAGCTTTGGTGTCACGCCGGTGCAGTACGCGCAGACCTGTCGCTTACTTGCGGCGAAACGCCTCCTGAGTGATACGGATATGCCGATGCTCGATGTCGCCCATGCTGCGGGCTTTCGCAGTCTGCGACGTTTCAATGATCTATTTGTCGAACGTTACCGCCTGCAACCCAGTGCGCTGAGAAAGTCGCAACGCCTTGATGAACCACTCAAGGCCTGGCTGGAGTTTCGTTTGCCCTATCGCCGCCCCTTTGACTGGGCGGATCTCTTGAGCTTTTTGTCGCTGCGGGTCATCCCCGGGATCGAGCGGGTCGATCTGGAAGCTTCTGCTTTCTCTCGAAATTTGGCGGTCAAATATGAAGGCCGACGTCTGGTGGGGGAACTACGGGTGACCGACCTGCCGCGCCATGACGCCCTGAGCGTGAGTTTGAGTCAGTCCCTCGCTCCGGTTTGCCTGAAGGTTCTTCAGCAATTGCGCAAAGTTTTCGACCTGGATCTCGAACCCGAGCCAGTACGGCTCGCCCTGGGTACCCTCTGTCGTAACCCAGGCGTGCGACTGCCGGGCGGCTTTACTGGCTTTGAAATTGCCGTGCGTGCCGTATTGGGCCAGCAGGTGAGCGTGAAAGGCGCGCATACCCTGGCGGGTCGGATTGCAGAAAAGTTTGGTCAAGACCAATGCTTCCCAGAGGCCGAAGACATTGCAGCCGCCTCAGTGGAAGCTTTGAGTTCCTGTGGCCTGATTCAAAGGCGCGCACAAACACTCATCGATCTCGCCCACGCGATCCATTCGGGCCATCTGGTGCTCGACGGTTCGGTGCCTCTGGAGGCTGAGCTGCTCGCCTTGAAATCAATCAAAGGGATCGGTGAGTGGACCGCGCAATATGTGGCGATGCGTGCTCTGCGCTGGCCGGACGCTTTGCCAGCCGATGATTTGGTCTTGAAAAAGCGCCTTCAGGTGAACTCTGGAAAAGCCGTTGAACGGGCTTTTGAGGGCTATCGGCCTTGGCGCGCTTATGCTGTGATTCACACTTGGAAATTACCATGATCTACGACATTTTCCCGACTCGTTTCGGCGACACCTTGATTTGCGCTACAAATGACGCGCTGCGTGGGCTGTACTTCATCGGGCAAAAGTATCAGGCCTTGGTGCTGCCTGATTGGAGTCAAGTGCCTCAAGATGCCTTGTTGCGAGAGGTACGGGCGCAATTCAAAGCCTATGAGAAGCGTGGACTTGCAGGCTTTGATGTGCCGCTTGATCCGCAAGGCACTGAGTTTCAAAAGAAGGTATGGAAGGCTTTGCTGACGATCCCGGTGGGTGCCACCAGTACCTATGGCCGCATGGCTCAAATGGCGGCGTCTATGGCCGCCGTGAGAGCGGTCGGCTCAGCGATTGGGAAGAATCCGGTCTCCATTATTATTCCTTGTCATCGAGTGCTCGGCAGTGATGGCAGCCTCACCGGCTATGCAGGTGGGCTGAGTCGCAAGGCCATGCTACTCAAGCACGAGGGTGCCAGCTTCGTTGGTATGTCTGAGACTTCTGATCTTTTCTCCTGATGTGACAAGCCTATTTCAGAGGATGTCCCCGGCATGAAAGCACGTGATGTTTTTGATTTCGTTTTGCTAGCTGCCATTTGGGGAGGGTCCTTTCTTTTCATGAAAATTGCAGGCCCCGAGTTTGGAGTATTCCCAAGCATGGCCCTGCGTACGGGATTAGCCGCGCTCGTGTTGCTGCCGTTCATTCTAGTGCGTGGCTTAGGGGAGCAGTTCCGCGCGCACTGGCGAAAAACTCTAGGCATCGGGGTCTTGAATTCTGGCTTGCCCTTCGTTCTATTTGCGTTTGCGACGCTACACCTCACAGCGGGCTTTACTGCAATCTTGAATTCCAGCGTTCCGTTTTGGAGCGCTTTAATCGCATGCTTGTGGTTGGGGGACAAGCCGCGGCGACTCCAAGTCTTAGGATTGGTGATCGCCTTGATGGGTGTGGTGATGTTGGTTTGGGGCAAGGTCGATTTGAAACCCGGTGGGGCGGGTTGGGCCATTCTGGCCTGCCTGCTGGCCACCTTGTTGTATGGCCTCTCGGCCAACATCACCAAGCGTCTCTTCGCAGGGGTCCATCCACTGGTTTCCGCCTGCGGCAGTCAAGTGGGGGCCGCACTTTGCTTGATCCCCTTGGCCTTACTCAACTTGCCAGAGAAGAATCCGGGTGCAAGTGCTTGGGCTTCAAGCCTTGTCCTTGCCTTGGTGTGTACAGCTTTCGCCTACATTCTTTATTTTCGCTTGATGCGCAATCTCGGACCCACTCGCGCGACCGCAGTCACCTTTTTGATTCCGGTCTTCGGCATGCTCTGGGGGGTGCTTTTTCTGGGCGAGGTCGTGAGTGTACGAATGATTCTCGCCACCCTGGTAATTTTGGCCGGTACCTCACTCAGCACCGGCTTGATCAGCTTTAACAAATCGACTAATTGATTCGCTGGCCAGTGTCAGCATCAAAGAGATGGACCTTACCGATCTCCGCTTGCAGACCGACGAGATCACCTGGTTTGAGGGAAACTCTCTCGTGTTGAAGTACCGTCAAAAGTTGACTACCAGCGCGCACGAAAACTTGGGTGTCGGCACCGGTGGGCTCAATCACCTCCACCTCGCCGCTCAGCGAATCAGCACTCCCGTGAGCGACAACTCTGAAGTGCTCCGGCCTGACGCCGTACTGTAGTGACTGCCCGGTGTTGGGCGCGAATCCTGCGGGAAGTACAAGTTGCCCCGCGGCGCTGACAGCCTTGGCTTCAGTGACTTGAACTGGAATTAAATTCATCGACGGCGACCCGATAAAGGTGGCCACGAAGGTATTGTCGGGACGATCATACAGATGTAAAGGCGTGCCGATTTGCTCAACAATGCCGGCGTGCATCACGACAATTTTGTCGGCCATCGTCATGGCTTCAATCTGATCGTGGGTCACATACATCGAGGTTGTTTTTAGCCGTTGATGCAAGGCCTTGATTTCGGTGCGCATCTGAACACGCAGCTTGGCATCGAGATTCGAGAGCGGCTCGTCAAACAAGAACACTTGTGGCTTGCGGACAATGGCGCGGCCCATCGCAACACGTTGTCTTTGTCCGCCCGAGAGTTGGCGAGGCTGGCGGTCTAAAAGATCGCTCAAACCCAAGATTCCTGCCGCTTGAGAGACCCGCTGCTCAATCTCTTCTTTTGATTTTTTGGCAAGCATGAGTGAGAACGCCATATTCTCGCGTACCGTCATGTGGGGATACAGCGCATAGTTCTGAAATACCATCGCGATGTCGCGATCTTTGGGCTGGATGTCATTCACCACCCGAGCACCGATTTTGATGCTGCCGCCCGAGATATCTTCTAAGCCAGCCACCATGCGCAGCAAGGTCGATTTACCACAGCCCGACGGCCCCACCAAGACACAAAACTCGCCGTCTTCAATTTCAATATCGATTCCGTGCACGACCTTATGGGTGCCGTAGGATTTTTCAACTTTCGTAATGCTTACCGATGCCATCCCCGGCCTCCCAGTCATTTGCTTTTGTAATATGCTTGAAAGTGTAACCCAGCATTTCTTACGGACCAGACTATGACCACAAAAGCCCGCGCTGCCAAAAAATATAAGCCAGCCAGCAGTGCGCTCTCAACACCTGCCTACCCCAGAGATCTCATCGGCTACGGTCAACACCCGCCCGCCGCGAACTGGCCAGGAAAGGCTCGAATAGCTGTTCAGTTCGTTCTCAACTATGAGGAGGGTGGCGAGAATAACGTGCTACACGGTGATCTGGGGTCAGAAGCCTTTCTGTCGGAAATCATCGGCGCTGCCGTCTACCCGGCTAGGCATATGAGCATGGAATCGATCTACGAATATGGTTCGAGAGCAGGCGTCTGGCGTATTTTGCGAGAGTTCGAAAAGCGCCGGTTACCACTGACTATATTTGGTGTCTCAATGGCTTTGGAGCGTCACCCCGAGCTCACGGCCGCCTTCGTCGAGTTGGGCCACGAAATAGCCTGCCACGGCCTGCGCTGGATTCATTATCAGAACATGGACGAAGTCTCCGAGCGCGAGCATATGACACTCGCCGTGGCCAAGATCCGCAAATTGACGGGGCAGGCCCCCTTAGGTTGGTACACCGGGCGCGATAGCCCCAATACCCGTCGCCTGGTCGTGGAACATGGCGGGTTTTTGTATGACTCAGACTACTACGGCGACGACCTACCGTTCTGGACTGAGGTGGCCGACTCGAAGGGGGCCTCGCATCAACACCTGGTCGTGCCCTACACTTTGGATAGTAACGATATGCGTTTTGCAAGCCCTCAGGGCTTTAACACCTCTGAGCACTTTTATCAGTACCTCAAGGACAGTTTCGATGTGCTCTACGCTGAAGGAGAGGAGTCGCCAAAGATGCTCTCGATTGGTATGCATTGTCGACTCTTGGGGCGTCCAGGGCGGCTGCGTGGCTTGCAGCGTTTCCTTGATTACATTGAGAGTCATGACCGAGTTTGGGTGTGCAGGCGTGTTGATATTGCCAAACACTGGAAAAAACATCATCCCGCCAAAATTTGATGGATTGCCGGAACGGGAAGGCCCACTCTAAACTTTAGCACTTAACTCTTAACTCTTAGCGCTTAGCGTTCGGCTTGATGGCCGGCCTGGGTCCTGAAGCGGGTGGCTCGGGGGGGCGCTCCTGTTTGATGGGGTCGGCAAACTTCACTCGATTTCGGCCGCTTTGCTTGGCGCTATAGAGTGCTTCGTCAGCCTTGTTGAGCATAAATTCGATATTTGGATAGGCGGGCGAAATGGTCGCAAAGCCGATACTCACCGTGATCACGCAGCCTCGAATATCGCTCATGCTATTGGTGACTTCTTCTTCAACCGCAATGCGAATCCGCTCGGCAATGTTGTAGGCCGCGTCATATCCCGTATCCGGCAACGCGACGACGAACTCCTCGCCACCGAATCGCCCGACCAAGTCTCGAGCCCGCGACGTGGAAATCAAGAGTGTCCCAAGCCCGCGAATGACCCGGTCGCCTACGGGGTGTCCAAAACGATCATTGACTGATTTGAAATGGTCAATATCCAGCATCAGCAGGGCCATGGGTTTGCGCTCATTGCGGGAGCGCTCGAACATCGCGACGGCCCGCTCACTGAAGGCTCGCCGGTTCAGGCAGCCGGTCAGGAAGTCGTGATTGGCGAGCCGTTCCAACTCAACGTTTTTTCGTTCAATTTCGACTTGAAATTGCTCCAGCGCTTGCAGCGTCGCGGTTAGTTTCTCATTCGCTTTGAAGAGTTGGGTTTCGTCGTCGAAGGTGACCATGCAACCCCGTGCTTGCTTGCGCCCGTCGAGAATGGGCGCGCAGTTGATGACCAATCGCTCAGGCAGACTTGGGTTCTTTTGCCTGAGTTCAGAGAGATTCAGCGTCACACCCTTGGTCGCAATATTTTGTGCCATCGATATGTTCCAAGGATGATTTTCGACACCGTCTGGAAGGGCCCGTTTCAACCAATCGACCGAGGAGAGAATGGCGCCCGTTAAGAGATTCGAACGCGACGGGTCGAAGTTTCTAAAGATGGAGTTGGCCAACACAATTCTTCCGCGCGGCTCGATCACCACTACACCCTCCGTCATGGCATCGAAGGCCATGCGAACTCGCTCAGGAATGACCGAGCTAGGATCCAAGGACTGGAGCGCGCGTTTGAGATACAAGAAGATTGAAAAGGCACCGCCAATCATCATGAACGCGAGAAAGCTCAGAGTCGGGTGGCGGTCGATCCATGCAAAAGGACCTGCTACGGTATCTTTGAATCTTACTTCAACGGAGCCCCACTTGCCTGCCTTGTGTATTAAGGGCACCTCAGCCTGCAAGAGATCGGTTGGGTCGCCGCCTTTTGCCTTCCACTGCGTAAGATGATCGCCGGCACTAAAAAGCAATCGGCCATCCGCACTTCTGACGCCGATGGTGCTGACGTCCTTATTGATCGACTGAGCTGTTTTCAGGCGTGTTCTGAGGGACTCGTCCGCACCACTCTGAAGGGCATCGGCGACATTGGCCGCGATGTTTTCAGAGACCCGTTTTCGGATCATTTGAACCTCTTGCTCCTTGTTGTCCAGAAAACCAAAGAACAGATCTCCACTCAGCAGCAGTGAGGCGCAGATGGCGACCAGTCCAATGGCCATCATTGCCACGGGCGAAGGGCGACGATTCACGATCCAGTCAGGTATTGTGAAGCGACTCGTGCGAGGCATGGGATCAATAGAGTCCGCGTCCAACGAGGCCTTGCGAATCGAAAACGATGGGCGTTTGAGCTTTAAGCTTGACGGCAAGTACTTCATTTTTAGCTCTTATTGGCCTTGACGGGAAGGGAGCTGGGAGCGGTCGATGGAATCTTGATACCGAGATCTACCTTGCAACGTAAACCAGCCGGAATGTCGTTCAGAGGGTTGGGCATTTCAAGCCGTACCCGAAAAGTGTTGGAGGCTGGATCGACCACTTTATCAACGATACTCACCTGCGCAGGACGACTCTTCGCATTCGCGAACTCTGGAAGCACCGTGGCCTGCATGCCGCGTTGTAGTTGGCCGTAGACAGAGGCAGGGACAACGACCTCGACACGCAGCGGATCGACTTGAGCGATGCGTAGCAAGGGTTTGTCTTCCACCAATTCACCACTGGCCATAAAGCGGTCGGTCACTACACCGGAAATGGGACTCTTGATGGTGCGCATGGCAAGCTGCGCCTGCGCCACCTCGAGTTCCTGTCCCGCAACGGTTTTACGCTCCTTTGCCTGAGTGACTTTCGAGCCAGCGACCTGGGCCTCAGTCGCAGCCTTGTCCACATAATTCTGGCTCACAAAATTCTTTTGCGCCAACTCAGAAGCGCGCTTGTGCTCGCGCACCGCGAAATCCGACGATTGTTCAGCAGCACTGACTTCGCCCTGAATTTTGGCGCGGCTTTGCGCAAGCGCGAGATTGGCCCGTTCTATGCTGGATTGAAGTTGCACTAAAATCTGGCCCTGCTTCACGATGTCGCCGCGCTCGGCAAGAATGCGTTCAATGACACCGGGAACGGCACTGCCTACCTGCACGATTTGATGGGGTTGAATCAGACAGTCGAGATTCTGAGCCCGAGCATCGGTGCTGA
>JAYUOT010000429.1:0-4414 GCA_043760705.1 Betaproteobacteria bacterium
AGCGCTTGAAGAACCTTTCCAAGACCTTCTGAGTAAGCACTCCGATATTGCTCCGGACTCAAACCATCCGAGGCTACGCAATAAATCAGCACCTGCGCATTCAAGAGTGACTCAGGGTAGGTGTATGGATCTTGTACATCCATGGCATGCACCTGCGCTCGACCTCGCAAATCGCTGGTCACGCCTCGCTCAGGATGGCGCTTGCCAAGACTGACCGCGCAGCCCTGGTCCAGGAGCAGGCCTGCCGCCTTGCCTGCCACGTAGCCTGCACCGATAATGAACACCGTTTTCATGCATGCATTATGTCAGCCTTCTTTTATTGGGGGTGACTCAAGTTTGCGACACGAAGGAGTTTCTACTTGGATCGTATCGATACTTTGGTGATTGGCGCTGGCGCCGTTGGCTTGGCCTGCGCTCGTGAGCGTGCTTTGGCCGGTCGGGAAACCATCGTGCTGGAAGCGAGCAATGCGATTGGCACAGGCACTTCCTCACGCAATAGCGAAGTGATTCACGCGGGCATCTACTATCCCGCCGGAAGTGTTAAAGCCCGACTCTGTGTCGAAGGTCGGCATGCAATGTATCAGTTCGCTCACCATAAGAGTTTCGATGCCAAGGCCTTGGGGAAGTTGATTGTTGCGACCCACCCCGAGCAGCTCGCGACCCTGAAAGGCATTCAGAACAAGGCACTGGCCTGTGGTGTGAGGGATTTACAGTGGCTGAGCAAGATCGAGGTGCACCGCTTAGAGCCTGAGCTTCATTGTGAAGCGGCCTTGCTATCGCCATCTACCGGCGTGGTCGATAGTCATGCCTACATGTTGGCTCTACAGAGCGATCTAGAAGCCTGGGGAGGGATGGTAGCCTTCAATTCCGCCTTTGAGTCCGCGCTAGTGACCGCTGAGGGCATTGTGGTGCGTGTGGCGGGCATGGAATTGCTCACCCAGGAGCTGATTAACTCGGCAGGTTTGTATGCGAGTGTGGTGGCCCAAGCAATTTCTGGCCTGGGTGCCGAGCATGTGCCGCAGACTTATTTTGCGAAGGGCAACTATTACAGCTTGCAGGGCAAGACCCCTTTCCAGCGCTTGGTCTATCCCGTCCCTGAGAATGCCGGGCTCGGCGTGCATGTGACCATCGATCTGGCGGGACAGGCGCGCTTCGGTCCCGATGTCGAGTGGTTGGAGCTCAGTGACCCTGGTGCAATTGATTACACCGTCGACCCACAACGTGCGCAAGTGTTCTATGAGGCGGTCAGGCGCTATTGGCCCGGTTTGAAAGACGGCTCATTGTTGCCGGCCTACAGTGGCATCCGGCCTAAACTTCAAAAACCAGGCGAGCCCGCACTCGATTTCTTGATACAGAGCGCTCACGAACATGGGGTTCGTGGATTGGTCAATTTATTCGGCATTGAGTCGCCTGGATTGACGGCGTCTATGGCGATTGCAGGCCAGGTGAACCGTTTGTTGGATGAATAACTTTGTGAACTGGATTCGCGTCCTGGCTCTCTCATTGCAAGGGGTCAGCGGGTGCTGTGGGCTAAAACTCTCAGCTCTAAACCAGCGACTGTTTTTTGGCTTGGATGGGCGCAGGTTCACAGGAAAATACTTCGGGTGGCGGGCCACGCAACATGGCCAGCGCCTCAGCCGGTTGGGCGTTCAGCCAGGGCTGCCAATCGTCGCGTTCGAGAATCGCAATCGTGCGCTTTTCATCCCCAGGTTTGTGGAAGCGCTTCATGAGGCCATGGTGATCGGCGTTCAGGGTGAGCATAGTAAACGAGTGCACCACTTCTTTATTGGGTGCCAACCACCGGTCCCAAAGACCCGCCACGGCAAAGGGCTGCTGGTCAGCGCGACCAATGCGCCAGCGAATCACCGCACCACTTTCGTAGTTCGGCTCAAAGAAGGCTTGCATAGGCACCAAGCAGAATTGGGAGCGTCGCCAGGCTTGACGGAAGGACGGTTTTTCGGCGACTGTTTCGGAACGTGCGTTATAGGTGCTGCGCGATAACTTGCTGTCTTTCGCCCAAAACGGAATCAGACCAAAACATGCCTTGATGGCCTGGTCCCCAAGGATCATCGGCGCGGCGTAACCAGGAAAGCTTTCCTCGGAATACTGAAAACCAATCGAGGAGCTTTCAGGGTCTTCGGTCAGAGCGAGGCTCGAGACCTTAAAGAAGTTCTGAAGTTGGGCTGGAGTGGCAGGGCGGTAGTTCACACACATCGCGGTATTATCACCGCTCGCTCCTTACGATTCAATGTCCTCTGGAATATCGCTATGACTGTGACTGCTGCCTCGTCCTTACCCTCTCACTTTAACGCTTGGTTGCTCGAGAAGCCGGAAAGCGGCTTCACCGCGCGTCTAGGGTCGATTGAGTCCTCCCGTTTACCTGCGGCCGATGTCCTCGTGAAAGTCGATTACTCGACCTTGAATTACAAAGATGGTTTGGCCCTCTGCAACAAGAGTCCCGTGGTGCGGAATTGGCCGATGGTGCCAGGCATTGATGGTGCGGGTACGGTGGTTGAAAGCAGTCATCCGGATTTCAAGGCTGGGGATCGTGTGGTTCATAACGGCTGGGGTGTCGGTGAGACGCACTGGGGCTGTCTTGCAGAGTATGCGCGTCTCAAAGGCGACGGGTTGGTGGCACTGCCATCCAATGTAACGACCCGTTCGGCGATGGCGATCGGTACGGCTGGCTACACCGCGATGTTGTGCGTGATGGCTTTAGAGCGCCAGGGTGTTCAACCCGGCGCGGGTGAGATCTTGGTGACAGGAGCCACTGGTGGAGTCGGTAGTGTTGCCATTGCGATACTTGCCAAGCTGGGCTATGCCGTGGTGGCTTCAACTGGTAAGCCGGGTGAAGCCGACTACTTGACGGCCTTGGGGGCGCGCAGCCTGATTGATCGGGCCGAGCTTTCCGCGCCAGGGAAGCCTTTTCAAAAAGAACGCTGGGCGGCGGTGGTCGATGCCGTGGGTAGTCATACCTTGGCGAATGCTCTGGCGCAAACCCGCTACGGTGGCGCGGTCGCTGCCTGTGGGCTGGCGCAAGGCATGGATCTTGCCACCAGTGTGATGCCCTTTATTTTGCGCGGCATTGCGTTGCTGGGCGTAGATTCGGTCATGGCTCCGATGGCCTTGCGTCGTCAAGCTTGGCAGCGCCTCGCCAGTGATTTGGATCTCGGTAAGCTCGAGTCCATGATCGAGGAGGTGCCTCTGGCCTCAGCCATGGAGAAGGCGCAGGCCTTGATGGCTGGCCAGGTTCGAGGCCGCGTCCTCGTTAAAATTTAAGTCCTCATTTTAGCGTGAACTATTCTGGCTTGACCGAGCGTTTTGCAGGCTTAGGTCGTTTCCCCACCGTGATCGGAATGAGCACCTCTTTGCCGTCCCGTACGAACTTGAACTTGGCCTCGGTCTCGGGGGGTAACTGAGCGACAATGTTGAGCATGCTGGCGGTGTTGGTGATCGCCTTGCCATTTACGTCGACCAAAATGTCTCCGATCTGCACGCCGGCCTTGGAGGCCGGACCGTCTTTCATGATCCCGGCGATTACCGCGCCTTCTTTGCGCGGGATTTTGAAGGCTTCTGCGAGTTCAGGTGTTAAGTCCTGAGGTTCTACACCGATAAACCCTCGAGTCACCGCGCCGGTCGAGATCAATTGATCCATAACTTGTTTGGCAGTAGAAATTGGAATCGCGAAGCCAATGCCCAGCGACCCGCCGCTACGCGAGTAAATGGCCGTGTTAATTCCCAGCAAGCGACCCTCACTGTCAATCAATGCACCGCCCGAATTCCCAGGGTTGATCGCTGCGTCGGTTTGAATAAAATTCTCAAAGGTGTTGATCCCCAAATGAGTGCGACCGAGAGCGCTGACGATCCCCATGGTGACGGTTTGACCGATTCCAAAGGGGTTGCCAATCGCTAATACAATGTCGCCGACTCTGGCTGACTCTACCGAGCCTAGCGCCATCACCGGCAGGTCTTTCAGGAACGAATCCCTTGTCGCAGGGTCTTTAGGTTCAAGTTTGAGCACGGCCAAATCGGTCTCGGGGTCGCTCCCGACAACTTTTGCGGGGATCGTTCGCCCGTCGGCCAAGGTGACTTCAATTTCATCACCTCCATCGATCACATGGTGATTGGTGAGTACAAAGCCTTCGCTCGACACAATCACGCCTGAACCCAAGCTTGACGCCTGTTTTTTATCTTCCGGGGCTTCGTCGCCGAAAAACCGTTTGAAGAAGGGATCGTTCAGCAGAGGATTATTCTCGGCCGTTCTTCTCCCGGCCTTACTGGTGTTGACATTGACGACCGCAGGCGTCGCTCTTTGCGCGGCCTCGCTGTAAGATCGCTGTGCCGCTGACTTGCCGAGGACCGGCGCATGGAGCAGGCCGGTGTTGGGCGAGCCGGTCAGGCCTGGAGTGGGGCC
>JAYUOT010000430.1:0-4410 GCA_043760705.1 Betaproteobacteria bacterium
GTTTCGGCATCGCTCAAGGCGCGACTGCGCTCCAACTCAAGTTGCTGCGCAATCTGCGCCTGTTGTTGCTCGCGCTCAATAGTCAGCTTGGACTTGACCGCGTCCAATTGGGTTTGGCGAACCGATACATCGGCCTCCGCTTCAATTTGGGCACGCTTCTTTTTGTTGGTGGCCACAATTTCAGCCAAGCGTCGCATCCCGACCGCATTGAACGCATTGTTCTCATTCAGGGCGGTAAAGGAAGTTTGATCCATGCGGGTGATGGAGGCAGACTCAAGCAACAAGCCATTGCGAGCCATTTCCTCACTCAGACTATCGCGTACGGCCCGTGCAAAGGCACTGCGTTTCTCATGTACAGCATCGAGCGTGTAGGTAGCCGCCACTGCCTGCAACGCATCCACAAAACGACCTTGTAGAAGCGCGCCCAAGTCTTCAGAGCGAAGGGTGCGTGCACCGTAAGCCTGGGCGGCAGTGGCAACGCCTTCCGTGGTGGGAATGACCCGCACCTGGAATTCCATCTCGACATCGATACGCATCCGGTCCTCGGTGATGAGGCTTTTGTCGTCCACCCGGCGCACACTGAGTTTCTGGGTGCGCATATTAATTTCATCGACCCGGTGCAAGAACGGCCAAACCGCAACGCCGCCATCAAGCACGACCCTCTGACCGCCGGCTCCGGTTCTAATCAGCGCGGTATCGCGAGTCGATTTGAGATAGAAGCGATTGAGCAAGAAGATGCCCACGACGAACACGACAACTGCGAGCAACAACCAAAGAAAGGTTTCCACACAAGCCTCCGAAAACGACCATTTAGGGACCGAGAGGGTGAGCTGAGCCCAGGACCGAACTGATGGAATTCATCTTAAACCATATTTTCAGCCACAGAAAAAAATATTGAATATCTTGAAATGAACGAATGGTGCTCCGCAAGCACCCTGTTGGATCGAGAGCACAGGGATCGGCAGGCTTTTCGCTCGATCACCTTAAGTCAGATATTTTTTGAGGTGAGCCACCGTACGCTCCCAAGACAATTTCGCGGCGGCTTCGTTGTAACGCGGGGTCGAATTGTTATGAAAGCCATGCTGAGTTCCAGGATAGGTATGCACCTCATAGCCCACCCCGGCTGACTTCAGCGCCGCTTCAAACGGAGGATAGGTCGTATTGATGCGCTCATCGTTTTCAGCAAGATGACATACAAGCGGTGCTTTAATCTTGCTCACACTCGCCGCATCCGCGGCCACGCCGTAGTAAGGTGCACCAGCTTGCAGGTCACTACCCAATTGGGCAGCCAAAAAGTTTACGATGCCCCCGCCATAGCAAAAGCCGGTCACTCCCAGTCGGCCGGTGGACAGACGATGGCCCTTCAGAAAGCGCGCGCTGTTCACCCAATCGACCCGTAGCTTGGCCTGGTCCAGTCCGGCTTGAAGCTTGCGTCCATCATCGTCATTGCCGGGGTAGCCACCGACCGGAAACAGGCCATCGGGGGCGAGAGCGACAAAGCCGTCCAGAGCGGCTCGACGGGCAACATCTTCAATATAGGGATTCAAGCCCCGGTTTTCATGGACCACTAACACCGCCGGAAACGGGCCCTGACCCGCGGGCTGAACGAGATAAGCACGCATGGTGCCGGAAGTACCACCCGGCGAAGGATAGGTGACAAAGGTCGCCTTGATACGGGTATCAGTGAAAGACACGGTTTGAGCCTGCACATATCGCGGCAACAGCGCCTGGGCCATCGCCAGACCCGTACCACTGACCGCGGCAATCATGGCCGCACGCTTCAGGAACTCTCGCCGATCTATATGGCCGTGGCAATACTCGTCATATAAATCGTAGACTCTTTGATCAATCTCCAACTGGGTAATCCCGGCCGGGCCAGGATCAGCCGATGCACTTGGCGAGGCCTTCATGGCCTGTGCCGTTAAGATTTGTTCGCTCATGCTGCTCTCCTAAACTGTAAAACCGCCCAAGGCCCATCAAGGCGAAGTCTCGGATCTTGGTGTGATGATTCACCACTCCAGGGCATCTTCAGGCGAAAGAAAAGCCCTCGTAATTTCTTGCGGCAACCTCGGCACAACGTTTTGCATACGACGGAAACCCGGCGGCCAAGGGCATAAACTGACGCGGCTTGCCCGCGATGTTGGCGCCAAGATACCAAGAGTTGCAGCCCAACAATAGAGAGCGTTGGGCCGCCCTGTTGACGTAAGCTACCCAGCCTTGTTCGGCCTCATCGGTCGCGACTGCGCTGGAATAGTTTTTGGACTTCATATATTGAATGCAGTCTGCGATCCAGTGGACATGGTGCTCAATCGCCAAGGTTCCCAAGGTAAACGCTGAAGTACTGCCCGGGCCTGCGATGTTGAAGAAGTTGGGGAAGCCAGCCACGGTCAGGCCGAGGTAGTTGAGCGGCCCCGCCTTCCATTTTTCCTGGATGCTGACACCTCCTTGCCCACGAAGGTCCAGCTTCATCAAGGTACCCGTCATGGCATCAAAACCTGTCGCCAAAACCAGTATATCGAACGCATAGTGCCGACCGCCCGTGATCAATCCCGTCGGCGTCATCGCCTCAATCGGTGCTTGGCTGACATCGACCAGCTCTACATTGTCGCGGTTGTAGGTCTCGTAGTAATCCGTACCGACGCAAAGCCGCTTGCAGCCAATGACTTGATCGGGGAGCAGCAACTGCGCGGTCGCAGGGTTTTTCACCACTTCGCGAATTTTGTTTCGGACAAATTCGGCTGCATGGGCATTAGCCTCTTCATGGGTCATGATGTCGTGAAAAGCGCCCAGCAAATGAAAGCCGCCGATCTTCCATCGAGCTTCCAGTTGCACCTCGCGCTCTTGCGCATCGACATCGAGGGCAGACACATCGCGCGGCGGAAAGTCACTACCGAATCCCGTACGCATTTGTTTGCTGCGGGCCCGAAAGCCCACATAGTCCGCCTTGACGGCCGCGACATAGGCCAGATCGAGCGGTGCATTGCGTGCGGGCACCACATAAGTCGCGGTGCGTTGGAACACGGTGAGGTGCTTCGCTTGCGCTGCGATCAAAGGGATGCTCTGAACACCCGACGAGCCGGTGCCGATCACCCCGACCCTTTGGCCCGTGAAGTCTATCGTGCGATGCGGCCAGCGTGCCGTGTGCAGCACCGGTCCTTCGAAGCTTTCCAGGCCTCTAAAAGATGGGGTGTTGGGTGAAGACAGGGGGCCGCAGGCCATGATCAGAAACTGAGCTGACCAAGTTTGACTGGTACCGTCATCGCGGCCATGAGCAGCCTGCGAAAGCTCTTCTGAAGTCCCCTGCCTCGCCACAATCTTCCAGCGTCGCTCAAGCTCATCAAACGAGGCGCCGCTAACCCGAGTATTCAATTCAATGTCGCGCCGCATATCGAACCGATCCGCAATATGGTTCGCGTATCTGAGCAACTCGGGCTGAGGGGAATAGCGCTCGGTCCATTGCCACTCCTGCTGTAAGGCCTCGGAGAACTGGAACGAGTATTCCATACTCTCTACATCGACCCGGGCACCGGGATAGCAGTTGTAATACCAGGTGCCACCGACACCGGCTGCCGCCTCAACGACTTTGGCGTTGAGGCCTAATTCTCGCGCCTTATGCAACATGCACAGCCCAGAGAAGCCCGCACCGACGATAAGCATGTCGACGATTCTGGGGTTGGACTCGATGGGCATGCGTAATCCTACGATGAAGGTAGAAACAGTGTGGACCTATCCTTCATGTTACTTGGCCTCGGCCCGAGGGGGTGTCGGGGTTTCGAAAATGTCCCTGTTACCAGCCCTCAAACGGCCGAATCGGCAGCGTCCGAGGCCTGTGCCTTAGTTTCTCAAGGGATGAGGCCCTATGAGGGTATGGCCCGCGTCCAAATAAACTTGATAGGCAAGACCGACATCAGAGATGTTGTTCATGAACTTGGTCTTGCCCAGATCAATTGCAAATACCGCATTAAACGCAGGCTTACCGTCGGATGCCGTCACTTCTTGTACGGGCACATAAATGGGAATGATGATGGGGGTCTCGTCAATCTTGATCAGTATCAGGTTACTTTGCCAGGCATTTTGTCCTCCCGCGGCCTTAATCACACCATCACTGGCGCGTACTTGAATGGCGATGCCCAGCAGCCCCGGCCCGCTCGTCGCTGCCGAATTGCGGGGCTCAATTCGGGTAGGCAGGTCAGCACTTCGATTCAAGGTGTGTTGTATGTAGGCCGGGACCGCCTTGGCCTCGTCTCGAACAGCGGCACTCACGCCTTTAGCGTTGATGATGACAGTGTTCGAACGAATGTCGTGGGCCAGCGCGGACACAACATGCACACCTGGCGTTAACCCCTCAAGTTCAACAAGGTTAACTCCCGACATTCGGCTTGTCGCTTCAGACTCTTTGGGTGGCGCACC
>JAYUOT010000431.1:0-9533 GCA_043760705.1 Betaproteobacteria bacterium
AGGCCTTCGATCCGTATAATTGCCAACCTTTCGGGGGTATAGCTCAGCTGGGAGAGCGCTTGCATGGCATGCAAGAGGTCAGCGGTTCGATCCCGCTTATCTCCACCAAGTTTTACCTGCTAGTCCCGTTCGTCTAGAGGCCTAGGACACGACCCTTTCACGGTTGTAACAGGGGTTCGACTCCCCTACGGGACGCCATTTGTGTTGATCATATTTGTGTTGATCATCATTGGCTCGCAGGTCGAAAAAAAGTTGCCGCGCGTTTTTTCGCGCGTTGCGCAACGATTTTTATCGGGAACCTTCTCCTAAGGTTTCTCAGTCAATTTCTTAAGAAACAATTCAAGTGAGTCCGGAGATTCCTCGGTATTTTCGGTATTCGCGGGCTTCGTGTCGGCACGCCGGAATGGCTCCATTAAAGTGGTACCCGCATTTCCAACCAAAACCTCGGCTCCGTGCGCAAGGTCGGGCGTTACACCACGAATTGTGTTCGCGCGGTCTTCAACACTCACTAGTCGACGGGCTCCTTGGTAGCGCTTGCTCCAGTAGGGCAGGCTCATGCTTTCGATTCGCACCACGCCTCCTGTTGATGGGGAATGCAAAAACTGCCGATTGCCCAGGTAAATGCCAACATGGGACAAAGGGCGATTCAAGGTATTAAAAAATACAAGATCGCCAGGGCTTAAGCGTGCGTCGCTGAGTTTTTCACCGCCGCGCCCAATGTCTTCGGCACGCCCAGGCAGGCTGATCCCTAAGACCTCTCTAAACACGAAGCGGATCAGGCCGCTACAATCAAAACCGGTTTCAGGGCTACTGCCAGCAAATTTATAGGGAATCCCCAGAAGACCTTTGGCGCGCTCAATCAACTGCTCGCTCGGGCTTAGGATCGGCCTGGAAAACGGCGGCATGAGTGGAGGCACTGCGAGAGCGTTTGAACTGTTCTGTGTCGGCTTGGGTACGGCTTGGAGACTCGGTTTCGTTGGGTCCGTGGGGTGAGTCGGATCAGTGGGGTGAAGTACGTCCGAATCGGCGCTACTTTTGAAACCCGTCTGAGAGCCCGTCTGGGCATTGGTTTGAGCACTGACTTGACTATTCGCTTGAGCGTTGACCCCCTGGGTCAGTAACGTCGTACAAACGACCAGCGTATAGCGATACATTACACCGGCTTTCCAATGAACTGACTTTTTGTTCACGTGGTGATGCAAAAGGCTCTCCGATTCGATGTGCCAAAAGTGGCATTATCCGTTGCTTTGGTATTCTCAACCTGAATTTTATAGGAAGAGGGGATTCGGATGACGAAGACACAGGGGCCGTCGAGTGGGAAGAACCAGGGGTTTGCTGCTTTTCAACGTCGCTCGCTCGAGGACAAAGAAGGTTTCTGGGCGGAGCAGGCGGCCCTCATTCATTGGCATCAACCCTTCGAGAAGGTCTTGAATTACAGCAACCCGCCCTTCACGCGATGGTTTGAGGGGGGGCTTACTAATCTTTGCTACAACGCGGTGGATCGTCATGTGGCCAAGCTTGGAGATCAGCCTGCCTTGATCTGGGTGTCTACCGAGGTTGATCAAGAAAGGGTCTACAGCTTTCGCGCCTTGCAAGAAGAAATTGAGCGCATGGCGGCGATCTTTATAGAGCAGGGTGTTGGCCGCGGAGATCGTGTCTTGATCTATATGCCCATGATCCCTGAAGCCACTTTTGCGATGTTGGCCTGCGCACGCATCGGTGCCATTCATAGTGTGGTGTTTGGCGGTTTTGCGGCCCATAGTCTGGCCTCAAGAATTGACGACGCGCAACCGAAACTCATTGTGAGTGCCGATGCGGGCTCCAGAGCCGGTAAGGTCATCGCGTACAAGCCCTTGTTGGATGAGGCCATCGCTCTCGCTACGAGTCAACCAGGCAAAGTGCTGCTGGTGAATCGTGGCTTAGCGGCCATGTCGATGGTTGCCTCGCGCGATCTGGATTACGCTCAGGAGCGTCTCAAGCATCTCAACACTAAAGTGCCGATTACTTGGCTTGAGTCGAACGAGATTAGCTACACTTTGTATACCTCGGGCACAACCGGCAGGCCTAAGGGGGTTCAGCGCGACGTGGGCGGTTACGCAGTCGCATTAGCGGCCTCCATGAAACACATTTATTGCGGCAACCCTGGCGAGACCTATTTTTCCTCCAGCGATATTGGTTGGGTCGTGGGCCATTCCTACATTGTCTATGGACCGCTTATCGCCGGTATGGCGACGATTATGTTCGAGGGGACTCCCGTGCGACCGGATGCGGGCATCTTGTGGCAACTAGTCGAGCGTTTTAAAGTGACGGTGATGTTTTCGGCACCGACCGCAATTCGCGTACTCAAGAAGCAAGATCCTGCCTTTCTCAAAAAATACGACCTCTCCAGCTTGCGCACTCTGTTCTTGGCGGGCGAACCCCTGGATGAGCCCACCTCGAAGTGGATCTCTGAGGGTTTGGGCAAACCTATTATTGATAACTACTGGCAAACGGAGACAGGTTGGCCAATTCTGACGGTCGCCTCCGGTATCGACAAAACCCCCACCAAGATAGGCAGCCCCGGGATTCCGATGTATGGGTACGATGTTCGCCTCCTGAATGAACAAACGGGTGAAGAGCTTGGCGACAATGAGAAGGGCGTGGTGGTCATGGTGCCGCCTTTGCCGCCGGGCTGTATGCAGACCGTTTGGGGTGATGACGAGCGCTTTGTCAAAACCTACTTTGAGTCCGTGCCGGGGAAATTGGTGTACTCCACCTTTGATTGGGGTGTTCGCGATCACGAAGGTTATTACTACATCCTCGGTCGCACCGATGATGTGATTAACGTTGCGGGCCATCGCCTAGGTACCCGCGAGATCGAAGAGAGCCTTTCGAGTCACAGTGCGATTGCGGAAGTTGCTGTAGTGGGCGTCGCGGATTCCCTTAAAGGTCAAGTCGCGATGGCCTTTGCGGTCTTGAAGGATGCCGACCTCGTGCAGGACCTGAGCGCGCGACTCAAACTTGAGGGCGAAATGATGGCCGTCGTGGATCGGCAATTAGGCGCCGTCGCCAGGCCGTCTCGCGTACTGTTTGTGAATACCCTGCCCAAGACCCGTTCAGGCAAAGTGTTGCGTCGGTCTATTCAAGCGGTGGCGGAAGGGCGCGATCCGGGTGATCTCACCACCATCGAAGATCCGGTGGCCTTGGAGCAGATTCGCGTGGCACTAGGCCGGTCCAATGTGTGAGCGATAGTCCCTTGGAGCTCTTGTTTCTGTTCAAACGCCTGGTGAGCAGTTTGATCTTGCCGCCGTTTGGTTTTTTTGTTCTGAGCGCGATCCTCTTGCTTTTGGTGATGCGCTCGGCACTCAAGCGCTTTGCTTTAAGAATGGCCTTGCTGTCTTTGTTGCTCGGTTTATTGAGCTCGACAAATTGGGTTTCAAGACACTTGCTTTCGACGGTTGAAAATCTCGCGGGCGACTCTTTGACCTTGGAAAGCCTCCAGGCCAGTCTGGCAGCGCCCAACCCGCCGCAGGCTGTGATCATTCTCGCAGGTGGCCAATCCTACGATGAGCGTGAGCCCGGTGGGCCGGCCACCCCAAGCCAGCATAGTTTGCAGAGAACCCTATACGGCACCCGCTTGAGTAAACAAAGCGGGCTGAAGGTGCTGGTGACGGGTGGCGCTACGCCGCCGCACACCGTGCCAGAAGCTCTCTCGATGGCTCAAATCATGTCCAGTGATCTCGGCCTGAAGCCCGACTGGGTTGAAACCGCCTCGCTCGACACGCGGGGTAACGCGCTTCAAAGCGCCAAGCTTCTCCTCCCGGCCGGGGTTCGCCATGTATTTTTAGTCACCCATGCAGCCCATATGGTGCGCTCGCGTATCGAGTTTGAGCGCGCTGGTTTTAAAGTGACGGCGGCACCGATGGGGTTCCAGGCCGGCCAGGGGGCTCCTCGTTCGATGTCCTGGCTGCCAAGCCCGGCAAGCGCCGTGAGTACCTGGTATGCGGTTCATGAACTCTTCGGGCTCCTGTGGTACCGTCTCTCCAGCCCTGGATTCGGCTTTTCAAGCAATTTTTTCAACTCAAAAATCCTGGATCAAAAATGAAAACAAGGTCTTATCTCACCCATTCCGATGTCGAAAAAATCCTGGTGGCCAGCAAGGCCGAGGCCGTTAAAAACAATTGGGCTGTCACCGTTGCGGTAGTCGATGATGGCGGACACCTCTTGGGGCTTTTGCGCCTCGATGGCTGCGCCACGATTTCTGCCTACATTTCTCAGGAGAAAGCGAAAACCGCGGCACTGGGGCGCCGCGAAAGTCGCGTCTACGAAGACATCATTAATAATGGCCGCACCTCGTTCCTGAGTGCGCCCGTGTTGCAAGGGATGTTGGAGGGTGGCGTTAATATCGTTGTCGATGGCAACACCATTGGTGCGGTGGGCGTGTCGGGTGTGAAGTCGAATGAAGATGCCCAAGTGGCCAGGGCAGGAATTGACGCACTAACTTGAAACTTACTGGAACCAAGTCATGCAAGAAACCGCCCTGAACCCTGGTGTCGCCAAACGAGAACTGTTCGGGTGGGCGATGTATGACTTTGCTAACTCAGGCTACACCACGGTGGTCCTCACGGCGGTCTTTAATGCCTACTTTGTGTCGGTCGTGGCGGCAAAAGCCGAATGGGCGACCTTAGCTTGGACGGCAACACTTGCCTTTTCTTGTCTGCTCGTGGTGTTGACTGCCCCGGCCATCGGAGCCCTCGCTGACGCACGACGCAGCAAAAAATCGTTCTTGCTGGTCGCAACCGTAGGCTGCGTGGCGGCCACGGCGGCTCTCGCCTGGGTCGGCCCAGGCAATGTGGCTCTGGCGGTTGTTTTGATCATTATTTCTAACTACTGTTTCTCGATCGGTGAAACCTTGAACTCGGCCTTCTTGCCTGAGCTCGCCCAGCAAGAGGCCCTGGGCAAAGTGTCTGGCTGGGGCTGGAGCTTTGGCTACTTCGGCGGCATGGTGGCGCTCGGGCTCTCGCTTGCTTATGTTTTTCATGCACAAAAGAGCGGCGCAACGGCGTCCAGTTTTGTACCGGTCACGATGCTGATCACGGCCGTAATCTTTGCGATAGCTGTGATCCCGACCTTCCTGCTCCTGAAAGAGCGCGGCGCCCCTGGGAGTGTTCAAAATACTGAGGCGGGGGTACGTGAATCGATCGAGCGATTGAAACTGACTTGGCGCGAGTCGGCTCGTTATAAGGATTTTCGGATCATTCTTGCCAGCGGTGTGTTTTATCAAGCCGGTATTTCCGTCGTCATTGCCTTGGCGGCGGTCTATGCTGAGCAAGCCATGAAATTTAGCTCGACTCAAATCATGATGCTCGTGTTTCTGGTGAACATTGCATCGGCCGTCGGCGCCTTTGGATTCGGTTATTTCCAGGACAAGATCGGGCACAAAAAGGCGCTCTCGATCACATTGATTGCCTGGATGTTTATGACGGTTTTAGCCTACGTGGCCACTGAGCCCATTGTGTTTTGGATGGCGGCTGTCATCGCTGGATTGTGCATGGGCTCCAGTCAATCCGTGGGGCGTGCGATGGTGGGTGTGCTGTCGCCGCCTGATCGCCTGGGAGAGTTTTACGGTCTCTGGGCTTTGGCGACGCGCATCGCCGCGATCATTGGCCCGCTAACCTACGGCCTAGTGACCTGGATGACCAATAACAATCACCGCTTGGCGATTCTCAGCACCGGTTTATTCTTTGTCATCGGTTGGGTAATCCTGCGCGGGCTAGGGGATATGAAACGCCCCACTGCGCTAAATGTTGCGCCCATTTAATGTTGCGCCCAGTAAATTTTGTGCCGGGTGGTCACCAAACCAAGGCAAGAACCGATACTGAATCAGTGCTTGCCTATCAAGATCGAGACTATTCTTCCTGGGCCATTTGGAATAAGCCTTCAAGCACAAGATTTTCACGGTACAGCGATTCAATCGACAGGCGTGGCGCCAAAGTTCTTGCGGCACCACCCGAGATCAAGCAAATAAGGTCGGGATGATCTTTTTGATGGAGATGATACATTCGCTCCACCGCACCCGCCTGAGCGTGGGCACAGCCTGAGGCGATGGCGTCCACGGTTTGCCTCGGAAAGTCGACATACTCGCCTTGCGCATCGGGCAGGGTCGCCGTATTCTGATGAAGCACACGTTGCATTAATCCAAGACCGGGCATGATGCCGCCACCCAGAAAGCGGCCGTCTGCCGTGAGTAGATCCATCGTGGTCGCCGTGCCGCAGCACACCACCAGTGCAGCTTGAGGCCCGAGGATAGCGCGGGCAGCGATCAGTGCTGCCCAACGATCACAGCCCAGAGCGCGCGGGTTTAGATAACCATTGGTGATGCCGCACTGTACTTGTTTGGAGCTGATCCATTGTGGCTCTGGGGCATTTTCCCAGGCCTCCATGGCACGTAAAACTGGATTGGCGACAGCGGTACCCGCCACATTGGAAATAATCACTTGTTCGGGCGTCTCGAAACTGCGCCAGGCGCGCATCACCGAGCCAATTTCGTCCAGTAAAACCCGGCCAAAAGCGAGCGTGTGATCGGGCGCTAAAGCTTTCGAACCAGGCGGCAGTTGCTCACAGAAGCTCCACTTTAAAAAAGTATTGCCAATATCAACGAGAAGGATATGCTTCAAAAAAAGATCTCACGAAAAAACAGGTCCGAGGGGCTTGAGGCGAAGGCCCTTGCGCAGCTTAGTCCACTTAAAATCAGTGGGGTCTGCCAGGGCGGGGCCAGGGGCTCTTACAACAAGCACCTCGCGCGCAATCGGTTCGAAATCCGCTCGAAAATGTACTGAGCTTTTCACCGCCACGATCCTTTGCCGAATCGGTTCAACGCCGAGATGCCTAAACATCTCTTGATCGCCGGCTTGGCATTTTCTCGAGGCCAGTAAGACGCGCACACCGTCCTGGCGCAACAAGGCCATCGGTCCTAAGGTCATATTAAAACCTTTGAACATTGGACCTGTGCAGGTAAATTTACCATCGCCAAGGCGCTCAACGGTAAACCGTCCGCCGAAGGGACGGGTGCCGGGAATTCCAGAGATTTCCCCCAATTCAAAATCGAGGCTAGTCCCTTGGCCTGCTTCATGGGCCCGTAAAGCGGATGGGCCATCGATGAGTAGCCCCAGGCAGGCGTCTTGAGCTCGTTGCTCCAGCAGGGCACGCAGCAAGCCCGTGGTGTCGCCATTGCCGCCCGCACCAGGGTTATCCTGAGTGTCGGCCAGTATCACCGGGGCGCCAATCTCGCCCTTGGCCATAGCGCGGCGCACAGCATCGTCCGGACTGAGTAAATCCATCTGAAAGTCTTTTTCGCAGGCATTAATGGCGTCGGCAAGCTCGGCGACGGCGGCGTCGACTTTCCCTTTTTCGCCGTAGCCCAACACCGACATGCCGCAGACCGCGATATCCGCCATCGGAAAACCGGTCGCGAACGACAGGGCCACACCGCTTTGTTCCTCGATATGCTCCAAAAGCTGGTAGAGGCCTTTGGCGGGTTCACGAAAGGTACATTGAGACGGCAGGCCGGTCAAAAAATTGAGAGGGATAAAGGCTTTTTCGAACGCCTTGCCGGTCTTCAGCATGCGCAGGAGCAGCCCGACCGCGCGAGCACCCGTTTCCGCCATGTCCACGTGCGGATAGGTCCGATAAATAGAGAGAGCGTCAGCATAATCCACCATCTCGCGCGACACATTGGCGTGCGAGTCAAGACTTGCGACCATGGGAATGCGAGGACCAATGATTTCCCGAACTCTTCGTAAAATTTCCGCTTCTCCATCATCGAAGGTGTCGGTGACCATGGCGCCGTGCAAATCCAGATACACGGCTTCAATACCGCCATTCCCGAGGGCCACTTTCAACCCTTCGGTGAGGCTTCCCACAATGCGCTCGAAAGCATCATCGCTCACCTGTGCCGAAGGGGATGCGGCGGCCCAAGTGAGTGGAATCACTTGATGCCCCGCCGTTCGCAGGGCTTTCACCGCACCTTCGGCGGGGATGTTGGCTCC
This sequence comes from Betaproteobacteria bacterium, assembly GCA_043760705.1. Lineage (GTDB taxonomy): Bacteria > Pseudomonadota > Gammaproteobacteria > Burkholderiales > Burkholderiaceae_E > JAPOKJ01. The sequence goes on from JAYUOT010000431.1 coordinate 8,028, forward strand.
AGCAATGGAGTCCAGCATTTTTTGACCCGAGCACACTCCTGGCCATCCTCCTCCCTGCTCGAACATCGTGTAGGTGGCTTTGGACGGCGCAAAAGTATTGGTCTCATGCTGCATGCCGCCGACGGCAATTCTTGCCATGTTGATGTCTCCCGAGCGAAGCGTTTTGTGAAAGGGGCTTTAGTGTACGAGATTAAGCCACGGTGACGGGAATCTTTCCGATCTTGGCTTGCCATTCCTTCGGGCCAGTGTTGTGCACGGAGGTTCCAGCAGAATCCACGGCCACGGTCACGGGCATGTCGCGCACGTCGAACTCGTAAATCGCTTCCATCCCCAAATCTGCAAAACCTACGACCTTTGCTGACTTGATCGCTTTGGATACCAAGTAAGCTGCACCGCCGACCGCCATTAAATAAGCCGCCTTGTGTTTTTTTATCGCCTCAATCGCAACCGGGCCGCGCTCGGCTTTGCCCACCATGGAAATCAAACCGGTTTGGGCCAGCATCATCTCGGTGAACTTATCCATGCGGGTCGCCGTGGTGGGGCCAGCCGGCCCAACCACCTCGTCGCGCACCGGGTCAACCGGCCCGACGTAGTAAATCACCCGGTTGGCGAACGACACAGGCAAGGACTCCCCCTTGGCGAGCATGTCTTGAATACGTTTATGCGCGGCATCGCGACCGGTGAGCATCTTGCCGTTCAGGAGCAAGGTTTGTCCGGGCTTCCAGGAGGCCACTTCCTTCTGGGTCAAGGTATTCAAATCGACACGTTTACTGGTTGCCACATCCGGCTTCCAATCCACCTGGGGCCAATCTTCCAACGACGGAGATTCACAGTACGCGGGGCCGCTGCCATCCAGCACGAAATGTGCATGACGGGTCGCGGCGCAATTGGGAATCATCGCCACGGGTTTGCTGGCGGCATGGGTCGGGTAGTGTGCGATCTTCACGTCCAACACGGTGGTAAGGCCACCCAGGCCTTGGGCACCGATGCCGAGAGCGTTCACTTTCTCGTACAGCTCAATCCTGAGTTCCTCATACTTGTCTCTGGGGCCGCGGGCGAGTAGCTCATACATATCGAGCGGCTCCATCAAGCTTTCCTTGGCGATGAGCATGGCTTTTTCAGCCGTACCGCCAATGCCAATGCCCAACATTCCGGGAGGACACCAACCCGCACCCATGGTGGGTACGGTCTTGAGCACCCAATCGACCAGGGAGTCCGAGGGGTTCAGCATCACAAACTTGGATTTATTCTCGGAGCCGCCGCCCTTGGCCGCCACGGTGACTTCAATAGTGTCACCGGGCACCAATTCCATAAACACCACGGCAGGTGAGTTGTCCTTGGTGTTTTTACGTTCAAAATGGGGGTCTGCCACCACGGAGGCGCGCAGCAGGTTGTCCGGGTGCAAATAACCTTGACGAACACCTAGGTTGACCGCATCGGTGACGGAGCCTTTGAAGCCTTCAAAGCGAACATTCATGCCCACCTTCAAGAACACGTTCACGATAC
>JAYUOT010000432.1:0-9525 GCA_043760705.1 Betaproteobacteria bacterium
GCGCTTCTTGATGGGCCGCCAGATCCAGGGCGGCATGGGCGGCGGCTTCAATCAAATTCTTGTTTTGCTGTTGCTGGGCCTGGGCATTCAAAAAAGCCAGTACCGCCAAGCATAATCCGAGCGCGCAAGCCACCCCTAAGCCAAGGCGTAAGGTGCGTGTTGCGAGAAGTCTTCCGAGGTCCATCGATGTCTATTCGGTCCAGTCTGTCGAAGGACATACCCCCGGAAAAGGGCCTGTCTTCGGATTTGTTGTTGCCGACAGGCAAGATAGCATCGGCCGCCTCAAGGCGCAAACTAAACCCGTGATTGCACTTGCTTGTAAAATGATGTCCATGAGTATTAAGTCAGATAAATGGATACGTAAGGTGTCGGATCGCTCCAACGCGGCTCCGATGATTGAACCCTTTGAGCCCGGTCAGGTGCGCGAGGTGAATGGCCACAAGATTGTGTCTTATGGCACATCGAGTTATGGCTACGATTTGCGCTGTGCCGACGAGTTCAAGATTTTCACTAATATCAACAGTACGATTGTTGATCCAAAAGCTTTCGATGAAAAATCCTTCGTCGACTTTCAAGGTCCGGTCTGCATTATCCCGCCGAACTCCTTTGCACTCGCTCGCTCCTATGAGTATTTCCGGATTCCTCGCAGTGTGCTGACGATTTGCCTGGGCAAATCCACCTATGCGCGCTGCGGTATCATCGTCAATGTCACCCCGCTCGAGCCAGAATGGGAAGGTCACGTGACCTTGGAGTTTTCCAACACGACGCCTCTGCCCGCCAAAATCTATGCGGGTGAAGGCTGTGCCCAAGTCATTTTCCTGGGCGGTGACGAAGTATGCGAAACCTCATACAAAGACCGCGGCGGTAAGTACCAAGGGCAGCAAGGCGTGACCTTACCCAAGACTTAAGTGCACAGTGAATAAATTTAGTGCGTGCACTTAGTGGCTTCGGCATGACTAATTCTCTTGCACCGATGTTTGGCGCTTGACGGAGATAAAAACTTAGCGTTAACTGTGTTTTTGATCGCAGTGAATGGTCATGTCCATTGAAATCGTAAATTCGCGTCATATCCGCCTGACCTCTCATCCCAGCGTGGGCGGACACCAAGTCTTACCCATCAAATGGGGAGCCAATGACCCCGGCACTCGAGGACCGGTCATTGGCACGACCACCAACAAGACACATCGTAATGTCATCGGCACCCACTCCGGCTCGTATGGCATTTATCGCGCTCTGGCCATTGCCTCGGGCGGCCTAGACAGAAATCGAAGGGCGGACCTGACCAATACCAAACCGACCGACTTGATCGGGCCCTATCCGCAGTGGTTCAACCCCGAAAAAATAGTATCGCTCGACCCGTTCGGTGCCATGGTGACCGATGCTTTCTCCGGTTATTTTGAAAAGGGCTACGACATTCGCCCTAGCATCGCGGTGACCAAGGCTCATATTGAGCTGCCAGAGATGCGAGAAGCCATCGCCAGCGGCCGACTGACGCCTGATGGTGTCATTCTCAAGGAGTCCGGTGCCTGCGTGGTGACCAAGGCGGCTATTGAGCCCGTGTGGTACTTGCCTGGTATTGCGAAACGGTTTGGCTGCACTGAAGCCGAGTTGCGCCGCGTACTCTTTGAAGAGACAGGCGGTATGTATCCAGACCTGGTGACGCGCAGCGATATTGAGGTGTTTTTGCCCCCGATTGGAGGTCAGACGGTGTACATCATGGGTGAACCCCGCGATCTCGCCAATCCGGCCATCACGTTAACGGCGCGAGTCCACGACGAATGTAATGGTTCGGATGTGTTCGGTTCCGATATTTGTACCTGTCGCCCGTATCTCACGCATGCCATCGAAGAGTGCATTGCGGGTGCCCAGAGAGGCGGGGTTGGCCTGGTGTCGTACAACCGCAAAGAAGGTCGCGCATTGGGCGAAGTCACGAAATTCCTGGTTTATAACGCCCGCAAACGCCAGGTGGGGGGCGATAGTGCCGCCAAATACTTTGAGAGAACCGAGTGCGTCGCGGGTGTTCAAGATATGCGTTTTCAAGAGCTCATGCCAGACGTCTTGCACTGGTTTGGTATCACCAAGATTCATCGCCTCGTCTCCATGAGCAATATGAAGTACGATGCCCTGATCAATAGCGGTATCGAAATTGGCGAGCGGGTCAAGATTCCAGATGATCTAATACCTGCGGATGCGCAAGTCGAGATTCAGGCCAAGATGGCGGCAGGCTATTACACGCCTGATGCCGTCGTGCCCGACGATGAAAAACTCCTCACTACCTTAGGTCGTGGACTCTAGTTAGGTCGTTGGCATGTTGGCGAAAGAGCTTTTGAACGCGGCGGCGGTACGCAAAGCTGCCCACGAAATGTTGGAGCGTTTGATGCAGGGTGAGGGTGCGTGGCAAGTCGACCTCTCAAAACTGGACGACGCTGCGCAGGAAATCGTAGCCACCACACTCGAGCGCTATCCTGGCTTAAACATTCCCTATCACAGTCGATGGCGACATTTTGAGGCCGGTGGTGTGCCACGGCGTCAATATCTAGTTCAAAAAATGCTTAGCTCGGGCCTGAGTAAAATCGAGCAAGCCCGAGCGGAAATTGACTTGGCTGTGGTAAGCGTTCTGTTGGACGCGGGGTCGGGCCCCCAGTGGAAGTTTATCGATGATGGTCAAATTTATACCCGCAGTGAAGGTTTGGGTGTGGCCTCGTTTCGCATGTTTGAAATGGGCGCTTTTTCGTCAGATCCGAGCTGCCCATTTCAAGTAGATGCAGATGGCCTGCTGGGCCTCACCTCGGTACAACTTGAACAAGGATTCTCTGTCAAAGCAGGCAATCCATTGGTAGGGCTCGCCGGTCGTACACTGCTATTGAACCGTCTAGGTGCTCAGCTCAGACAACGGCCGGATCTGTTTCAAGTGGGCGATCAGTTTCGGCCCGGCGCTTTATTTGACTATTTGAGTCTAGGCAAGTCGAGCATTGCTGCAGGCGACATCCTCACCGCCCTCCTTGAAGGGCTCGGTGGAATGTGGTTGACCGGCAATGAGCTAGACGGACAGCCGCTTGGCGATTGCTGGCCCTATCGCCTCGACAATGGCGCCATCACCTGGGTGCCGTTTCACAAGCTCTCTCAGTGGTTGAGCTATTCTTTACTTGAGGCCTTTGAGGCAGCAGGAATTCAAGTGAGTGATTTGGATGCGCTGACCGGGTTGCCCGAGTATCGCAACGGTGGCCTACTCATGGATACCGGTGTGTTGCGGCTCAAAAATCAGGAACTAATGGGTGTCGAATTCCTAGTCTCCGATCCGGTCATCATTGAGTGGCGCGCTGCCACGGTGGCCTTGTTGGATCAACTGGCGCCAATGGTCAAGGGCAAGCTCGGTCTGTCGCCGTCCGAGCATTTGCCCTTGGCTAAAGTTTTAGAAGGCGGCTCTTGGGCGGCGGGTCGAAAAACCGCGCAACGTCTACGCGCCGGCTTACCGCCCCTCAAGATTGCTAGCGATGGAACGGTGTTCTGAGAGCCCTTATTTTTTATCACCCTCGTCTAAAATGAAGTCACAAATTTTATGAAACAAGTTCATCTGATCGCTCACCCCTTGGTGCAGCACAAGCTCACGCTCATGCGCAAAATCGAAACGAGTACCAATAGTTTTCGACGACTGGCGGGCGAGCTGAGTCAGTGCATGGCCTTTGAGGTCACGCGTGATCTACCCTTGAACGAAATTGAAATCCAAACGCCCTTGGAGACTATGAAATCCAAAGTGATTGATGGCAAGAAAATGGTGTTCTTGTCAATCATGCGCGCAGGTGCTGGGATGTTGGATGGCATGTTGGAACTGATGCCGAGCGCCCGGGTAGGGCATATTGGCTTGTACCGTGACCCTAAAACCATGGTAGCCATCGAGTATTACTTCAAAATGCCCCATGGCACGGCCGAGCGGGATGTCCTGATCCTGGATCCGATGCTCGCGACTGGAAATTCAGCGATTGCTGCGATTGACCGAATTAAGGAGCTCGGGCCGCGCTCCATCAAATTTATCTGCATTTTGACTTGCCCTGAGGGTATCAAAAACGTCCATGAGGTTCACCCTGACGTGCCTATTTACACGGCAGCGATTGATCGCGGGCTGAACGAAAAAGGCTACATTGTCCCCGGCCTGGGTGATGCCGGGGATCGGGTGTTCGGTACCAAGTAGGACTCGGCTTTTGGTCGAATCCTCCCGTTCCTACTGCATGTGCTGGCCGCCGTTAATGGCGATGTTCGCGCCCGTCACAAAAGCGGCTTCTTCCGAGGCGAGATAAATAATTAGGCCCGCCACTTCTTCTGGCCGACCCAGGCGACCCACAGGGATTTGCGGCAAGATTTTGCTGTCTAAAATTTCCTTGGGAATGGCGGTCACCATCTTGGTGCCAATATAGCCGGGCGAGATGGTGTTCACGGTGACGCCTTTGCGCGCGATTTCCAAGGCCAAGGCCTTGGTAAAGCCGTGTACACCGGCCTTGGCAGCCGAGTAGTTGGTTTGACCGAATGCGCCCTTGGAGCCGTTGACCGAGGACACATTGATGACGCGCCCCCAGTTTCGGTCGACCATGCCATCGACTACTTGTTTGGACATATTAAATAAGGAGTCCAGGTTGGTGCGCATCACGGCATCCCAATTGACTTTGTCCATTTTCTTGAAGGTCATGTCGCGGGTGATACCGGCGTTATTGACAAGAATATCGACCGCACCTAGCTTTGCATTCACTTGAGCCACGGCCTGTGCGCAGGAATCCATGTCCGCCACATCACAGGCCACAGCCATGATGTCGTAACCGCGTTCTTTCATCTGTTTCACCCACTCCACATGGGTGGTGTTGCCTGGCGAATACGTGGCGACGACTTGGTAACCTGCATCTGACATCTTGGTGCAGATGGTTTCACCCAAGCCGCCCATTCCGCCCGTCACTAATACGACTCTTTTTTGCCCAATCTTATGCTCTGCCATTTTAGCTCCTCTTGCTCTTGTTGATTGCCGATTTCTAACTAACTTATATTGATGAAATACCTTGCTGCTCCAGCCTTATCATTAGAACCCGTATTGATAAAAAATGCATTCACAAAATACGGGTGTCTTAAAAATAATTTGATCTAACTTAGAATCGTTCGACGGCTAGAGCAACGCCCATGCCACCACCGATGCACAAGCTGGCCAATCCTTTCTTTGCATTACGGCGACCCATTTCATGCAGCAGGCTCACCAAGATTCGGCAGCCCGAGGCGCCAATGGGATGTCCAATGGCAATCGCTCCACCGTTGACATTAATCTTGCTGGTATCCCAGCCCATTTCCTGATTGACGGCACAGGCTTGTGCGGCGAAAGCCTCGTTGATTTCCATGAGGTCCAGGTCTTGGGCCTTCCATCCCGCTTTCTGGAGAGCGAGGCGGGATGCGGGCACGGGCCCCATGCCCATGATTTTTGGGTCCAAGGCCGCTGAGGAATACGAGGCGATCCGTGCCAAGGGCGTTAATCCCAATTGTGCGGCACGCTCCTCTGTCATCACCATCACGGCAGCGGCGCCGTCATTGATCCCGGAGGCGTTGCCAGCCGTGACGGTACCCGCTTTGTCAAAGGCAGGACGCAAACTAGAAAGTGCTTCAGCGCTGGTTTTGCGATTGACGAACTCGTCGGTGTCAAAAACGATCGGGTCACCCTTGCGCTGTGCAATTGACAAGGCCAGAATTTCGGCCTTGAAGCGCCCGGCGTCCTGAGCGGCCGTAGCCTTTTGCTGGGAGGCGAGGGCGAAGGCATCTTGGGCTTCCCGGCTCACGGAATGGGCCTTGGCGACGTTTTCTGCCGTAATGCCCATATGGTATTGGTTGTACACATCCCAGAGTCCGTCAACGATCATGGAGTCGGTCATCTTCCAGTCGCCCATGCGCTGACCGTCGCGGCTGCCCAACAGGACGTGAGGTGCTGCGCTCATGTTTTCCTGTCCGCCGGCAATGATAATATCGGCGTCGCCACAGCGAATCGCCTGGCTCGCCAGCATGACGGCTTTGAGGCCTGAGCCACACACCTTGTTAATCGTCATGGCAGGAACGCTTAAAGGAAGACCCGCCTTCACGACGCTTTGACGAGCCGCATTTTGGCCGGAACCGGCTGTGAGAACTTGGCCGAGAATCACCTCTGAAATCGCGTCGCCCGCCACGCCCGTTTTCTCCAAAAGGCCTTTAATGACGTGAGCGCCCAGGTCTGGGGCGCTAATTTTGGCTAAACTGCCACCAAATTTGCCCACGGCAGTACGTTGGGCGGCGACGATAACGATATTGCTCATAAAATTTCCTTGTGACAAGATTTATCGCGGAGAGTTTACGCCCGTTTTAAGCGCTTAATGGCGGGTTTTTCGATCGCGGAGCGCTAAAACGAAACGGCTAGCGCCACCGCTAACGGCCCGTTTTCATAAAAGTGATGGGCTTTGCTATAATAGATGGCTTCTTTGGGCAATTCCAAGGAAGTTCGTACCCCCAAGCACGAGGCCGCACGCCAGTGGCCTCGCAAGTTAAAACCCGGCGAGAATCGGTTTGATTTTTGATTGATCGAGGCTCGTTCATTTGGAGAACACCATGGCTGGCACCCTAGATAAAGCGGCAGTCGTCGCACAATACCAGCGCGCTCAAGGCGATACTGGCTCCCCGGAAGTGCAAGTTGCGCTTTTGACGGCTCGAATCCATAGTTTGACCGACCACTTTAAAGCACATGCTAAAGATCACCACTCGCGTCGTGGTCTGCTGCAAATGGTGAATCAGCGTAAGTCACTGCTCAAGTACCTCAAGCGTACCAATTTGGCCTCCTACAAAGGGCTGATCGAGAAATTAGGGTTGAGGGGCTAGACCAAGACCAGAAAAACCCGCAAGCCAGCGCTTGCGGGTTTTTTACTTGTGGTGCACCCAGCCTTGCACCCCTGTAAGAATGTTAAGCGATTGAAAAGTATAAATAGTAAACAGTAAGCACTAAGGAAAGTGAATGTTTGAAATTGGAAAAAAGACCTTCAAATGGGGTCAAAACACAGTCACCATCGAGACCGGCGAGATTTCTCGCCAGGCCACCGGTGCGGTGATCGTGAATATGGACGACACGGTGGTACTCGCGACCGTCGTTGCGCAAAAAACAGCCAAGAAAGGTCAAGACTTTTTCCCGCTCACCGTCGACTACATTGAGAAGTTTTACGCGGCGGGTCGTATCCCAGGCGGCTTCTTGAAGCGTGAAGGCCGTGGTACCGAGCGCGAGACCTTAATCTGCCGCCTGATCGACCGCCCGATTCGTCCCCTTTTTCCGGATGGCTTCCTGAACGAAGTTCAAGTCGTGGTCACGGTCATTTCGCAAAACCCGGATGTAGATAGCGATATCCCGGCCATGATCGGCGCTTCGGCTGCGTTGGCTATTTCTGGACTCCCTTTTAATGGGCCGATTGGTGCTGCTCGCGTGGGCTATATCAATGGTGAATATGTTCTGAACCCGGGGATCAGCCAGATGCCTGAGAGCAAGCTCGATTTGGTTGTCGCCGGCACCGATGCCGCGGTGTTGATGGTGGAGTCCGAGGCTCATGAGTTGCCCGAAGACATCATGCTCGGTGCTGTCATGTTTGGCCATGAACAATTCCAGGTGGCGATCAATGCCATCAATGAGTTGGTCGAGATCAGTGGTAAAGCTGAGTGGAACTGGCAGGCACCTGCCAAGAACGAGGCTCTAGTGGCTCGCGTGAATGCTTTGACAGAAGGCCCGATGCGTGCGGCCTACGCCCTGCGTAACAAGCAAGAGCGCAGCACCAAGATCAGCGAACTCGAGAAATCTACGGTCGCGTCTCTGGAAGCGGAAGCCTCTGCGGCGGGTCAACCCACTCCTGATTCCACCGAAATTGGCAACCTGTTGTTCGAACTGCAATCACGCATTGTGCGCAATCAAATCTTGTCGGGTGAGCCACGTATCGACGGCCGCGACACTCGTACCGTGCGTCCCATTGCAATTCGCGCGGGTGTCCTGCCTCGTGCCCACGGTTCGTCTTTGTTTACGCGTGGCGAAACTCAGGCCTTGGTGGTCGCCACTCTCGGTACGGCACGCGACGAGCAAATCATTGATGCAATTAGCGGCGAATACCGTGACCGCTTCATGATGAGCTACAACATGCCTCCTTACGCGACTGGCGAAACGGGTCGTATGGGTGCGCCCAAGCGTCGCGAAGTCGGCCACGGTCGTCTGGCCAAGCGTGCTTTGAATCCTTTGCTCCCGAAGGCCGAAGATTTCGGCTACACGATTCGGTTGGTCTCCGAAATCACTGAATCGAATGGCTCGTCTTCCATGGCATCTGTTTGCGGTGGCTGCCTGGCTTTGATGGATGCCGGTGTCCCGGTGAAAGCACACGTGGCGGGCGTCGCGATGGGCCTGATCAAGGACGGCCCACGCTTTGCAGTGTTGACTGATATTCTGGGTGATGAAGATCACCTCGGCGATATGGACTTCAAAGTCGCGGGTACCGAGGCCGGTATCACCGCTTTGCAAATGGATATCAAAATCCAGGGCATCACCAAGGAAATTATGCAGGCTGCTTTGGCGCAAGCGCGTGAAGGCCGCATGCATATTCTGGGTGAAATGAAGCGGGCCGTTGGTGGCGTCAGCGAAGAAATGTCTGACTTTGCGCCTCGCATGTACACCATGAAGATCAACCCCGAGCGCATCCGTGATGTGATCGGTAAGGGCGGCGCAACCATTCGCCAGATTACCGAGCAAACCGGCACGACCATCGATATCAAAGATGACGGTACGGTCACCATTGCGGCCACCGATGGTGCACAAGCCAAGAAAGCCCAGCAGATCATTCACGATCTGACGGCAGAAGTTGAAATCGGCACCACCTATGCGGGTACCGTACTCAAGATTCTGGACTTCGGTGCCATCGTGCAAGTGATGCCAGGTCGTGATGGCTTGTTGCATGTTTCGCAAATCGCGAAAGACCGCGTCAATCAGGTGAGCGATTACCTGAAAGAAGGCATGACCGTGCATGTCAAAGTGATCGAGGCTGACGACAAAGGTCGTTTACGTTTGTCGGCCAAGGCGGCGGCTGAAGAGAACCCCGCGGTGGCTTTGGTGCCTTTGGCTGGAGGGGCGGCCCCTGTTGCGGCTCCGGTCGCTGAGTAATCGCTAAGCTTAGCCTGGCCAAAGCTGGGCTAAGACTAACCGCCTACGGACTAGTTTCGAAGGCGGTTTTTTTGCTTGCCATGGATGTTGAGCGATGGCTTATCACCGTCGATCGGATCATTGTCGCCACAGCAAGAAAGTTTTCGGCCAGCATTGTCACCCAGGACTAGAAGATCAGGGCTTATGCCCAGGTCAAAACCATTTGGTAATCAGCGCAGGCAGCCAAAGCTTTCGAGCCTTCATGCATCGATAAATCGGACATCTTTCGGGAGGCTATCAAGACCTTGGTACGAGTTCAAGCCGCCAAGCGCTCGGCCGCCTTGGGTTCAGCAGGCGAAGCTCTCAAAAGAACTTGA
>JAYUOT010000433.1:0-4399 GCA_043760705.1 Betaproteobacteria bacterium
GCCCCGCTCAACGCCACCGACATTGCAGATATTGCGGCCTATATTGGCAATCCAACCGTTACGGCCCCTGTCGGCGCCCCGATCGCGAGTATTTCCACCACGTCGATCAACTTCGCCTCCAGTAACTTAGGAGTAGCTTCCAGCACTCAAACCGTATCACTAAGCAATACCGGCACAGCCGCTCTCGCAGTGAGCGGTGTTGGCTTAAGTGGGGCCAATTCAGCCGACTTCTCTTCTTCTGGCTCGGGCGCATGCGTCGCTGGCGGCTCTCTCGCCGCTGCAAGTAGTTGCACGATCTCATTGGGATTCACGCCGTCTACGGTGGGTGCTCGTTCGGCCACATTGACCATTACTCATGCGCTCGGTACCTCAACCGTCTCCTTGAGCGGTACCGGGCTTGGCGCAGCATCCGCAAGTGTTTCTCCTGGTTCGCTTGGATTTTCATCAACCATCGTTGGCACCTCTGCCACCACTCAGCAAGTCACCCTCAACAATACCGGCACCGCCGCACTCAATGTCACCAGCGTTAGCAGCACGGTTCCCAGCGAATTCCCGGCATCCGGGCCGGGCGCCTGTGGTGCCGCAGGCGGTTCTCTTGCGGCTGGCACGAGCTGCGCTATTACGGTTGGATTCAATCCTGCCGTGGTTGGGAGTCGTACAGCCAGCCTCGTCGTGAATCACTCCTTGGGACAATCCACGGTCGGGCTGAGCGGCTCGGGAGCAGCGGTTCCGCAAGCCACCCTGTCGATTAACCAGTCTTTGCTCAACTTCGCAAACGTCACGCAAGGGACAACTTCCACCGCGCAAGGAGTGACCATCAGCAATAGTGGCGCTGCGCCGCTCACACTCAGCAGTATCGCAATCGCGGGCTCAAGCGGTGTGTACATCACGGCGGGAACTTGTGCGACCGGTGTACCGATGGCTCCCAGTGGAACTTGTACGGTCAGTGTGAGTTTTGCGCCCAATGCCATTGCAAGTTTTCCAGGCTCCTTGGTACTAGCCTCAAACGCTTCAAATGGAACCATTTCGGTGACCTTGCAAGGATCAGGAACGTCAGTGCCCGCAGCCATAATGGCGGTGAGCCCCGGCACCTTGGCCTTCGGCAACCAAACCGTCAATGCTACGAGCGGTATCCAATTCATCACCGTGCAAAACAATGGTAATGCACCTGCCAACATTAGCTCGGTGACTTTGACGGGTTCAACCATGTTCACCCTGCTGAACCCGAACGCCTGTGGCAGTTCGCTCGCGGCAAACGGTAGTTGCATACTTCAGCTGCAATTCCGGCCCACAAGCGCTAGCGCACAATCCGCTTCGCTACAGGTGGTGAGCAACGCGGCGGGCAGCCCACATCAAGTCAGCGTAACGGGTACGGGTGTGTCACAGCCCACACCGTCACCCTCACTTTCTCAATCGGCTGTAGTGACCTTCACCGATACGACCCTTGGCCTGACCGATCCAACCATGACGAGCGCCACGGCCAACAATACTGGCACGGCGTCCTACACTGTGACTACCGTCAGTTTGAGCGGTTTGAACCCAAGCGACTTTATTCTTGGCGGGACCTGCATTGCAGGGAAAGTCGTGGCGAGCGCGGCGACCTGCTCACTGACCGTACAGTTTAGGCCTTCCGCTATTGGCTTCCGAACGGCACGGGTTAATTTGGTTACGGACAGTGGCACAAGCCTCGGTTTTGATGTGGAAGGAAATGGCAAGGCCGTCGCCACAATCAGCGCGCAGATTACTGCATCCATTAATTTTGGAACGGTTTTAGTTGGCAACACAAGTAGCATCGGTAAGGCAACCCTCACCAATTCTGGGAATCAACCCTTGAATGTCAGCGCCGTGCTCGTGGCTCCACCCTATCAGTTGACGACCGGCGGCACCTGCCCAACGACGATTCCGTTTATTTTGCCCTCGGGCGCACCGTGCGATTTTGCCCTGCTCTTCAGTCCAAGCCTTGCAGGCGCGAATTCAATTAGCGGAAGTTTTACAGTCGCCACAAATGCGCCGAATAGTCCACATGCAACGATCCTGGTGGGCTTGGGATCAAGCGTCGCGGTAGTAGCACCACCGACTGTAGTGACACCTCCTGTCGTGACACCCCCCCCAGCCGTCACACCGCCAGGCACCACCACAGGCTCCACCACAAGCAACGGGACCACGGCGCCAGGCGCGACCACTGGCGTCGCGGTAACAGATCCGAATGCAACGCCGATTGCAGCAGGTACGCCAAAAGACGCCGCAACCCCTGCCGCCCTATCCAACATCGGCGCGGGAGGCTGCACGATGAGTAGTACCGGCAACGATGCCAGCATGCTCTTACTTCTTCTCGCGACCTTGCTGACAGGCTTGTGGCGCCGTTCGTTTTCTCGCTCTACCTCCAAAAACAAGGACTCAGTATGACCACGCAACTTCAATCTTTCAAACCTTTGCTCGCTGGGCTCGTTTTTACGCTTTCCATCATGGCCGCCTCGCCTGCCTTCGCGGCCGATCCGGGCACGAAAGCTCCCGACTTTGATTTGGTATCCAATGAAGGCAAGCTTAAACTTTCGGACTTGAAAGGTCAGTATGTTTATCTTGATTTTTGGGCCTCGTGGTGTGGCCCCTGCCGCGCGTCTTTCCCTTGGATGAATTCTCTACAAGAAAAATACGCTGGAAAGGGATTCAAAGTGGTCGGCGTCAATGTTGATAAAAAATTGGACGACGCCAAGCTTTTTTTGAAAGAATTCCCCGCAAAATTTTTGATCGCCTATGACGAGACCGGAGCAACCCCCAAAGCCTACGGCGTCAAAGGCATGCCGACCAGCTTACTGATTGGCCCCGACGGCAATGTTTTGTTCGTACATCAGAGCTTTAAAGACAGCGACAAAGCCGACATCGAAAACAAGATCCGCTTGGCGATGGAGAAGAAATAATCATGTTCAACATCAGTTGGATCGCGCTTGCACTGATTTTATTCAGTGCTCAGGGATGCGCCAATCTTGGCAAAGTAGAGGCCTTTGAAAAAGGCGACTTGGCCAAAGAAGAGATGACCTTCGGGGCAGCCAACCCGCTCGAAGCCAAATTCCACGAGCATATCTATGCCAGCAAAGAGAACGCCACCGGCGGATCCGGTGTTGGCGGCGGAGGTTGCGGATGCAACTAGAGCGTAAAACACCAGAACGCAAGACGAAAGGCGCAGCCGGCCTCATTATGGCCGCTGCACTGACCTTGCCCGGAGTCGTGCCTCGACAGGCTCAAGCCGAGTCTGCCCCCGAACACGGCTTAGTGGGTATCAAGTACCTCAAGTATCAAGACTTTCAGTCCGGCCTCGACCGCATTGGCGTGAGTGCGCCCTCCATTTACGGACTCTTCCCGATTGCAGGGAAGTGGGCCGTTGAAGGCTCGATCACGACCGATTCTGTATCCGGCCCCTCGCCTCGCTACTACTCCGCCACCTCCAGCGCCTCGCGCATGAGCGACTACCGGAAAGCCTTCGACGCCAAAGTCACTCGTTACTGGGATCGCTCAACCTTGAGCCTTGGCGTGGCTTACTCCACCGAGCATGACTATCAGTCGCGCGCCTTTTCGCTCTCTGGCACGGTGTCTAGCGCCGATAACAATCGCACCTGGGCTTACGGCGTCGGCTTCGCCAGCGACATCATTAATCCCGTCAACCAAATCGTGACCGATGCTCGCAAGAAAACGACCGAGTTTATGGTTGGCGTGACTCAAGTACTCACACCACAAGACATTGCTCAAGTGAACTTAACGGTTGCTCGCGGCCGAGGCTACTTCAACGATCCTTATAAATTCGATGACAGCCGACCGGAATTTAGAAATCAATTTGCACTGATGGGAAAATGGAATCACCATTTCTCGAAATTGAATGCCACGACGCGACTGAGCTATCGTTACTACCACGATAGCTATGGTGTGAACGGGCACACCATGACGGCTGAGTGGGTGCAGAACATCAAGAACGGTTGGACTCTTACGCCTTTGCTGCGCCTGCATTCTCAGAGCGCCGCCAACTTCTACTTCGACCCTGGACCCGGTGGACTTCCACCAGATTGGAGCGCCAGCACTTTTCACAGCGCGGACCAACGCCTAGCAGCGTTCGGCGCAAGAACCATTGGCCTAAAAGTGGCCAAGGCCTTGCCGAACGGATGGACCGTAGATTTGCGATACGATATCTATCGTCAGCAGGCGGGCTATCGCCTGTTTGGCACCGGCAGCCCTGGGCTCGATCCATTCAACGCCCGTTTCCTACAGGTTGGAGTTTCAAAGAAATTGGAATGAGCACTGCTCAAGCTTTGCATTCAGTTTATGCCTTTCCTTTCGCCGCCATGGGGAGCGAGGCGAACGAAGTTCGTATCGCCGCGCGTTCGGGGTCGGAGGCTTTTGGGCTAGCGCG
>JAYUOT010000434.1:0-4391 GCA_043760705.1 Betaproteobacteria bacterium
TCTCAAAGAAAAGTTGACGAAAGCCTTCCTGGATCTCAACAAAAATACCCCGGAGGGCAAGGACATCTTGGAGTTACAGCGCGCCACACGCTTCGTTGCGACCAAGGCGGAAAATTACAAAGGGATAGAAGCCGCAGCCAAGAGTGCCGGGCTGCTCAAGTAAGGAAAATAGCCCAAGCTGAGGTTCACCCACCCAAGCTTGGCCCAAGTGCTGCGTTCGTTTGGAGCGTAGGTTAATCCGCCTTAATTTGCGCCCGCCTCACAATGTCGCTCCAAATCTTTTGCTCCGCGGCGATGAAAGCGGCGAATTCGCCGGGTGGGCCCCCACCCCCCATCGCGTTGTCATTGGCAAAGCGCTCGGTGACCGCAGAAGATTTGAGCGCCTTCAGACACTCTTCCTGTAGACGCTTCACAATCTCCGGCGGCGTTCCGGCTGGGGCTAACACCCCGTACCATTGTGACGTTTCGAAATTTTTGAAACCCATTTCAGCGACCGTCGGCACGTCCGGCATGGCGGGGATCCGCTTGCTCGTGCCCACCGCAATGGCGCGCAATTTGCCCGAGCGAATATGGGGCGCAAGAGCGGGCATACCAGCCGACGCAGCCTGGGTTCGCCCACCCAATAAATCCGTCAATTGCGGCCCCGTGCCACGATACGGTATATGGGTGATGAACATGCCTGTGACTAACTTCAGGTACTCCATGGCCAAATGACCGGCACTGGCATTGCCCGCTGAGCCGTAATTGAGCTGACCGGGATGGGCCTTCACATATTTCACAAACTCTTTGAAGTCCTTGGCGGGAACATCCGGGTGAATCACAAAGACATTGGGCACCTTGGCCAACAAGGTGACGGGCACAAAGTCTTTGTTCACATCGTAGGTGTGCTTACTCATCATGTACGGGTTCACGGCGAGTGTGCCGACATGCCCAAGGATGATCGTGTGTCCGTCCGGCGCCGCTTTGGCCACCTCGCCCATTGCGACCACACCCGCACCACCCGCTTTGTTTTCGACGTAAACGTTTTGACTCAGTTGCTTGCTCATTTCAGCCGCCACTGAGCGAGCCACAATTTCTGAGGTTCCCCCGGGAGCAAAAGGCACGACGAAGCGGATCGTCTTGGTGGGCCACTCGGCGGCACCGGCTCTGAGCGGCACAAGCGCCAGGGCCGCGCCAAGGCTCGCAGCTTCTAAAAAGACTCGCTTGGATGGGTTAGGCCTCAATCGGTTTTCTCGCCACGCCGAGGTTGTCACTAGAGCCCCCTGGGTGTCGATATCCCCAGCGCCATTGGTGATGACAGCGCCTGCAACTCACCAAGAGACCGTCCCGGTTGAGATCATGAGTGATGCGGGTCGGCATGTTATTGATGCCAGGAATTTCTCGACGAACAACGCTAAAACTCGGATAGCCACAGGGCGGGCACCTGACAATGTCACCCACCGAGCGCGACAGCCTGATCGAGCGTGAATACTTCTTGAAAGCGAACCAGGAGATTGAAAGGCCAGACACGATCATGACCGTCGTCACCAGGGCGGTCACGATGCGCTCACGCGAAGAAAACAGTTCGAAACCAATGGTCAGAAAAATAAGGCTCACGAATGCTGTAACGAGCCAAACATGCGACTCACGCAACTGACGTTCATACCATTTTTGAAAGCCAAGCTGCCCAATACGCCCCAGATCTTGTTCATCAATTAACATGATGCAGCCTCTCCCTTGCTGCCCCAAAATATTTCAGAACTTCCGCTCCAAATTTTTAGACATTAATTATTTTAATGATTATGACGGGGAATCCCCATGGTTTGCGCAATCCGCTGATAGTTCACTGCAAAATCTAAACAGGCCCCCGAATCGAGCTGACCGATATGCTTTCGTTGAAGCTCTTGCCAAGGCGTTTGACTCTTGGGATAGTTCGGCTTGAACTTGGCGCGCCGCTTGGCGAGTTCGGCATCCGTAATCAGCATGTCAGCCCGACGCCTCTTCAGGTCAATGCGTACACGATCCCCAGTCTTGAGCAATGCCAGACCGCCTCCTACGGCGGCCTCGGGCGAAGCATTCAAAATGGAAGGACTTGCCGAAGTGCCGGACTGGCGACCATCTCCAACACACGGCAACATCGTGATGCCCTGTTTGACGAGCGCATCAGGGGGCAGCATATTCACAACCTCAGCGGCACCCGGATAACCCACCGGACCCGTGCCACGGATGAACAAAATACAGTCTGCATCAATCTTTAACTTGGGATCGTTAATCCGGTGATGATAGTCCTCGGGTCCCTCGAACACAATCGCTCGGGCTTCGAAGGCATTCGGGTCTTTGGGGTTCTCTAGATACCTCTTGCGAAACTCTGGGGAAATGACCGAAGTTTTCATCACAGCAGAATCGAATAAGTTTCCAGACAATACGGCGAATCCGGCGCTGTGCATCATGGGTTCGTCATAGGCCTTGATGACCTTGCGATTACTCGTTATGCTCGACTTCCAAATATCGCCCGTTGTTTTGCCCGACACCGTCAGCACATCGCCATGCAGCTTGCCCGCTTGCAGCAATTCAAACATGACGGCGGGCACCCCACCGGCACGGTGGAACTCTTCACCAAGATATTCGCCGGCGGGCATCAAGTTGGTCAAGAGTGGAATTTTGTAGCCGAGCTTGTCCCAGTCCTTGATATTCAGCTTGACCCCCATGTGGCGGGCGATCGCGGTTACATGGGGGGGACAATTCGTCGAAGCACCTAACGCGCTTGCCGCCACGATGGCATTTTCAAAGGCTTTACGGGTTAAGACGTCCGAGGGTTTCAAATCCTCACGTACCATCTCGACGATGCGACGACCCGTCAGATAGGCCATCTGAGGCCGCTCACGGTAGGGCCCTGGAATGGCGGCGCAGCCCGGCAAGGACATCCCCAGAGCCTCTGCGACTGAGTTCATCGACAAGGCTGTGCCCATGGTGTTGCAATGGCCGACCGAAGGCGCTCCTGAGGCCACCATTGCCAGGAATTTTTCGTAATCGATGCGACCCGCAGCGAGCTCTTGTCGGGCATGCCAAACGATCGTGCCTGAACCTGCCAGACCTTCACCCCAGTAACCGTTGAGCATCGGGCCACCCGAGAGTACGATCGCAGGGATGTTCACAGTGGCGGCTCCCATCAGCATCGCCGGAGTCGTTTTGTCACAGCCGGTCGTCAGCACCACGCCATCCATGGGATACCCGTGCAGCACCTCCACCAAACTGAGATAGGTCAGGTTGCGATCAAGTGCGGCGGTGGGACGTTTTCCAGTTTCTTGAATCGGGTGTACCGGGAACTCAAAGGGGATGCCACCGGCATCACGAATGCCCTCGCGCACTCGTTGCGCCAACTCCAGGTGATGACGATTACAGGGCGAAAGATCGCTGCCCGTCTGGGCAATGCCGATAATCGGCTTGCCGGAATTGCGCAACTCGTCGAGAGTCAATCCAAAGTTCATGTAGCGCTCGAGATAAAGCGCCGTCATGCCGGGGTTCTCGGGGTTATCAAACCAGGCACGTGATCTCAGTGCTGCCGTCTTGAGCGTCTTCTTGAGCGCTTCCTTGGGCGTTTCCTTGAGCGTTTTCTTGAGCGCCTTCTTAGGCTCTTGCGCTGGCTTCTTGATCATCTTGTCCCCTACCTTCAATACCGCTAGTGTAGCGCTCTCCTGGGTGCCAAATAGCCCAGAACTCCTTGTTTTTGAATTTGGGGGGGGGATCGGGTAGCCTATAGGTCCTTCTAGCTTTGGGCGACCCGGCGGGACGCTGATTTGTGGACAACTTACCTCTTTGGGCGCAAGCTCTGGCCCTCGTGCTGCTTTTGCTGATCTCGGCCTTCTTTTCGATTGCCGAAACCAGCATGATGGCCCTGAACCGATACCGGTTGCGACATCTTGCCAAGCAAGGCAATCGCTCCGCAAAGCTCGCCGAGAGCCTGCTCAAGCGGACCGAGGAGCTTTTGGGAACCATTCTCCTGGGCAACAATTTGGTGAACACGGCGCTCACCACCCTGGTGACCGCTTTTGCCATCAAATACTTTGGCAACAACGACACGGTGCTGCTCGTCGCCACGACGGTGGTGGCGCTACTCATCATCGTATTCTGCGAAATCACGCCCAAAGTGATTGGCGCGACCTATCCTGAAAAAGTCGCCTTGCCCGCGAGCTACGCGCTGCGCTTTTTCATGAAATTCTTGAAGCCGATTGTTTGGGCAGTCAATCTGGTGGTTCGGCAGTTGTTTCGCCTCATGCGGATCAAAACGGGTGACGTGACACAAGTCAAACTATCCACCGAAGAGCTGCGCTCGATTGTCCTGGAGACCGGTGGCTTCATGCCTCAAAAGCATCGTTCCATCCTGCTCAACTTGTTTGACCTGGAACACATTA
>JAYUOT010000435.1:0-9484 GCA_043760705.1 Betaproteobacteria bacterium
TTGCGGCCAATAGCACTTGCTATTGGCTAAAAATTCAACGAAGTAGACCGCCCGATTCAAGGAGGCAGGCGCCGCGCGATTAAATCCGCGCTTCCCTAGGGCTGCGCCCGTATCAGACAACGGCCAATAAACGGTGCTTGAGTACACCCCGTGAGCCGCAAGTGCGCTGACTTGCGGCTATGATGAGAGGCGAGCACCACCGGGGCAAGCTTGGAAGGGCCACGATTTGATGATCCTTTCTCGGCTTCCTAGTCGATGAGCCTCAAAAAAGGCCCTTTAAAATTCCTACACCCGCCAAGAGTTGTCCAAAGCGCAGCAGCGTCACAACTGCGGTAGCATGAAACAACATCAAACCAATATCGTCGAAGCTAGCTGGAAAGCAATCTTCCAGCGGCGTAAGACAGGAAATCGTTATGAAAATTGAATCCATTCGCTTGAAAAACTACAAGGTTTTCCGCGACGTCCATCTCAAAGATATTCCTTCCTTTCTGGTTGTGATCGGAGCGAATGGGTCCGGCAAGTCCACTCTGTTCGATGTCTTTGGTTTTTTGCATGATTGCCTCAAGGGCACGGTGCGTCAAGCCCTTGACAAGCGTGGGCGTTTTCGTGAGGTGTTGAGCCGCGATTCTGACGATGACACCATCCTGATCGAGATTCAGTATCGTATGCTGATTACCGGTACCGAGCGATTGGTGACCTATTCACTGGAGATTGGCGAGAAGGACGGTTCACCGGTCGTCCAGCGCGAGGTTCTACGTTACAAACGTGGACGCTACGGCAGCCCGTTTCACTTTCTCGATTTCTCATCCGGTGAGGGTTACGCAATTACCAACGAGGAGGACTTCAATAAGGCTGACGAGGACCTTGAACGAGAAGAACAGAAGGTTAGCCCTGATACTCTTGCGATCAAAGGGCTAGGTCAGTTTGAACGTTTCAAGGCGGCCAACGCGTTTCGTCACTTGATTGAGTCCTGGCATGTTTCAGATTTCCATATCAGTGCAGCCCGTGGACGAAAGGAAGCGTCGGGCGACTCGGAGCATTTGTCTGAGACCGGCGATAATCTTCCCCGTGTTGCGCAGTATTTGTTTGAACAGCATTCTGAGACTTTTCAGCGTATTTTGGACATCATGGCGCGACGGGTGCCCGGCGTAGCCTCCGTGGAGCCGCGACTCATGGACGACGGCTACCTAACGC
Organism: Betaproteobacteria bacterium; assembly: GCA_043760705.1. Taxonomy (GTDB): domain Bacteria; phylum Pseudomonadota; class Gammaproteobacteria; order Burkholderiales; family Burkholderiaceae_E; genus JAPOKJ01. The sequence continues at coordinate 1,195 of JAYUOT010000435.1, forward strand.
TTCGATTCAAAGATGGCTCTTTTAAGACGCCATTCCTGGATCGATATGTATCCGATGGCACGATCAAGATGTTCGCCTATCTCGTTCTGCTGCATGATCCACGCCCACACCCCCTGTTGTGTGTCGAGGAGCCTGAGAATCAGCTCTATCCGCGCTTGATGGGAGAGCTTGCAGAAGAGTTCCGCTTATACGCAACCCGGGGTGGGCAGGTGCTGGTGTCCACGCACTCACCAGATTTCCTAAATGCCGTCGCGCTAGACGAAGTTTGCTGGCTGGTGAAGTTGGAAGGTGGCACCGATATTCGTCGAGCCCGCGACGATGCGCAGATTGCCGCCTATATGGCTGAGGGTGACCAAATGGGCTATCTGTGGAAACAAGGTTTCTTCGAGGGAGTCGATCCCGAATGAAAGAACTTGTGTTTCTTCTGGAAGAGGAATCGGCCAAGGCTATGCTCGAAAGCCTGCTGCCACGCATCCTAAATCCCGAAATCAAAGCGCGAATGATTCCCTTTGAGGGCAAGCAGGATCTAGAAAAGTCTATATCTAAGCGGCTGCGAGGCTATGTTAATCCTAAAGCACGCTTTATTATCCTGCGCGATCAAGACAGTGCGCCTGACTGCAAATTGGTCAAAGCGAATCTGATTAAAAAATGCGCCGATGGCGGGCGAGGCAGCACTTCATTGGTCAGGATTGCCTGTCGTGAGTTGGAAGCGTTTTACCTCGCTGATCTGTCTGCTGTTGAGCAAGCGTTGTCAATCGAGAATATCGCAAATCGGCAGAGTACCGCGAAATTTCGTAATCCTGATCGTCTTGGCAGTCCGAGCGGTGAACTTACGAGCTTAACGCGAGGCGCCTATCAAAAAGTGAGTGGCTCGCGCGCTATCGGGAAGGTGCTTGATCTTAAAAATAAGCGTTCGCCAAGTTTCCAGAGTCTAATCGAGGGCATTCGCCGCTTAGAAGGCGAATTGTTGGGCCTCCCTGGTTGCGAGCCGACATGAGCGACATGAAACTCTTTCGAATCAAAAACGGCAACGCTATAAAACTGCAAGGAGACGCTTCCGACCTGGAGAAGCCGCTTCCAGCACCTGATCGAGACCAACCTAGAACCTTTGCTCGGGACTCGGTTTCTGGCATCACAATATTCGAACGGGAAGACTCACGCCGGACGTAGAGTGCGCCCCGCCTGGTTTGCATTGCGGCAGATTTTACTAAATACGATGGGCACGCGGTTCAGCAGATAAACCGTAAAACTGAGCTCATTCGCTATCGCAGGTTTGGCGAAGAGCTCCGGCTCCCCGAACTTGCAATCGCTTGCATCGCTCAACCTTGGTGTTGCTCCTCGCTCGCCTCGAGCTTAAGATCCTGAATTTTGCGAGTGATGGTGTTGCGCCCGATACCGAGACGAATAGCCGCATCTATCCTTCGACCACGCGTGACTTTGAGCGTGGTTTTGATCACGGCTGTCTCGAAGGCTTGAGTCAATTCGTCCATGAGCTCAGAATGAAAATTTTCGCTGAGAGCTTCTGCCCCCTTGCCGCGAGGATTCACTTGCTTGATTAATCGTTGCAGCACTTCTTGCTCAAGCAAATCCATCCACACCAGTGGCGCTGGGGTACTGGCGCTCCCAGCCAATGAGTGACCTGGAGCGTCGATGTTCGGGCCACCAAGACCTGAGATCGCCGAATGTTGCGTCGTCACGGGTGGTCGCGCCTCGGAGTTCGCCGCACCAAGGGTAGGCAATACATTCAGCATCGCTTGACCGCTCGATAAATGAGCGCTGATTTGGTGCGGCAATGCCTCGGATCGGGCGAAATTCGTAGGTGCGGAACCGGTATCACTTGCGCCCCCAAATGTTTGGCCCAAAACGCTTTGCGGCAACGGCTTGGGAGGATAAATCTCAGGCGGAAGATCAAAAACGTCGATCGTTTGTGCAGGCGCCATCACCGTCAACCAGTTGCACACATTTTCTAGCTGACGCACGTTTCCTGGCCAATCAAACACGCTCAGTTGATGCAAGGCTGCTTCAGTGAGGCGTTTGGTATCGCCGCCAAGATCGCGTGAACTTTTTTGCAAAAAATGTCTGACCAAAAGTGGAATGTCCTCGAGACGCTCGCGCAATGGCGGCAAGCGCAATCGAATCACATTCAGGCGGTGAAAAAGGTCTTCCCGGAACAAACCCTGACGCACCCGCTCTTCGAGATTTTGATGGGTTGCCGCAATGACGCGAACGTTAGCCTTGATGGGCTGATGGCCGCCGACTCGGTAGTATTGCCCGTCGCTTAGCACCCGCAACAGTCGCGTTTGCAATTCCGCCGGCATGTCACCGATTTCATCCAAAAATAAAGTCCCCCCTTCAGCCTGTTCGAAGCGCCCTCGCCTTTGTTGCTGAGCGCCTGTAAAGGCGCCGCGCTCATGGCCGAACAATTCGGACTCCAGCAGGTCTTTGGGTATGGCTGCCGTGTTCAAAGCCACAAAGACCGCCTGATTGCGTGGACTATGGCGATGCAAGGCACGCGCCACCAACTCTTTACCGCTACCCGACTCGCCCGTGATCATGACCGTTGCACCGGACTGTGAAAGACGGCCAATGGCTCGGAAGACATCCTGCATGGCAGGTGCCTGCCCGAGCATATCTTCGGCACCCTCAGGTACGTCTTCAGCGGCGGCGTCACGCTGATTTTCGAGCAGGGCCCGGCGAATCAGCTCCACCGCCTTGGGTAAATCAAAGGGCTTGGGCAGGTATTCAAACGCCCCACCCTGGAAGGCCGCCACCGCGCTTTCCAGGTCAGAGAAAGCCGTCATAATAATGACGGGCATGGCGGGCGCTTTCAGACGCACCGCTTGCAGCAATTCAATACCACTTTGACCCGGCATACGAATATCGCTCACCAGGACTTGAGGTTGAGCCGTCGCTAGTGCCGCCAGCACTTCTTTCGCAGCTCCAAAGGAGCGGACGATAAACCCTTCGCGAGTCAGAGCGCGCTCCAGCACCCAGCGGATCGAATCGTCATCATCAACTATCCAGACTGTATTCATGAGTGGTCTACACGCTTTAGTGGCAGCTCGCTCACAAACTGTGAACAAGCCTAGGGAAGGGGAATTAATACTCTGAAGTCGGTATGTCCCGGAACGCTCTCCACATTGATCAGACCACTGTGCTGATGCACAAAGGTTTGAGCCAGGGTGAGCCCCAGGCCACTGCCGCCCTCGCGTCCAGAAATCAGGGGGAAAAAAATACGATCTTTAATTTCCTCCGGAATTCCTGGTCCGTTATCAACTACATGCAAGTCTAATGCCAGCTTGTAGCGAATCTTTGCAATCGTCACCTGCCGCGTCACCCGAGTCTTCAAAGTGATGGCTCCTTTTCCTTGCATGGCCTGGGCCGAATTGCGAGCAAGATTCAAAAATGTCTGAATAAGTTGCTCTTTATCACCGCGGAACTCGGGCAGACTAGCGTCGTAGTCGCGCACAAACTCCAGATCTTGTGAGAATTCCGCCAATAAAACCGAGCGTACACGCTCTAGAACCTCATGAATATTGACATCACTCACGATACGAGGCTGGCGATGAGGCGCAAGCAGACGATCCACTAAGGACTGTAGGCGATCAGCTTCTTTGATGATGACCTGGGTGTATTCCTTCAGGCTAGGGAGTTTGAGCTCGTATTCCAACAACTGTGCAGCACCACGAATGCCACCGAGAGGGTTCTTGATTTCATGCGCCAGATTTCGAACCAACTCTCGATTTGCCTGTGCGGAGTCTAGAAAACGCTCTTCTCGGCCCAGGCGATCGCGGGCGTCACGCTGCGAAAACTCCATCAGAAGTGCGCCGAGAGATCCTTCCAACACGACCGCTGTGATATGCAAATGGAGGCTATCGCGACCATGCCGCTCCAGGTTAAGCTCGGTACTTTTTTGGCCGAACTTATAATTGCAAGCCTCTTCAAGAAGCTCATCAATCAAATGACCATTCGTGAACAAACGCGAGAAAACTCCGCCCTTCAGAACACTGAGCGAGGTATCAAACAAGACTTCCGCCGCTTGATTTAAAAACACGGTATGGCCCAGCGTGTCCAGCACGACCGCCCCCGAGGCGAGCAGGTGCAGCCCGGCAAGTTGTGAGGGAACGCTCTGGCGCCGATCCTGCAAAGCCGCGCGCGGTGATCCGGCCCGATCACCTGCCTCGGTTAAAGCTGGAGGAACGGCCGATGCGCCTTTAGCCATGGGGGTCAACTACTCTCTAACGCTGCCAAGTTCTTTCCTTAGCGCGGTGACGTTGGACTCACCCCGGGCAATGTCCTCCTTCATTTTTTGAACGCGATCCATGTATTTTTGAAAATTGCGTTCATCGCCTTGGCGTTCGGGCTCACCACTGTTGTAATCTTTTTTGAGCTCGCCGAGTTTGCCCTCTTCTTTTTTCAACTCATCCTCGATGATGCGACGGCGATCCGTGTCACGGGTCTTTTGGGTGGATGCATCCACTTTTGGAAAGTCGCTCGGCGAGGACTTTGCGGCCGTTTGGGTCGCAGACGAGGCGGGTCGTGTCCCACCTGCCTGCGCCGCCGGAGTTTTGGGTGCAGGGATGGTGGTAATTTGTGGAAGGTCAATCTTTTTGCAGTTCTTATCTTTGCCCGCCGTCACCGTATTGTTGTATTCGACCACGCCATTACCTAGCTCGCAGCGATAGATCTCCGCTTGCACCTGACCCGCCCAACTCAATGTGATCAGCGTAGCGACCATGCCACGACGCACCAAGGTCAAACTCGGCGCAAGTGTCACTGGCGAGATCTTGGCCGAATTCACTCCGGTGGCCGTGCTCGCATCGAAGGCCTTCGCAAGAAAGAACTGTTTATCCATACCTATGTACCCATCACAACTAATCTTGATGAAAGAGACCGTATTTTACTGCTCTTAAAGTAGTTTCTTAAGAGTTCGCGCTAATTTTACGCAAAAAGGGCAGCCTAGGCCGCCCTTTTTACATGGTGTAAGTGAAATTACAGCGCGCTTTAAGGTCGCACAGCCACTTCTCTTTCTTACAGTGCTTCTTACATCGAGTAATACATATCAAACTCAACCGGATGAGTAGTCATACGGAAACGAGTCACTTCTTCCATCTTGAGGCCAATGTAGGCGTCAATCATGTCGTTCGTGAACACGCCACCCCGAGTCAGGAACTCTCGGTCTTTATCGAGATACTCAAGGGCCTGGTCGAGAGAGCTGCACACCGTAGGGATCTTTGCATCCTCTTCAGGGGGTAAGTCATACAGGTTCTTGTCGGAGGCTTCACCAGGATGAATCTTGTTCTGAATACCATCTAAACCAGCCATCATCATGGCGGTGAAAGCCAAATAGGAGTTGGCGGTTGGATCCGGGAAACGCACTTCGATACGACGAGCCTTAGGGCTTTGAACGTAAGGAATACGGATCGAAGCGGAACGATTACGAGCTGAGTACGCTAATTTAACCGGAGCCTCAAAGCCTGGAACCAAACGCTTATACGAATTGGTACCAGGATTAGTGATCGCGTTCAAGGCACGAGCGTGCTTGATGATGCCGCCGATGTAGTACAAAGCCATATCACTCAAACCAGCATAACCGTCGCCCGCGAATAGGTTGTTGCCGTCTTTCCAGATGGACTGATGCACGTGCATACCGGAGCCGTTATCACCAACCACTGGCTTGGGCATAAAGGTGGCCGTCTTGCCGTAGCTGTGAGCGACATTGGTCACCACGTACTTGAGGATTTGAGTCCAGTCCGCACGCTGCACTAAGGTACTGAACCTGGTGCCAATTTCGCACTGTCCAGGACCGGCCACTTCGTGGTGATGAACTTCAACAGGCACGCCCATTTGCTCAAGGATAAGACACATTTCCGAACGCATGTCCTGGAAGCTATCGACGGGAGGAACAGGGAAATAGCCGCCTTTTACTGCGGGACGATGACCCGTATTGCCACCTTCAAACTTTTTATTGGTAGACCAACTGGCCTCTTCAGAGTTGATTTTGACGCCGCAACCGCTCATGTCGACATTCCAGGTCACTGAGTCGAAAATGAAGAATTCTGGCTCTGGACCAAAGAAAGCTGTATCGCCGATACCGGTCGATTTCAGATAGGCTTCGCCGCGTTTTGCCAAGGAGCGTGGATCGCGCGCATAACCTTTGCCATCACCGGGCTCGATCACGTCGCAGCTCAATATGAGAGTAGGCTCTTCACGGAAGGGGTCCATGTTGGCTGTATTTGGATCAGGCATAAGAATCATGTCGGAGGCTTCGATGCCTTTCCAACCTGCAATCGACGAGCCGTCGAAAGCATGGCCTTCTTTGAACTTGTTGTCATCGAAATGCGACTTTGGCACGGTCACGTGCTGTTCTTTGCCTTTGGTGTCAGTGAAGCGAAAATCAACGAATTTGACTTCGTTGTCTGCCACCATTTTCATGACGTCTTTTGCCGTCTTCATCCTAGTATTCTCCAGATTGAGTAAAAGTATCGTTGCGTGAACCGCGAGAGAAGCAGAAAACATGCCATCTCAAGCTGAGTCCCGAATTAATCCCTTGGACGCTCCCAGCTTAGACGGCAAAACTCACGAAATTAACCATCCACGCATCAAGCAGCGCCGCTATTCTATGCCATGCCAAGAATCAGCCCCGGGGAAAAGCGTTTTTTTGCTGGGCATGGACCGTAAATTTCTCGAACTCCCAAGATTTCACCAAGCGCGCACAAATGGGGCGTTTTCCTTTCTTGCACCCATTTGAGCTGATAAATGCAATGCGCACCGAAATAGTGCAAAACAACCGCTTTCAGTCGGTCGGACGTGATCAAGCCAAAAAAAGCATTTGGAGATCGTTCAGGAATTGAAAACCACGTGCGCTCGGTTCATGCCGAAAGGGATTATCGGACAGGAGTCCCTTTTGCATCGCCTCGGCGACCGAGGCTTGAATGCGGGTGAGGGACAATCCCGTGCGCTCGGTAAACATGCTGGTGGGCACACCTTGGCGTAGGCGTAAGGTATTTAGAAAGTATTCAAAACAGAGATCATCGGCCTGTAAGTCGCGCTCAAGCTCGAGCGCCGAATGCTTGCCCCCAAAGGGAGACTGCACTTCCAACAGGCGCACAGTTCCTTTCGCACTTGAGCCAGATTTTGCGGGACTCAAGAGCCTATTCATATAATCGTCCGGCTTGCGAAACTTTTGCTGGCGCACAATCCGATCATGAAAACTGAGCTTGCCGTGGGCCCCAGCGCCCAAACCCAGGTAATCGCCAAACTGCCAATAGTTGGTATTGTGCAAGCAGCGTTTTCCAGGCTTGGCGTAGGCCGAAACTTCGTAGTGTTCGAGTCCATGGCTTGCGGTCAAGCGTTCAATTTGATCCTGCATCTCACTGATGTGATCTTCTTCGGGCAAGATCGGCGGGAATTTTGCGAACAAGGTATTCGGCTCTAATGTGAGCTGGTAGTACGACAAATGGGGCGGATCTTGCTCGAGAGCAAGATGGAGTTCTTGCATAAGATCGGCCAGGGTTTGAGTAGGCAGGCCATACATCAAATCGATATTGAAACTATCAAAGCAGCGCCTCGCCACGTGAATGGCATCGAAAGCTTGCTTCGAGCTGTGGACCCGCCCCAAGCGTTTTAGGGCTTCGTCCGAAAAGCTTTGAACGCCGATCGACAGACGATTGACACCGGCCTTAGCGAAACCCTCATAACGCTCGGCTTCGAAAGTACCCGGATTGGCCTCCAAAGTAATCTCGCATTGCGGACGCAATTGAAAACGACTACGCAACATGCCGAGCAGACGGTCAATCGAGGCGGCAGAAAACAAGCTTGGAGTGCCGCCACCGATAAAAATGCTTTCTACAGTTCTGCCCCAAACCAGAGGAGCGCTTTGGTCGCAATCAATTTCTAGGGCGTCGAGATAGCGCGCTTCGGACGGTGCAAAGTCTTGCACGGCAGCGCTACTGCGCTCATGTGAATTGAAATCGCAATAAGGGCATTTTCGAATACACCAGGGCAGATGCACGTAAAGCGATAAGGGAGGAGAAATCTTTAACCCTTCATTGAGCCCAAACTTGGTCATAAAAACCTTGTGAACTAGAGCATCCGAATCAAGTGCTGCAAGGCTTGCGCACGATGACTGTACTGGTTTTTTTGTTCTGCACTCATCTGAGCCGCCGTCAGCCCGAGTTGAGGGATCAGAAAATGCGCGTCGTAGCCGAATCCGCCATCGCCCAAGGGTCTGGCCAGCACTTCGCCCCACCAGCGACCTTCGGCGATCTTTGGACAAGGGTCCGTAGAA
>JAYUOT010000436.1:0-24834 GCA_043760705.1 Betaproteobacteria bacterium
GCCAATCCACTGGCCTAGGTTGGGCGAATTGCGGAGTCAGATTCCAGCCGTCAGCCTGATCGCGAGCGCGAATCGCCCACGCCAATGCGGGATCGGCCACCATCCCTCTCCCAATCATGATGTCCTGACAGCCCGAGGCTTCGCGACAGCGCAGAGCATCGTCGACGGTCCAAATCTCGCCATTGGCCACAATCGGAATCTTCACACGGGCGCGCACGTCCGCGATGCGATCCCAGTAAGCCGGGGGGCGATAGCCATGGGCCTTGGTACGTGCATGCACCACAATCGAACTGGCGCCGCCATCTTCTATAGCCTGCGCACATTCTTCAGCGCGCAAATCGTCCATGTAGCCCAGCCGCATCTTCGCCGATACGTTCATGCCCGGCGGCACAGCGCGGCGCACCTCCGCGACGATACGGTGCAGCAGCTCCGGATCTTGCAACAACATGGCACCGCCGCCATGACGGTTAACCACCTTAGCGGGACAACCAAAATTGAGATCAATCCCGGCCGGACCCAGTGAGGCCAGTTGAGCAGCATTGTCGGCCAAACAAATCGGGTCTGATCCGAGTAGTTGACCGAGTACCGGCACACCCGCCAGGGTGCGCCCGCCATTCAATAGCTCCGGGATGACTCGCACGAAAGCCCGTTTAGGCAACAGGGTATTGGTCACCCGAATAAACTCGGAGACGCAACTATCCACTCCGCCAATACGCGTCAGAATATCTCTGAGAACACAGTCCAGCATCCCTTCCATTGGAGCCAAAAGTATGCGTGGCGACGCGGGTACGACGGCTTGAAGCACTGTTGGTTTTCAGTTGTTCGGTTAGCTAAAGGTGAGATCGTACAGGGGTCAGTCGGCGAATGGCACGAAGGGACTAAGAACGACGACGCCAATGGTATTCTTTTTGCAGAAATCCAGGAGACCCGTATGTACCCCAGCGCCCTTTTTATCAGCACTTCCCGAAAGCGACTTTTTGCAAACGCTACAGGTCAACTCAGCTTGAGTAGCCTGCTTTTTGTAGCCGCAATCACGTCGGCCCAAACCTCGAAGCCGGAGTGGGTGGGCATGTCCTCCGAGCGTCTTGCCCGAATCAGCCCCGTGGTCAATAGCGAAGTCGCCAAGGGTACCGTACCCGGTGCCGTCACACTCATTGCACGGGATGGCAAGATCGTCCACTTCGAAGCCCATGGCTACTTGGACAACAATAAGTCCAGGCCCATGCCCAAGGAGGCTGTGTTTCGCGCTTACTCCATGACCAAACCCTTGGTGTCGGTGGCGACCCTGATGCTGATGGAGGAGGGCCGCTTACAAATGGGCGATCCAATCTCGAAGTGGATGCCCGAATTTAAAGACATGAAGGTCGCGATCACGCAGCGCGACGCCTCCGGCACCGTCATGGTCGAAACACTGGTGCCTGCGCGCCGGGAAATTTCCGTTCAAGATCTTTTGAGGCATACCTCGGGGTTCGTTTATTCTGGCTCGGCTTCAGTGAAATCAGTGTCCGAGGCTTACCAGAGAGTGGATATCGAATCTCGCGAAAAAGATCTAAGCGCGAACGAGTTCATCAGCGAGCTTGGAAAAATCCCCCTCGCCTCACAGCCCGGAACCCATTGGGAGTACTCGATCTCCACCGATGTGTTGGGTATCTTGTTGGAAAGAATCACAGGCAAGCGACTGGATCACTTGCTGGACGCAATGTTATTTAAACCGCTCGGCATGAAGGACACCAGCTTCCAGGCCCAGGCCCGTGATCTTGGCCGCCTGGCGGACGCCTTCGATGCTGACCCTCTCAAGAAAGCCGTGTGGGACTCGGCCCGTATCGAGAAAGATCCCGGCCTGCGTTACCTGCGCGGCGGTGCAGGTGCCGTGACAACCGCTTACGACTACTATCTTTTTTTGCAAATGATTGCGAATGGCGGTGAGTTAATGGGGCAAAGATATCTCTCCAAGAAAGTCGTCGAGTACATGCTCTCGGACCATGCCCAAGGCACCACCGGCTCACCCATCGCAAGCACCGGCCCAGGCTACGGGTTTGGCTTGGGCTTTGCGGTACGCCGACAAGACGGACTGGGTGTCGCTCCGGGCAGCACCGGGGACGCCATGTGGGCGGGCGCGGGCGGCACGAGCTTCACCATCGACCCCAAGGAGCGCATCGTAGGTGTCATCATGACGGCAGGACCGGGCACGCGCGGCTATACCCGTATGATGTTCAAGAACTTGATTTACGGTGCAGTCGTTAAATGACAAACATCCTGTGTACCGCCCGGTACGCTGGCCGATGCGCCCTTCTCACGGTCGCCGCATTGAGCGCCTCGTACGCTCAAGCTCAGCGGGCGGACTACCCGAACAAGCCGATCCGCATGGTGGTCACTTTCCCGCCCGGTGGCAGCTCGGACAATGTCGTCCGCTTGCTCGTTCCTCGCTTGAATGACAAGCTTGGTCAACAAGTGCTGGTCGATAACCGGCCCGGCGCAGGCGGGAATATTGGCTTGAACCTTGTCGCCAAAGCTGCGCCCGATGGTTACACCCTGGGCATAGGCGCCGCAGGAGGGTTGACGGCGAACGTAAGCCTCTACCCGCAAATGCCATTTGATCCCGTCAAAGATTTCAAACCCGTATCGATGCTGGCCGGCATCCCCTTTGTGCTGATCGCGCACCCTTCCTTGCCCGCTAAAAACTTGCGTGAACTGATGGCTCAGGCGAAGAAGTCTCCGGGTAAGTTTTCCATGGGCCACGGCGGCAATGGCACAGCGATGCACCTCTCCAGTCAACTCTTCAAGCAAATGGCGGGCATTCATTTGGTCGATATTGCGTATCGCGGCTCCGGCCCTGCGGCGGTCGACATCATCGCCGGTCAGATCCCGCTGGCGATTGTGGACTTAACGGCCGCCTTGCAGCACATCAAAGCCGGTAGGCTCATCGCACTCGCCGTCACCAGTGCGCAGCGCCTGCCCACGCTGCCCGACGTGCCCACGATGGCCGAGGCAGGTGTACCCGGCTATGAGTCGACAGGTTGGTTCGGGGTGGTCGCCCCCGCAGGCACCTCTAACGCGATTGTCAATCGCCTGAATGCCGAGATTGTTGCCGCACTCAACGATCCCGAGATCCGCAATACGATGCGCGGCATGGGCGTTGAGCCCGCGCCGAGTAAGGTGGAGGAGTTTGAACAATATATCCAAGCCGAGATTCAAAAGTGGGCCAAGGTCATCAAGCTGTCGGGTACCAAGCTCGAATGAAAGTCCAATGATGCAGCACCCCAGCCCTCTGAAGACCGACGTACTCATCGTTGGGGCCGGCCCGGTGGGTCTCACGCTCGCCATGGATCTCGCCTCGCGCGGCATTCAAGTAGTGATTGCGGAGATTCGCTATTACGCCGAGCCTCCGAACGTCAAGTGCAACCATGTGGCGGCGCGCACCATGGAACAATTCCGACGCCTGGGCGTTGCGCAGAAAGTCCGTGACGCTGGGCTGCCCCCTGACTACCCGAACGATGTGGTCTTTCGCACCACGGTGACCGGCACCGAACTCACACGCATCCCCATTCCTTGCCGTGAAGATCGCTACACGGAAAAGCTTGGGCCCGATGCTTGGTGGCCCACGCCAGAACCACCCCATCGCATTAACCAGATTTTTCTGGAGCCCATTCTCCTGGAACACACTGCGGCGCTCCACGGGGTGAGCTTGCTGAATCGGACTCAGGTCACCCACTTTGAGCAAGACAGCGCAGGCGTTTCAGCGACGGCTTTGAATCTCGATACCGGTGCAAGCCAAGTCATTCATGCCAAGTACATGGTGGGCTGCGACGGGGGTCGCTCGGAAGTGCGTAAGCAAATAGGTGCCAAGCTCGAAGGGACGGCCATTATTCAAAGGGTGCAGTCCACCTATATTCGGGCACCACAACTCATGGAGATGATTCCTGGCAAGAAGGCTTGGTCGTGCTACGCCATGAATCCCAGGCGCTGTGGGTCCGTGTTCACCATTGACGGTAAAGAGACTTGGCTGATTCACAACCATCTCAACGCGGAAGAGCCCGAGTTCGATTCCGTAGACCGGGACCAAAGTCTACGAGACATTCTTGGCGTCGGCCCAGAATTTAAATACGAAGTGATCAGCAAGGAAGATTGGGTGGGTCGCCGCCTGGTCTCGGATCGCTTCCGTAAAGATCGCATTTTCCTCGCAGGCGACGCCGCCCATTTGTGGATGCCGTATGCGGGCTATGGCATGAATGCCGGTATCGCCGATGCACTCAACCTTTCCTGGCTGCTGGCCGCTCACTTGCAAGGGTGGGCCGAGGCCTCGATTTTGGATGCCTACGAAGCCGAACGACAACCGATCACGGAACAGGTCTCGCAGTTCGCTATGAATCACGCCCAACAGGTGATGAAGATGAAGCGCGCCATTCCACCCAACATCGAAGTGTCCGGGCCTGACGGCGATGCATTGCGCGCCGAGATCGGGGCCAATGCCTATGAATTGAATGTGCAGCAATTTTGTTGTGCAGGCCTAAACTTTGGCTACTTTTATGCCGACTCGCCGATCATTAGCTATGATGAAGAAAGCCCCCCTGCTTACTCGATGGGTGGCTTCACGGCCTCGACCGTGCCAGGCTGCCGCGCACCGCATTTTTGGCTCAAGGATGGGCGCTCGCTGTATGACACCTTCGGCGCCGGTTACACCCTGCTATGCTTTAACGGGAACCTAGAGGTCCGTGCATTCGTGAGCGCGGCCGAGGCCCACGGTATTCCATTAAAGGTACTCAATCTTGCGAGCGAAGAAAGGCCAAAGGAGTATCGACATGCAATGGTGATTTGTCGCTCGGATCAGCATGTGGTGTGGCGTGGGGATCAATTAGGTTCGAGGATGAAGGTGCTCTTGCAACTCATGCGCGGTTCATCTGAACTCTTCTAGTCATTAGGGAAGGCTTGCGTCATGTACGACTGAATTGCTTCGGCCGACAGGCACTTTCGAATATCTACTAAAAGTCATTGGCCTGCGCCGCAATGGCAATGGCAATGGCAGCGCTAACGCATAAAAGGTTTTCGATGCTTTTTACGTCATCTTTTCACAATATGGAATTATTTAATGCCAGTAGTGTCCCAATGTTTTCACATTGAGTGCGTGTAAGTGAATGATTTGTTTGGATAAATTGATGTTTTTCTCTGGTCTCGATTTGAACATCGATTCTGGAGTTTGACACCCTTTGCGGTTTGCATCCGCATGGAGTTCCAATGCATCAAGGCAAACTCGTTTTCGCTCAAGTCATGGGGCATTTGCCGCTTACGACATTTCGCCGATGGGTGGCCCGATACAGGGGCGATCACAAAGTTCAAGACTTCCCGTGGCACTTACGTGCTTATTGCGATCATCAAAAAGCGTTTGCACTTGCCTCAATCCCTCTACGAAATCCTACAAATTCTCAGCCTAACCATGTTCGAGAAAACACCCTTAAATCAACTACTTTCAAATTCCCCAGGCAATGATGTCGATGACAATGAGCCACAACAGCTACTTTTCCTCTGCAAAGCGTTGGCACACTACTGATTTAATGTTTGTATTTAGCGCCGCACCTGGTCAATGCCTATACTGCGAACCAAATCGCACGAGCGCAAGATATTCTTGATGCGGGCCTAAACGCAACCTATAACTCCCTGGTGGTCATGCCGGATGGGATTATCGTCGCGGTAGAGCCTGGCGCAAAGCTCATGTTGCAAGCCCAATGGCCAGATTGGCAGGGTGGAATTCTCCCGCAGGCTCTGCTTGAAAAAGCCTCAGCGAGCCTAGAGGAAAGTTTTGGGCAAGGCTATCTCTTTGAGCGGTTTTACGTCAGAGTTTATAGAAACACCAACCGCCGCTTATTGCGCTTGAGTTACCCCAATGTGCTGGACGCCTTGGGGCCAAGGGAGCGTAGCATCGCAGAAAAATTCGCCCATGGCAAGAGCTGCAAGGAGATCGCTAAAACATTTGGGGTGTCACCCTCAACCGTCAACAACCAGGTGTCACAGATTTACCGCAAGCTCGCGATTTCGAGCAAGGGTGAATTGGCGACGAAACTTTTGCAACTCCAGTGAAGAGGCAGTTTTCGCAGGAGCGAGGACGGGAAATCAGGCGGGATCAATGGGCGAAGGAGGAGCGCCGCGTTTGGCAAGCTCTTCGCCGACGTCTAACAGCAGGTCTTCGCGATAGCGACTAGCCACCAGTTGTACTCCGATAGGCACAGTGCCATTCATCCCTGTCGAGACCGCAAGACCCGGCAATCCCATGAAGGGCAAACCCACCTGAGTCACCTGCGCACGCCATACGCGCTGGTAACTCGCCTCGTCTTTGAGGTCCAAATCATCAGGAAACGGGGCTTCTCCACTGACGGGAATCAGGAGCGCAGAATAACCTGCCAAGAACTGTTCCCAGCTTCGTAACAAAGTTGCCCGGCGCAGTAAAATTGCCGAGTACTCACGCAGATCGAAACCCCGTACCTGGTCGGCCTGACCCCGCAGCGCCGCCAAGGCACCGGGGTCTCCTTCCTTTTCGGCGGAAGCCATCATGGCCTCGAAGCCATCACCCAACCAAAGCTTGACTTGCAGGCGGGCGGCTTCGGCAAATGCTGGCGTGTTGGGAACTTCCTCAACGACGTAGCCCGCGTCGCGCAGGCGAGCTGCAGCATCCTCCAATGCGGCGATCACTTCACCACTGACCTTCATGCCATCAGGAGCGAAGCAGAGTGCGACTCTCTTTGCGCGGGTCGGTCCGATCAGCGGCGCGGGAACCCACCAGGGATCACGCAAATCTTGAACGGCGAGCACCTCAAGCGCCAAACGTAAATCAGCGATGGTTCGGCCAATCGGACCTGAGACCGCCGTCAACTGCGGGCCTGCGGCACGATCCCCTACGGTCGCGTTGTAAGCAGCGACCCGCCCCAAGCTTGGACGCAGGCCATGCACACCACAGGCGTAGGCTGGATAACGAATCGAGCCCGCGATATCGGTGCCATGCGCCAAATGACCAATGCCGGCGGTCACCGCAGATGCGGCGCCCCCAGAGGACCCACCGGGGGTAATCGAACGATCACGCGGATTAAAAGTGTGACCATGCAGCAAGTTATTCGTAAACCAGCGATAGGAGAATGCGGGGGTGTTGGTGCGACCGATAATGATTGCCCCAGCCTTCAGGAAGGCATCCACGACCGGGCTATTCTCTTTGGCGATTAAATCCTTTTGCAGGGTCACGCCATTCGTCGTGGCAAAGCCGGCCTGATCGAGATTCACCTTGACGGTGATGGGCACGCCTGCCAAAAGCCCAAGGTCTTCGCCTGCTGCGATGCGCTTATCGAGGTCTGCAGCTCTCTTCAAGACTGCTTCGGGATCGCTTTGTATCACCGCGTTGATTCTTGGATTGACCTGCTCACAGCGCGTCAGTGCCGCTTGCGCAGCCTCGCATGCGGAGATGGTGCGATTGCGGATACGAGCGGCAAGCTCAGATGCGGATAGGCGCCAAATTTCAGACATTGAAAAGCTTCACTTGAAAAACAGACTCACTAACAGTCCCAATAGCAGACTCAACAACACCGGCTAAGAACCGCGACCCATTCAATCGCAACAAATATAAGTCAAAACAGCGCGTAGCCACCATCAATCAAGAACGTATCTCCGGTGTGATAGGTCGAGGCGTCACTGGTAAGGTACACCGCGATGCCGCCAAAATCCTTGCCTGTACCCCATCGTCGCATCGGAATTCGAGGCATCACATTACTGACGAACTTTTCATTACCAATACTCTTGGAAGTCATGTCGGTTTCAATCCAACCCGGCAAGATCGAGTTTGCGCGAATGCCGTGGCGTGCGAACTCGACCGCCAGGGCGCGCACCATCGACACCATCGCCCCCTTGGTTGCCGCATAATGTTCGGAGCGTGCCGCACCCTCAATCGCAGCCAGTGATGCGGTCCCGACCAAGGTACCGCCGCCACCGCGCTCCACCATATGGCGGGCCGCCGCTCGCATCGTGTAGAAGGCACCATCGAGATTGACTCGCATGACGCGGTTCCATTCCTCGCTGGTCATTTCAGTAAAAGACTTGACGCCTTTGCCGGAAACCCCCGCGTTAGCAAAACAGGCATCCACCCGGCCCAGCTTCATGAGCGTTGCGGCAAAGGAGGCCTCGACGGCCTGCTCATCGCCCACATCACATTGCAGAGCAAGGACCTTACCGCCCAAGCGTTCAAGCTCGGTTCGCGCCTTCTCGTTTTTCTCGACATTGGTGCCCCAGATGGCGACGGTTGCACCTGCCTCGGCCAAGGCTTTCGCCATACCCAAACCAATACCGGAATTACCACCGGTAATCAGGGCGACTTTGCCTTTGAGATCAAATAAATTGTAGGCCATAGAGACTCCTTAGTTAAGATCCACTTTAATCGTTTTTAAGAGCGCTGCCCAGCTCTTCGTTTCGTTTCCGATGAATGTCCCGAAAGCTTCCGAACAGGGTTGCCGCACAAAGCAAGGCTCTTCGATAAGGTCCGAACATTCGTTTTCCCATGAAGAACATGAACACCAACTACACCGGCCTTCGTTCAGGATCAAGCACATCATAAGCGGTCGGCCGAGGATTTCGCGTCCGCTGGACACGAACCTGAAATTTCACGACCCGGCGACCTAATGCCGCGCCCTCCAACGCATCATTAGGAGACCCGAGAGAACCAGCAACGCAATACCTGTCCAAGCCAAGGCATTCGGAATATCCCCCCAAAAAAGATAGCCGAGCAGTAAAGCGAAGGGCAAGGAGCTGTAACGAAACGGAGCGATTACTGCCATATCGCCAGCGCGCATGCTCTTCACCAGGAGGAAATAGGCGACTGACAAAAAAATGGAGGCCAGGGCCAGACTGAGTAATGCATGCGGGGTTAAAGGCTTCCAGCCTTGATAGATCGAGTAAACCCCTGCGAACAAGGTCACCGATAAAGCCGTCGCCATGGTGACCACGAAGCTTGGCACAGTGGGCGAAATGGATCGAGTAAGCAGGTCGCGAATCGCGTGCAATACCGTCGCGAGTAAGCAAAGCCAAGCAAATTGGTTAAACGCTTCCGTGCGTGGCTGAATCACAAGTAATACGCCGACAAAGCCAAGCGCAATTAACAGCCATCGTGATACGCCGATTTTTTCGCCGTAAAACAGCGCCGCACCTGCAGCAATGAAGATCGGCGCGGCCATGTTGATGGCGGTGGCATTACCCAGAGGCAGATAGGCCAAGGCGGTGAGATAGCACAAGGTGGCCAGGGCATCCACCAAGGCGCGCCGAACCACGCGCACGTCTAACATGGCGCGGTAGTCCCTGTGCTTCAAGAGCAGGCGACCGACCAGCCCTAAAATGACAAGCGCAAACAAGCCTCGAATAAAGATAAGCTGCGCGCTGGCAAGCTGCGCGCTGACATGCTTGACCAGAGCATCATTACAAACGAAGCCTGCGCCCGCGCCGACCGTCGCGGCGATACCGGCCCGGTTGGCGGGATTCAAGGCTTCTTTAGGCTTGCAAAAAAATCGAGCAACAAGCGTACGGTCTCACGAGGCTGCTCTTGCTGCACCCAGTGTCCCGCACCAGGAACAAGGAGGCAGGCGCGCATATCCGTGCATCCCGAGCGTTGCATGCGCTCAAACTCCCCAGGCTTTTGATAGATGCCCCAATCGCTGGCACCGGCGATGTAGCAGGACGGCACATCGATACTTCGCCCGCCGAAAGCACGAAGCTCGTTGACAAAATCAGGATCCGTCGCGCATCGATACCACTGCAAGCCGCCTTGAAAACCAACCCTTGCGTATTCACTCGCGTACACGGCGAGTTCGCTTTCTGTTAACCACGCACAGCGATCAATTTCACTGGCGCTCGGCGTGTAGGGCAGCACCGTTTGCGGCATGGTCAGAGACTGGTCCATCACATAGTAGGTCGGGAGCTTGGCTAGCTCGGTCGCGGTCCAGCTCTCGAGCGGCGCGGGTTGGTTACCCGTCCAATCTGCGCTCTTGGAGTGATAGTAGGCCCTTAAAAAAGCGTGCAGGCCCTGCTCGGCATTGAGCATGTCCGCATTCGCCTCTGGAGTGGAGTAATACCACTGATAGTGCTTGCGTGGCCTGGACAAGGCGTGCAAATCATCATGAATCGATGTTGCGCTGGCAGCACCCGGCGGACCACCAAACGGTGCGCTCATCATCACGAGCGATGGAAAGATCTCTGGATAAATCAGTGAGCACCAAGCCGCCAGAGGTGAGCCAAAGTCATGGCCCACCACCGTTTGAACGGAGTTCAGCCCGAGTGCCTTCACCAGCGCAATCGTGTCCTGCACCAAGTGGGTCATGCGAAAGCTCGCCACGTCACCCTCGTAGCGTGCGTCCCATCCAGTCGTCCGTCCATAGCCGCGTTGATCGGGAGCAATCACGTAGTAACCCGCTGCCGCAAGGTCGGGCATGATCTTGCGCCAACTATAAGCAAGCTCCGGAAAGCCGTGCAGCAAAAGAATACAGGGTTGACCCACGTCGGCGCGGCCGGCTTCCAAGACATGCATGTTGAGACCATTCACCCCTTCGATATACCGGGAGCGAACCCCGGAAGGCAGGGGTAAGGCTGGAAGCGAGTCTTGATTCAAAGCGCTAGTAGAGACATGCATGACCGATTATTCCCAACGAGAGTGAATGACGAGAATTACTTACGAGACAGATAGACCCCGACAATGGTCACCAAGACACCCGCGAAAGCAAGTGCCGAGAGCTTTTCATCGAACATCAACCAGGCGATGGCCGTGGTACTGGCTGGCACCAGGTAGAAGAGACTGGCAACATTGACGGAAGTGCCGGAACGGATCAAATAGTTCAGCAAAGTCATTGCTCCGAGCGACAACACGAACACCAGCCAAGACAAAGCAAAGATGAAGTCCGGCACAAACTCCACTTTGAAGCTCTCGGTCGCGAGCACACCGATCAGGGTCAAAGCCGCCGTCGGAATAAACTGAGCGACCGAGCCAGTGCGCCAGTCAAAGTTGGGGCAATACCTCTTTTGATACAGAGTACCGGCAGTGATGCCCACCAAGGCCAACACTGCAAAGCCTAACCCGTTTAAGCCGAACCCCGCCTGGATCCGGCCCGAAAGCACTAAGGCGATGCCCGCCAGACCCAAGGCCAAACCAAGCCATTGACGGGCGCTGACTTTTTCTTTGAGCAAACCCGCCGCAACAAAGGCCGTCAACAAAGGCTGCAGCCCAACCACGAGGCTCGACACGCCTGCCGGAAAGCCTTTCGAGATTGCCGTAAACACACCTCCTAAGTAGATTGCATGAACCAGCACACCAGTAACACCGATGTGAAACCACTGTTCACGCGTTTTTGGCCACACCGCTTTGCTGGCGAGGGCCATGAGCGTCATCAAAATGATCACGGCCACATAGCGCAGGAACAGAAAGGTCAAAGGCTCGGCATGCGGCAGCCCGTACTTGGCACCGATGAAACCGGTGCTCCATAGAAAAACGAATAACAGGGGGATGGCGGGGGCTAGACGGGAAAGGCTGGACATTAGTTCGGGCGCTTCGAAAGGGCGTTGCACATTGTATGCGCTCTTTTCAAGCGGCAACAGTCATGTGATCGACCATTGCTTTGGTATTTTCGGCAATTCAAACGAAGCTTGTAAGGGCGACCGAAGAACGACTGCGATGAGGCTCAAGCCTAGACAAGCGCCTTCAGCAAGGTCATCGCGTGCGCCTGGCGAATTCCATCGCGACCAACGCTATCCTCACTACCTGACGCAAATACCTGCCAGCTATCCACCTGAGGAAAGCGCAGCTTTAGATACTTGAGGCCGGTACCTATCGGGCCGGGAGTCAGTTTGCACTCAATGAAACTGATCGGTTTTTTGTTTTGCGTGATGACGAAATCGACTTCACGACCATCAATATCTCTAAAATATCGAAGCTCAAAATCGTGACCTTCTGTATCCTGCTGAAACTGAACCCACTTGAGTAAGTGACAGGCGACAAAGTTTTCAAATCGGGCCGCTTCGTTGGGCACAATCGACCAATCAAAATGATAATGCTTTTGTTCTTTCTTAACGGCTCGTATTTTTGGAGCGCCAAAAGGAGATATTCGAAACAGGGAGTAAATGCGCTCTAGTACTTGAAACCATCGTGAAGCTGTTTTATGGGCAACCTGGAGATCTTCACGCAAGCCATTAATGGATAGCGGGCTACCGACAAGGTCGGGCAAGCGAAGACAGAGCAGCTCCAGCTTACCAATGTCCTCAACTCGCTCCAGTGAGGGCACCTCCTCCCGTACCAGGCGATCGCGATAATCTCGCGACCACCGACGCGCAAACCGGGCTTCTCCGGAAAAGAAAGGTTCAGGGAACCCACCAAGAATGAGTAGTTGGGAAAAATCGCTGGGGTTGGTGACACCTAACTCAGCAACGGACAATGGATGAAGCCTGAGATAGTGGTAGCGGCCTTGCAAGGAGTCGCCGCCATAGCGATAAAAATCGAGGCGAGCGCTTCCTGTGACCAGGATTTGTCTTGTATTGCCAAACTCATCGAATAATCCCTTGAGGTAGTTGCGCCACTGCTTGTATTTATGGATTTCGTCAAAGAACCAAGCCTCGACTGAGGGGAGCCTGCGCAGAAGAATTTGCTCGCGGTGCGCCGGGATATCCCAACTAAGATAAGCCCTGGGATCCGCAATAATCTGCTTGCCTAAGTGGGTCTTGCCGACCTGCCTCGGGCCTCCCAAGAAAACCATCTTGTGAGCAAGATCAGCCTTGATGACACCGGATAGGTAACGAGGTGAATAAGCAATGTTCATCATGCGAGTTATTTTAACCCAAGGCAAAAAAACTCGCGAGTTTTTTCTACCCTAGAAAAAAGAACTAGTGCTCCCAAATTCGACCCGAAACGCTTTAGTCTCATTGAGTCTTTACACATTCAAAACTCGCCGCCACATTGCCATCTCCGCCTTTAAAGCGAGGCCACATCGGCCATTCGCACATCGGCCGCGCCATAGTCACCTTGAAAGGGGGTTTTAAGTTTTGCGAGACCAATTGGAGACCGCTTGGCGCCTGACCCTTCTCGACCCACCGGGTGAGCGCACTGAGGATATCGACATTGGCCGGGGCGCCGCTGCCGACATGGTCGACACCTGGAGCGGTGTAGAGACGCATAAACTGCTGGGTCGTTGCAGCCCCAAGTTTGGCCACGACCGACTCGTAGTATCGAATGCCCGCATAGGGGCTCTGCGCATAGTCCGCCATGTTCTCGAGCACCATCAATTTGCCACCGCGGGCGTGAAAGGCGCTCAGATCGGGGTTGGTGGAATCCATCAAGGCAGAGACTTCTTTCACTCTGGCGGCGAACTGCTGGGGATTGAAATTACGGACGTCAAATTTAGGATCACGTGCGTAGAAGTATTGCAAGGCGCCACTGCCATAGAACCAGGCGATGGCGTTCGTGGGTTGCGGCGGCAAGGTAGGCGAGGTTGAACCTAACCACCAAGCACTCCAACCGCCGGTCGGGCCAAAAGTGGGCGTGCCTTCGCCAGACAGGCCCCAGCCGGGATATTCAGTGACGCCGTTCGCGAGAGCGAAGGGATACTTGTAATTACTGTGCAGTGTTTGTACGGCACGTACCTGCACATCGCTCAGACAAGTATCACCGCTGGTACCAGCAGCACAGCGTAACTTGGAAATATCAAAAAGAGCTTTACACCCTACCGCATCAGACACCAAGCCATCTTTTAAACCATCGGCTTCATCACAGCTTGCGAGTACCGCCTCATGCACGAGCTTGACCTGGGCGGGTCGTAACCATCCATCGCCAATCGTGGCCGCACCGTTACGGGTGCCGGCCAGTTGCAGGCCGGTCCAGTTGATCACGGGTACGCGGCTGAAGATGCCATCGAAGTCTTTGGGATAGCGCTGCGCCATGGTGAGGCCCTCGCGCCCGCCTTCGGAGCTACCGACAAAATAGAGCTTGGTAGGCGCACTTCCGTAGGCGTGGAGCATGAGCGCTACCGCGACATCGCGTACTTTCTTGTACGAGGCATGGGAGAAGTTGAGCAGCGCCTCATCATTGAGTGCAAAGATTTGTGGCGGTTGACCGGGCTGGTTTTGATGACCAGAGTCCGTGCCATAGGTCACAAAACCTTGAGCCAAAGGTGTGGGCTGATCAAAACGGGCGGCGGGAATCAGGCCGAGTGCATTGATCAATACGCCATTGAAACCTCCGCCACCATATTGCACTGATCGGCCGTTCCAGCTCAGCGGCAAGTTCACCTGAAACTTGATGAGCGGCGCGTTTGCATCAAGGGGTGCAATGCTTCCCAGGACTTTGCAAAAGTCAGGGTTGGCCGGGGTGATCATGGCCGCGGGTGTTGGCCCTCGGTCGAGCGTCGTCAGAGGCGTAGCCGCGGTCATAACGGCCGAGTCGATGCTGGCAGCACCGCTCGGAAGGCCGATCGCGTTACTCGCAATCGGGGCGACCATGCCGGCACAAGCGCTGCCAGCGTCAGACGCTTTAGTGCCCGCCCCAAGACTTCGAGAAATCTGAGGGCCCGTGCTCTGACAGGACGCCAAAAGCAAAGCCGAACCAAGCAGCAAGGTGATGCGAGACGTCGTGCGAGTCAACATAGCCATTCCTTAAATACCCTCAAACACCCCAGACCGACTGCGCCGTCTCAATCACCAAGCGCAGCTTGTCGCGCTGAGCTTGTACGGCAATGTTGTTGCCGTGCACGGTACTTGAGAAGCCGCATTGAGGCGATAAAGCCAATTGATCAAGCGGTGCATACTGGGCCGCTTCGTCAATGCGACGGCGTAAATCGTCCTTGCTTTCCATCAGACCTAGCTTAGTCGTTACCAGGCCGAGCACCACCGTCTTGCCCTTAGGCAAGAAACGCAGGGGCTTGAAATCGCCCGAGCGAGCGTCGTCATATTCCAAAAAATAAGCATCCACATTCATTTCAGTCAGCAAAGCCTGTGCGACCGGCTCGTAGCTGCCCTGGGCAGCCCAGGTACTTTTGAAATTGCCACGGCACAGATGCACGGCCAGAGTCATGCCCGCTGGTTTTTGAGCGGTCACTCGATTGATAAAGGCTGCATAGCGATAAGGCAGTTCATCGGGATCGTCACCGCGTGAGCGAGCCGCTTCACGCATATTGTCGTCGCATAAATAAGCGAGATTGGTGTCGTCCATTTGAACATAAGTGCAGCCTGCAGCAGCGAGGCTACGCAGCTCTTCGCCGTAGGCGTTGGCGACATCGTCATAGAACGTTGCGTCAAGATCGGGGTAGTGCTGTTTGCTGATGCCCGCGCGACCGCCGCGAAAGTGAAGCATCGTGGGCGAAGGAATCGTGACCTTTGCGGTCACGCCAGGAGAAGGCTTGATAGTGCGCTGTAGAAACTCGAAATCGGCCTTCTGAATATCTTTGACATGCTTCACCTTGTCGACGACACGAATCACCGGTGGCGCCAGCTCTTCTGAACCATCAGGTTTGCGAATCGTGACGGGGATATCGGTCTTGACGCCACCGAGTTGCTCAAGAAAATCAATATGGAAATAAGTTCGACGAAACTCGCCGTCGGTAATACTCATCAGCCCCACGTCCTGCTGGAAAGCCACAATTTCGGCGATCGCGCGGTCCTCGACTTCGCGTAGTTGCGCGGCATTGATCGCGCCGGACGCTTTTTGGGCACGTGCTTCAAGCAAGTACTGGGGGCGCAAAAAACTGCCCACATGGTCGTAACGGGCCGGAAGTTGATGGCCAGAGAAAGTCGTGGTGGTCATAGTTTTTCTCCTATGGGGCGAATTGTAGCGAAGCCGCAGACAGCCCGGACAAGACTGACGGATGATATGAAACCCCGCTTCCTCGTCCATTAGGAAAACTCAACTTGATCGGCGTCCGAGGGAGCGCGCTGTAAGCCATGTAACCAAACGTATCAGTCCTTGTAAGCGCCATTTTGGCCGAGCAAACTGGCTTCACTGTCACAATTTTGCTGGTGTAGATATGAAAACTGCCGCTTCAACAACTTCAAGCTTGCTCCGCACTTTGGCTAAGCGCTCCCTCGGTTTGGGACTGTCCTTAGTTCTTGGGTTAGCAGCCAGTCAGCCCGCTTTAGCCCATGGAAATGTGGCGCTTAACATCGGTGGCGTGGTGGCCCCCGGGATTTATGGTTCGATCTCCGTCGGCCGACCTTACTATCCGCCACAGGTGATTTACCAACAGCCCCAGATCGTTTACCAACAGCCCCAGATTGTCTATCAACAGCCCCAGGTGATTTACCAACAGCCGCAAGTGGTCTACCAAGCGCCCATTGTCGTGAATCAACCCGCGTACGTGGTGCGCCAACCGGCCCCAATGATCGTCGCTCCAGGCTATTATGGGGACTCAGGTCGCGGTCATGGGCATCACCGCCAGCATGGGCATCACGGTCAACATCGTGGCTGGTACTAAGAGCACGCTCAGGAGTTCTTTTGAAATCCGGAGCGGCCTGTTGCTTGTCCCTGTTGCTTGTCCCTGTAGCAATGCCCGTCGGCGGCCCCGACTGGATTGACAGTCTCCAATAAGAAGGGTGAGCTAGCGTAGACCAGTCGCTGGGTGACTTAGAATAGGGTGCCCCCTTTTTCGCCTAGGAAGTTCATGAGCTACGTTATCACCCCTCCTGTCACGGTGACGGTCCCTGTTGTGGGAAGTGTCGACACTTTTCCAGTGAACCGCATTTATTGCGTGGGCCGCAACTATGTAGAGCATGCCAAGGAAATGGGTTTTACCGGCCGCGAGCCACCGTTTTTCTTTATGAAGCCTGCCGACGCGGTTGTCATTGTGCCTAAAGGAAGTACTGTCGATCTTCCTTACCCGAGTCTCACCAAAGACTTTCAACATGAAATCGAACTCGTGGTGTGTATCGGCACGGGTGGCAAAAACATCCAGGCCGCCGACGCGAGGAAGCACATTTATGGTTATGCCGTGGGGTTGGACATGACCCGCCGAGATTTACAAGGCGAGGCCAAGAAACTCGGCCGACCCTGGGATATTGGCAAAGCCTTCGACGATAGCGCACCGATTGGCCCGATCACCCCTGTCGCCGCCGCAGGAGACATCGAAAACGCCGAGATTTTTGTGCAGGTGAACGGCAAGGACAAGCAGCGCAGTACCGTCACCAAGCTCATCTGGAATATCGGTGAAATTATTGAACATTTGTCTGCAGCTTGGGAATTGGCACCCGGCGACTTGATTTATAGCGGTACGCCTGAAGGCGTTGCTGCGGTCGTGAAAGGCGATGTGCTGCTGGGCAGCGTGGCAGGGCTTGAGCCGATCACCTTGAAAGTGGTCTAATAGCTAAGTTCTAACCCGCACACCAAGGAGCGATCATGAGTTTGATGGACTTCATCAAGAAGCAGTTTATTGATGTCATTCAATGGACTGAAGACCATGATGGCACCTTGGCCTGGCGCTTCCCCATGGAAGGCATGGAGATTCAAAACGGGGCATCGCTGACCGTGCGCGAGTCGCAACTGGCAGTATTCGTGAACGAAGGCAAGATTGCCGACGTGTTTGGCCCGGGCATGCACAAGCTCACTACCCAAACCCTGCCGGTACTCACCTATCTCAAGAACTGGGATAAGTTGTTCGAATCGCCCTTCAAAAGCGATGTTTACTTTTTCTCCACTCGCGCTCAGCTTGACTATAAATGGGGTACCCCCCAGCCGGTCACCATTCGCGACAAAGATTTTGGCGCGGTGCGAGTGCGGGCCTTTGGAAATTACAGTTTTCATCTGGTCGATCCGGGCAAGTTCCACACGCAAATCAGTGGTACTCGAGATCGTTACCTCACTGAAGAGCTCGACGGTCAATTGAAGGGCCTGATTCTTCAAAATATTAGTAATGCCATGGCCGCAAGTGGCGTGCCTTTTCTTGATTTGGCCGCCAATCAAATTGCCATGGCCGAGGCGCTCAAGTCCACCATTGCCGCGAGCTTCGAGACGATCGGGCTCAGGTTGGACACCATGACGGTGCAAAGCGTTTCACTTCCTGAGGAACTGCAAAAAATTTTGGATCAGCGCATTGGCATGGGCATGGTCGGCAACGACATGGGCAAGTTTATGCAATATCAAACGGCTCAGGCGATTCCCTCCATGGTGCAAGGTGGTGGCGGGGGCAGCGGCATTGCAGGCGATGCGATGGGGCTCGGCGCAGGCGTCGCGCTAGGCCAAGTGCTCGCACAAAACTTACAGGCTGGTTTGCAGGCGGCTCCCGCTGCTGCGGGGGTGGTCGCGAACACCGGACTCAAGCCAGAAGAGGTAATGGCGACCCTTGAAAAACTCGCTGAACTTAAAGGCAAGGGCATCCTCACCGAAGAAGAGTTCGCCACCAAGAAAGCAGAGCTGCTGAAGAAACTCGTCTAGGTCCTTTGTTGAGGAAGCCCTCCCCTAAACGCCTGAATGGCCACTTCTAGCGGCAAGTCGCAACGCGCCTGGCAATCGAACTGCCCGGGCTGCGGTGCGCCGCTTCAGTTTCGCAGTGCCGCCTCGACGCACGCGGTGTGCGGTTACTGCGCTACTACGGTGGTGCGGGACGGTGAGAGTCTCAAATCCCTAGGCAAACTTTCCGCCTTGTTTGAGGACTATAGCCCCTTACAGCTCGGTGTCACCGGACAGTTTCAGGGCAAGCCTTTCACCGTCGTAGGGCGACTCCAATATGCCTGGAAAGAGGGCCTGTGGAACGAGTGGTATTGCTGGTTCGACAATGACTTTGACACGGGTACCGCCGGCCAAGAATTAGGCGAAGGCGCGAGCCAGAACATTCAGACCGCTGGGGCTTGGCTGTCTGAGGACAATGGCCAATTTGTTTGGATGGCCCCAGTATCAGCGAGCGCTGCCTATCCCGCTTTCGAGAGTCTTTATCTCAACCGAAGACTCGTGCTGACCGGCCGAAACTTTGAGGTCAGCGCCATCACTCAGGCTCACTTGGCCAGCGGCCAAGGGGAGCTACCCAAGATGGTGCCTCTGCAACACCCCTTTGGGATTGTTGAACTCAGAAACACCGATGGCTTGATCTTTTCGCTCGACTACAGCGACCCCAACCAACCCAGCGCGTACCTTGGGTCGGCGGTCAAGCTGGAAGCCTTGCAATTAAAAGGCTTAAGGGACAGCAATCAGGCCAACATCACGGGCGCTCGTCAATTCGCCTGCCCTCATTGCGGCGCCAGTGTCAGCCTCAAGTTGGAGAAGACCAAGAGCATCTCTTGCTCCTCCTGCAACAGCCTGATTGACATCAGCCAAGGGATTGGACAAGAGGTCGTCAGCGCCTTACAAAGTGAACCCATTCAACCCTCTCTTACGCTTGGTACCACCGGCAACCTAAAAGGCGTGGATTGGCAGTTAGTGGGCTATGTCAGCATGACGGGCAAAGAGCTGTCCGTTCCGGACGAGACCTTTGGCTGGGAAGAATATTTGATGTTCAATCGGCTTGAAGGCTTCGCGTTTTTGGCGGACACTCCAGAAGGCTGGTCGATCAGCAAGCCGATGAGCGGCTCAGGTAAAGTCATCGGCGATGGCCAAACGGCAACCTACCTTGGGTCGAGCTACCGTCTCAAGGAAAAATACACGGCGGAAGTCAACTTTGTCTTGGGCGAGTTTTACTGGCAGGTGAAGCGTGGTGCAACAACACAGGTGTCAGAGTTTGTGAGCAAGAATGCCACCCTGGTGCGAGAGCAAACCGCGCAGGAGGTGACTTGGTCACGCAGCCATCCGGTGGATAGCTCGGACGTCGCTCAAGCCTTCGCGCCCGATTCGGCGGCCACGCTGCGACGCGATGTCACACCGATGTCGAGTAGTAGTGTTTCCATCAAGACGATCATTATTTTGTTCGTGTTCTTCATGATCTTGGTGGTGATGCTTTCGCAGTGCAGCCAACAAACCTGCGATCCGAGTTATCAAAACTGCGCCACCTCCAGCGGCTCAGGGGTGCGGGGCTGGGGTGGCTCGTATGGCGGAAGCAGCACAAGTGGCGGCGGACATAAATGATTCAATTTGAATGGAGAATCAATCATGGAATGGTTTAAAGCAGGTGTGTTTCTGAACACCATTATTTTTGCCTTGATCGGCGTATTTGTATTCTGGCTGTGTTTCATCATCATCGACAAGCTCACACCTTACGATCTCTGGGCCGAGTTAGTCGAGAAGAAAAATGTCGCACTGGCGATTGTCGTCGCCGCCTTGTGTTTGGGGATTTCGATCATTGTTGCAGCGGCAGTCCATGGCTAGGAAGGTATGCGGCCATGACTGAGGCCACCTTACTTTTTAGCGTTTTTGTCATTGCCGCTTGCGGCCTGCTCTATGAGTTGGCTGCGGGAGCGCTCGCCTCTTATTTGCTGGGCGATTCGATCCTCCAGTTCAGCACGATTATCGGTACCTACTTGTTCGCGATGGGGCTAGGCTCTTACGCTTCACGCTTTATCGAGCGACAGCTCCCGGCACAGTTTTTGAGAATCCAGTTGCTGGTGGGCTTGGTCGGCGGTCTCATGCCGGCTGCTTTGTTTCTCGCCCATAGTATTGCTCCGGGGCCATTCCGATTTTTCTTGTATGGCCTAGTGCTCCTGGTGGGTTTCTTTGTTGGCCTGGAGATTCCTTTGGTCATGCGCATTCTCAACAAGCGCTACGACCTGAAAGACTTGGTCTCACAGGTTCTCACCTTCGATTATTTAGGGGCGCTCGCTGTCTCCATCGCGTTTCCCTTATTGCTCGTGCCAAAGCTTGGTTTGATTCGTAGTGGCTTGCTCTTCGGACTGCTCAACGCCGGCGTTGCGCTTTGGACGCTAGGTTTGTTTAAGGACGAAATTCGATCAAGACGCTCACATACCGCGGCAGCGCTGACCTGCATCGCCATCTTGATCGCCGCTTGGATAGGTTCTGATCGCCTCACCACCACCTTAGAAGAACAGTTTTATTCGGACCGTATGGTGTTCGCGACCAGCTCAAGTTATCAACGCGTGGTCGTGACTCAAGGCAAACAGGGTGCGCGACTGTTTCTCAACGGTAACTTGCAATTCGCTGAGCGCGATGAGTATCGTTATCACGAAGCCTTGGTTCATCCAGCCATGTCGGCCCATGGTGCGCCTAAGCGAGTGGCCGTGCTGGGCGGTGGTGACGGCATGGCCGTGCGCGAAATTCTTAAGTATCCAAGCGTGGAGAGTGTGACACTGGTGGAGCTGGACCCGACCATGACCGAGCTTTTCTCGCGCGAGCCGATGCTCCTCAAACTCAATAGTCGTGCTCTCCTTGATCCCAGGGTACGCATTGTTAATAGCGACGCGTATCAATGGTTAGACGGAGATGGCGCAGGAGCAGCAAGCAGCGCACAGGTCAAGGTTGAGTCGTCCTCAAGCGCCGCGACTCAGGGCAAAAACTCTAACCCTGAGGCCTTCGATGTCATCATTGTGGATTTCCCCGATCCGAGCAACTTTGCTCTCGGCAAGCTTTATACACACAGCTTTTACACGCTCTTGCAAAGAAAGTTGGCCGCCTCCGGTTATGCCGTCGTTCAAAGCACCTCGCCCTTGATTGCTCGCCATAGTTTTTGGACGGTGGTCACCACCATCGAAAGCGTCGGCCTTACGGCGACTCCGTATCATGCCCATGTCCCTAGCTTTGGCGAATGGGGCTTCATTATCGCCAGCCGCCGCCCATGGCGCATGCCCGGTGCTCTGCCCGCCGAGTTACGTTTTCTCAGTTTAGCCAGCCTGCCCGCACTGTTTGATTTCCCGCTCGACATGTCGCGCGTGCCCGCGGAGGTGAACCGCCTGCACAATCAAATACTGGTACGGACCTTCGAAAATGAGTGGGGCAAGGTTCTTCATTGAGTCGACGCGAATTTCTCAAAACCAGTATCAAGCTCGGTGGCACGGCCAGCACGGTCACGCTGGGTCTGGGTGCTTGCGAGCCCTCACCGGCCTTCCCCAGCGGCGGCTTCGTAGGCCCCGATTTTGAAAACGGTCATCGCCTCAGAAGCAAGACGCCACCCAAAGGCCGGGTGCTGGCCAAGCAAGCGCGAGTGGTTATTCTTGGCGGGGGTATTGCGGGTCTCGGTGCTGCCTGGAGTTTACAAAAGCTGGGGGTGAGTGATTTCGTCCTCCTCGAACTAGAAAAAGAAGCAGGGGGCAATAGCCGTGCCCATCACATCAAGAAAATTGCCTGCCCATTGGGCGCGCATTATCTACCGGTGCCGATCAACCCGCATAATAGTACCGGCGCCTCAAGCGCTGGACTCGAACCTGTTCGCGCACTTTTGGCCGATCTGGGACTTATAGAATTGCGCTTAGGGCGATGGCAAGTGAGTGCGCAGGGCGAGCGTCATCTCTGCCATAGCCCGCAAGAGCGCTTATTTTTTAGGGGTGCTTGGCACGAAGGGCTGCTGCCTCTCGCCGATGTGGGCGCTTCAAGCTTGCAAGCGTACCGACGATTTAGCGAGCTGATCCAAGGCTTTCAGGGGAGGGGGGGGTTTCAACTGCCTTGGGGTGTGACCTCGGATGCAGAAATCACGCCCATGCGCCTAAGCGAACGCTTGGCCTTGGACAGTGTCAACTTCAAAACCTGGCTATCCCAGCAGGGCCTGGACGACCTTCATCTCCATTGGTATCTGGATTATTGTTGCCGCGACGAATATGGCTCTGGACTCGCCAGTGTTTCGGCCTGGGCTGGAGTCCACTACTTCGCGTCAAGACACGGCTTTCATGCGCCCGGCGAGAGCGACAAGGAAGATACCGCCGCCAGCGGCGGGGTGTTCACTTGGCCGCAAGGCAATGGATGGTTGAGCGAGAAAATGGCCTTGGCACTGGGTGACCGACTACACACCGAGCGCCTTGCTATGAAGGTCGAAGCCCGGAGCGAAGGCCTCAGGGTGATCGCGCTCAATGCAGACTTTATCGAGCAATGGGATTGCCAGCATTGCATCTTGGCGCTCCCCCTTTTTGTTTGCCAAAAATTACTGGCGGCAGCGAGTCACGAGCCAGGCACTATTGCCGCGCTCCAAGCGCTTAGTAGCAAAATTGAACATTCAAGCTGGATGGTCGCCAACGCCTATTTGGACCGAGATCTGCGTGATCGTGGTGGCGCGGCCCCAGCCTGGGACAATGTGATTTATGGTGGGCAGGGCCTGGGCTATGTGAACGCCCAACACCAAAGTTTGGCTCAGACGAACGGCCCCACCGTGCTCACTTACTACCAGGCGCTCGGTGAAGGTCGCGAGGCACGAAGGCAATTACTGGAGCCGCCTTGGCAATCGTGGCATGCGAGCATCCTGCAAGAATTCAGATCAGCCCATCCAGACTTTTCCGAACGACTTAGGCATCTTGATATTGCACGTTTTGGTCATGCCATGGCCGTGCCCAAGCCCGGCTGGCACAGCGAGGCCTTGCGCAAGGCCCGAGCCCATCTTTTCAATGCAAACTCTTCTTTGAGCTTCGCTCACAGCGATCTGGCCGGTTACTCAGTATTCGAGGAGGCGTTTACACTCGGCGTACGGGCCGGTCAACGGGCGGCTCGCGCAATGCAAACCTAGTCGTAGTCTCCACGATAATATGCCGTCGATGCTTCTGAAAAGCGTCGTCTTCAAGCGAGGAGACCACCGCACGACTCAACCCGCCCGCCAAGTAACCTGCCCGATCAAAGTGAGCTTTGAGGTCGCGACAAATCTGCTGGGCGACAGCTTCGCAATCCTTGGCGATTGCGGTGTAGCTGAAAAACCCGTGATTGACGGTCGGAAATCTATCGCCACCGATGGCAAGACGGGCGGGGTTGCCGCCCAGCTTGGCGATATTGCCGTGCACCCAAAGCCGTAGCCGCCAGGCAATCGTCATAAGCGACGGGAAACTGATATTCCGGCGCCAGGCAATAGCCGACGTTCACCACGACACATTGCGACTGACTCACCTTCCGAGCGCACGTCCTTCTGACGCCCAGGTCCCTAGGGAAGCGCGGATTTAATCGCGTGGGTGCTTGGCCCTTGAATTGGGATGGGCTACAAGGCGGATTTTGCGGCCAATAGCACTTGCTATTGGCTAAAAATTCAACGAAGTAGACCGTCCGATTCAAGGAGCCAGGCGCCGCGCGATTAAATCCGCGCTTCCCTAGAGCGCTTGTCGAAAAATTCAGCGCAGACGGTCTTGCGGTGATCAGCACCCAGGTGTTAATTGTGCTTTACAACGTTCTCGTCAACAAGCAGCAGTTACCCAAACCCTTAGCTTCGCAAATCATCGAAGGCTTGACTCTCTGGCAGGTGGTGGATAGCGATGTCGCTCTCGTTCGCGCAGCCATCAAACGTACTACCGCACCATCCCTTTCAATTTGGGATGCCATGATCGTCGAAGCAGCGCAAAGAGCGCAGGCAAATACTCTGTTCAGCGAGGACATGGGAGACGGCGAGAAATTCGGCACGGCCACGATCATGAATCCCTTTACATAAGCAAGCGCGGTCGACCAACTCGAAACGACCCATCACCTACCGGAAGCTACGCACGCCTGCGCCCCTGCTCCATCGCCTTCAAAGCCGCCAACTTCTCCTTCACCACAGAAGCAGCCGAGCCTGTTGACGCTCACCGAATATTGACCACCTGGGGGTGCGGACAAAATCTTGGACTGGTTTACTAAGGGCGAAGTTTCGATATATCACCAATAGGCTCTATGTTCACACTGCGTGAGGAAAGAAGATACGAAACTTGTTCTTACCTAATCCGTAAGCGATCCACAAACCTTTCAATTACCCACAAGTCTCTGCGCTCATTAGGAACCCGATTTGAATATCGGTGAGGCGCGCCATACCTCGCCAGATA
>JAYUOT010000437.1:0-4368 GCA_043760705.1 Betaproteobacteria bacterium
GGTATAAGCAATGTCTTGCATGCGAGCCGCTGGATTCGACCGCAGATGTTCGCATAGCCGAGCCGCCGTAGCTTTCAGCGCAGCCGGGCTTCGGGCCGACAACTTCAGAACTCTTGGAAGACCTGCCTCGGGAGTGAGTTCCGCGATAGGAACGACTTCAGGGGCCTCCTGAAGAATCAGATGAGCATTGGTGCCGCCTACCCCAAAGGAGCTCACGCCCGCGACTCGGACTTCTTTGCTTCGAGGCCAGTCTTGAGCTTCGGCCAGAACCACAAACGGACTTTCGGTCAGCCGCAGTGCTGGATTCGGGCGAGAGTAATGCAGGCTTTGCGGCAGTTTTTGTCGAGCCAGTGCGAGCGCTGTCTTAATGACACCCGCCGCACCAGCGGCCATTACGGTGTGGCCGATATTGCTCTTCACCGAACCGATATAGCATGTCCCATCGGTAGGCCTTGCTGCCAGCGACGGGTTTCGTAAGCGTGCAAGTCGCCGACTTTCTTCAAAGGCGCGTCGCAAGGCATCGACTTCGACCGGGTCGCCCATTGGGGTGGCGGTGCCGTGGGCCTCGACATAGCTGATGTCCAGTGCGCTCACACCGGCCTCTTGATGCGCCGCCAGGATGACCTTGACCTGGCCATCCACGCTGGGCGCCGTAAAACTTGCCTTGCCGCCGCCATCATTGTTGACCGCGACGCCGCGAATCACGGCATGGACGGTGTCGCGATCCGCGAGGGCATCGCTCAGACGTTTAAGGTAGACCACAGCAGCGCCATCACTGAACACCGTTCCGGCCGCTGAGGCATCGAAACTACGGGTCTTGCCGTCGGGCGAAAGCATCGAGCCTTCTTGATAGAGATAGCCGGAATTCGGAGGACAAGTGATCGAGGCGCCACCCGCTAAGGCCGCGTCACAGCGTCCGAGGCGCAGACTATCTACGGCCTGCGCAATGGCCACCAGGGAGGTTGAGCAGGCCGTAAACACATTGACCGCCGGGCCCGTCAAATTGAGGCGATGAGCGACTCGCGTCGCGACATAGTCTTTTTCGTTGGCGAGCATCACCTGAAAAGCACCAAAGTCGGCCACTTTTTCAGGATGGCTCAAGACATGGTTTTGAAAATACGAGGCGTTATAAACCCCGGCAAAGACTCCCACCGAGCCGGCCTGCGGCTGGGCCCAATAGTCTGCACCGGCGCCGTATCCGGCATGCTCCATGCACTCCCAGCAGATTTCCAGAAAGACTCTTTGTTGCGGGTCCATCAGCTCAGCCTCCACCGGGCTGATACCAAAAAATTCGGCATCAAAGTTCGCCACATCGCGAATCACGCCACGTGCCGCGACATAGTCCTTGTCGTTTTTTTGATCGTCTGAGACAAAGGGGTCGAGATCACTTAAATTAAAGCGGGTAATGCTGTCGCGACCCGCGCTGAGGTTGTTCCAAAATTCTTCGAGCGTGTCCGCGCCGGGAAGGCGCAAGGCCATGCCGACGATGGCAATCGGCTCAGTCGCGTTGGCCTTGAGTTGGGGTTCCGTGAGGACGTCAACAGGGGCTTGTACTGGTTTGGGTTTGGCATAAGTCTGTAGCGGCGCAACGGTCAACTGACTTGCAATACCTCGCGGCGTGGGATTACCAAAAAAGGCCGCCACCGGGATCACTTGCCCGAGGTCTTCCTCCAACAATGTAATCGCTCGCACCACCGCCAGCGAACTCCCTCCAAAATCAAAGAAGTTATCGTCGGCACCGATGGGTTCAATCTGCAGAACCTTGGCAAAGGCAGCAGCAATCGCCGCTTCGAGCACATCCCTCGGCGCCTCAAAGCGAGGACCATTGTCTGGCCGTTGCCGAGAAGGCGCTGGCAAACTCGAGCGGTCTAATTTCCCGTTGGTGGTGAGCGGCAGAGCGTCAAGGCGCACCCAAGCCGAGGGCACCATCGCCTGGGGCACTTGCGCACCCAGTAGGCCACGCCAGTGCTTCACATCAAACTTTTCCGGCGCGCACACCACACAGGCGGTAAGTTGCCCGTCCGTCCCTGGTTCATGGCGCACCATGGAGGTTGCGGCACTCACCCCGGGCAACGCGGCCAGGAGCGCGTCGATCTCACTCAATTCGATGCGAAAACCTCGCAATTTAATTTGTTGGTCATTGCGACCCAAGAACTCAAGTGCCCCCGTGGCCAGGCGACGCACTCGGTCACCACTGCGATAAAGCCGAGGGCCGAGCGCCTGTCCTGAAGATGTTCTCATGCGGCCGCTGTGGTCAAAGGCATCGAAGGCTGCATTTATAAAGCGGTCTTCAGTGAGTGCTGGATTTCCGAGGTAGCCCTCAGCCAAGCCCAGCCCGCCAATCATTAGCTCGCCTGCAAAGCCTTGTGGAACTCGTTCGAAGCGACGATTAAGCACAAGTGCGGTGGTGGCGGTGATGGGAAAACCAATCGGGATGCTGCTGGTCGTGGCCGGCAGTTGGTGGGGAATATCGTAGGTGCAAGCAAAAGTCGTGGACTCGGTCGGGCCGTAGCCGTTGACCAGGCGCACTTTGGGAAGTGCGGCCAGCGCGCGCCGCACATGGGCCAAGCTGAGGGCCTCACCCCCAATCACCAGTTGATCCAGTCCAGTCAGATACTGTGCGCCCTCATCCACCACATTGTTGAACAAGGCAGAGGTGAGCCAGGCAGTATTCACCTTGAAGGTGCTAATCGTTTTGGCCAAGCCTCGGGCACTGGGAATGGCCTCCCTGTGAAGCACACAGCAGCCTCCATTGAGCAAGGGTCCCCAAATTTCAAGGGTCGAGGCATCAAAGCCGAAAGGGGCGGCCTGTAACATTCGGGTATTGGCGTCAAGCTGCAAATATTGTGCGTTCGCGACGAGCCGAATGACGGCGCGCTGCGGAATGACCACCCCCTTGGGCGCTCCCGTCGAACCTGAGGTGAACATGACATAAGCGGTCAGGGGCTGTTTGTGAAGCCGGGGTAACCGCCCATCGACAGCACCTTCCAATAGGGTTGGCTGCAGAACACAGATTTTCAAATCGAGGGGCTCAGCCAAGGCTAATTTCGCCGCCACTTCTGGATTGGGAGAGATCAAGATTTTTGCACGGATCTCTTTCAAAAGCGTGCCAATACGAGCCGCCGGCCAGCTCGGGTCCAGGGGGACATAGGCGGCACCACAGCGCAGAATCGCAAGAATCGTGGCGTAGGTGTCTGGCGTACGATCCGCCAAATGGGGCACGAGATCGCCCGGCGCCACGCCCTCTGCCAGGAGACGCATCGCGATGACTTGTGATCGCCTTTTCAATTCAGAATAGCCGAGCGCCCCGCCTTCCCAAACGAGCGCCGGGGCTTGGGGATGTCGTCGAGTTTGCGCATCGAAAAGTTGAACCATTTCACTCGCCGTACACTCGCCGGCAGCTTGTTCGCCCGCTACCTGTTCGCCCGCTACCTGTTCGCCCGCTACCTGTTCGCCCGCTACCTGTTCGCCCGCTACCTGTTCGCCCGCTGCTGGTTCGTCTCTACCTGGTTCGTCTCTACCTGGTTCGTCTCTCACAGGTTCGCCGATCACTGGTTCGCCAGGGGACTTCGCGAGCACTAGAGCAGGGCCCACTTCTTGTTGAATTAATAAGGCGGTTTCATCCTGAGTTAGCAAAGCGAAGGAGCTTACCGGGCGAGACGGGTGCCCCAGCACATAAACGAAAGCAGCCTGGACAAGCCCGAGGAATTGCTCGGCTAAATCTGGTGCCACGAAGCTAGGTCCATAGTCAATGCCAAGCCTCCAGGCGCGCGAGCGCGCATCGGGCACGTCGACCGCCAGGATGATTCCGGGCCTGATCGGTGCGCCTACCGCCCAGGCGTCGGCCCTCTCAAACGACTCCACCACAGCAATCTCGACCGTCGCTTCGGCCGATGGATGCGTTTCGAGAAGGGGATTCACCGGAATAGAATTCTCGGAAGTTTGGGTGCTGCGCCACTGCGCGCGGGCGCGATCAATCACGCTCAACCAGTCTTCAATGCTTTGTTGGGATGGCACATTCAAGGGCCCACGAACCAAGCGGTCGGCTTCGATGACGCCAATACCCGCAAGACCACACCCCATGAGGCGGTCCGCTACGAGTAACGCGGCAGCGAGCAACACACTGGTTCTTGAACTGCTCGTGGAACTCCAACCCAGTGGGGTCGTCAGCGAAAAGTCCACAAACCTTCGCTCAGGCCGAGCGTTTTGAGTGGAATGAACCGGCGCAACGAAACATGCCGACAAAAGCCCAATTCTTTCGGCGTGAGGCGCTACATCGAGGGGTGAGGCTGATTCCAACTGGCAACTACCAAAATTCGCGGATCAAACCCGCTGAACCTAAATTTAGCCTCAAATTTCTGCGGGGCG